>CACKOX010000017.1 GCA_902601865.1 uncultured Alphaproteobacteria bacterium | reverse complement strand
GGTGGCCATTAATCCCTCATATGAGCCTTTATAACAATTGGAATAATGTCTTGATGATGTTGCCTTTAGGTTATTTTATGAGATATTTATATGGTAAATCTAATAATGGAACTATTGATAAATTTTAAAAATTATCTTAAAAGTGCCTTTGAGCAGGGAAGCTTAGGCCTCTCCATAATAGAATTATTTGTAATTATAGCATCATTTTTTTTGGCCCTAATTATAAGAGGGCTTTTTGCAAAAATAATTGTTTCTAAAATTAAAAAAGTTGTCAAAAAGACTGGTAATAAAGTAGATGATAAACTCTTCGATACACTTGCCCCTCCTTTAAAATTTCTCCCTATTGTCTTTGTTTTTATATTGATAGGAATATTTGTTAATAGTGACAATAAATTTGGCTCACTATTAGAAAAAATTAATCAAACATTCGTTACAATTTTTATTTTTTGGATCATTCATCAATCTTTAACTCCTTTATCTCAGGCGTTTCAAAAACTAAATGAACTATTTTCAAGAGCTTTAGTCATTTGGCTTATGCGCTCATTGAAATACCTAGTCATTTTTTTAGGAACAGTAGCAGTCTTAGAAACTTGGGGTATAAAGATAGGTCCTGTGATTGCGGGTCTAGGACTTTTTGGAGTGGCAGTAGCGCTTGGTGCTCAAGATCTATTTAAAAATTTGATATCAGGTATAATGATTATTTTAGAAAAAAGATTTGAGTTGAATGATGTTATTGAAGTACCAGGTCAAGCTATAGGAACTGTAGAACATATTGGCTTTCGTTCTACTTTAATCCGTCAATTTGACTCTACTCCTATTTCTATACCCAATTATGTTTTTTCTGATACATCAATTGTTAACTATTCTGATCGGCAATATCGTCGAATTAATTGGATAATAGGATTAACCTACGATACTTCAATAAAACAACTAAAAGAAATTTGTTACTCTATCGACTCCTATATTTCCTCAAATAATGATTTTATCGTCAATGATAGCTATAAATTATACGTAAAAGTTGAAAAATTTAATGATAGCAGTATTGATATATTCATTAGTACCTTTACTAATACTAATGATTGGGAAAAATACTTAAAAATAAAAGAGGAATTGGTTTTTATAATTAAAGATATTGTTGAAAAAAATGGAAGCTCATTTGCCTATCCATCTCAATCTATTTACATTGAAAAGCAATAATCATAAATTTAAATTAAATTGATTAAAAATTTTTTTACCTCTAAATCACGTTGCTTAATTATTGCAGAAATTGGAGTCAACCATAATGGTGATCTAAATTTAGCAAAAAAAATGATTGACTCTGCTAAGCTTTCTGGTGCAGACGTTGTAAAGTTTCAAACTTTTGATACTGAAAAGCTAGTTTCAAAAGACACACCTAAAGTCAAATACCAATTTAACAACACTTCTCCAAAAGAGTCTCACTACGATATGCTCAAAAGACTTGAACTTTCATACGACGATCACTTCAAATTAAAAAAGTACTGTGATGATAAACAATTATCATTTATTTCAACCCCTTATGATTTAGATAGTGCTAAGTTCTTATTAGGCCTTAATATTGATTTTTTTAAAACATCTTCAGCTGACTTAGTAGATCTCCCTCTTCATCATTGGATTGCTAAAACTAAAAAACCTTCTATTGTTTCCGTGGGAATGAGTACAATGGATGAAATTAAAGACACATTGGATATTTATATTAAATATAAAAATAACGATATAGTATTATTGCATTGTGTCTCTAATTATCCTTGTTCCGATAAAAGTATAAATTTAAATGTAATGAATACTTTGAAAAAAACTTTTAGAGTCCCAATAGGTTATTCTGACCATAGTATAGGAAATGAAGCAGCAATTCTTTCTATTGGGAATGGAGCTTGTGTAATAGAAAAACATTTTACATTAGATAAGAGTCTCCCCGGTCCTGATCACTTAGCTTCTTCCAATCCAAAAGAATTTGCAAATCTTGTCAAATCAATTAGAAGAGCTGAAAAAATGCTTGGTAGTTCAATTAAGCAAATTCAAACCGAAGAGTTAGAGATGGCAAAAGTTTCAAGAAAAAGTTTATTTTTAAATAAATCATTAAAATCCGGTGAAATTCTAAAATTAGAATTTCTCGAACTCAAAAGACCTGGTACAGGACTGATGTCAAGAGAAATTAAAAACATAATAGGAAAAAAAGCAGTTAGAGATTTAAAAAATGGTCATAAAGTTAGGAACAGTGATTTCCATGAATGATTTGCTTATTATTGGTTCAGGCGGCCATTCCCGCGCCGTGATATCAGCTGCATGCCTAAGTGATGATTGGAATTTAATAGGAATAATAGATATCAATTTTAAAGAAGAGCAAAATATTTTAGGGGTTCCTGTAATTGGATCCATTGAGAAACTTAACTCTTTTTCAAAAGAGTCAACAAAAGTTTTTATAGCTATAGGTGATAACAAAATTCGAAAATCTATTCATTCTGATACCATAATCAAAGACTTTGACAACATCTCAATAATTCATCCTACAGCCATAATTGATCCTTCAGCTATTATAGGTAAATCTAATTTCATAGGACCTTTTGCAAACATTGGTCCTAATGTCTTGGTAGGCTCATATAATTTAATCAATTCTTATAGCAACATAGAACACGAAACAGTTATTGGAGATTTTAATGATTTTGCTCCAAGTTCAGTTATTTGCGGTCGATGTAAAATAGGTAATAATATTTTCGTAGGAGCTAATTCCACTATAATTGATAACATTACAATTAATAATAATAATAAAATTGGAGCAGGCTCAGTTATTATCAAAGATATATTAGTTGAGGGAAAAACTTATGTTGGAGTCCCAGGAAAAGCTTTATGATTTATATATCATCGGCTGGGATAAAGGATCAACCAGCTTGGAAAACAAGTATTGATTTATTTAACCATGGAATAAATAATGTTGAATTGTCAGGGGGTAAATATGATGAGGGTCAACTTAGTAATCTTAAAAAATTAAAAAATAAAATTAATTTTCAATTGCATAACTATTTTCCGCCACCTTTAAAACCTTTTGTATTTAATTTAGCTTCTTTATCGCCTGACATAGTAAAGAATAGTCTTGAACATGTTGAAATTGCTTTACAATTTTCTGTAGAACTTGATTGTCCAAGGTACAGTTTTCACGCAGGTTTTTTAATTGATCCAAAATTATCAGAGATTGGAAGCCAAATTAAAAATAGTAAAATTTACAACCGCGATGAAGCTACTAAAATTTTTTTAGAAAATATTAATTTTCTATCTGATAGAGCCTCAAAGTTAGGAGTTTCTTTATTTATAGAAAATAATGTCATCTCTCTTAATAATTTTAAAGAATTTAAATGTAATCCTTTTTTGATGGTAGAATCAGAAGAATGCCTAAATATAATGGATAAAACACCTTCAAATATAAACTTACTAATAGATTTCGGACATCTTAATGTTTCATCTAAGACAATGAATTTTGACAAAGCGGTATTTTTAGAGAAATGTAGTGACCATATTCATGCATATCACTTAAGTGAAAATAAAGGTATACAAGATGAAAATGATCCAATATCGGTAAATTCATGGTTTTGGAATTATATTAAACTTAACTTAAGTTATTATAGTTTAGAAATATATGGTTCAAAGACTACGGAACTAAAAAAACAATTTACTTTAGCAAAGCAAATCATAGAAAACAATAATGGATCTTGAAAAAATAACTATATCAAGTGGTAGTACTATTCTGCAAACAATGAAAGTTGTAAATGATAATGGCTTTGGCATTTGTTTTGTAACTAATAATAAAAAACTAATAGGAATGGTAACTGATGGTGATATTAGACGAGCACTATTAAAAGGACATCTTATAGACAATATCGTTGATACAGTAATGAACCATAAATACATAAGTCTTCCAGTAACTAGTAAAGATAGTCTTATAAGAAGTAAATTTTCTAGTAAAATTAAAATCATTCCACTTTGTGATGAAATGGGTAATTTAGTAGATGTCGCAGATATCTTCAAAAGTCATAGAATACCTGTACTTGAGCCTTCATTGTCAGGTCGTGAGATGGAATATGTACAGGATTGTATTCATTCAAATTGGATATCTTCACAGGGTAGTTATGTTACACATTTCGAAAAAGTTTTTTCAGATATGCATCATAATAATGAAGCTATTGCTGTATCAAATGGAACCTCAGCTTTGCATTTAGCTTTACTTTCATTGGGCATTGGCCCAAAAGATGAAGTCATCGTTCCCAATGTCACTTTTGCTGCATCAGTTAATGCAGTTATTTATTGCAATGCCACACCAGTTTTATGCGAGATTGATAATAAAACTTGGTGTATTGATTGCAATGAGATCGAAAAATTAATTAGCGATAGCACTAAAGCTATTATGCCTGTTCACCTTTATGGTCAAGTTTGCGAAATGGATAAAATTAAAAAAATAGCACAAAAGTATAATTTAAAAATAATAGAGGATTGTGCAGAGGCAATCGGCAGCACTTACAAAGATAAACCAGTTGGGGTCTTTGGCGATGCATCTACTTTTAGTTTTTTTGGAAATAAGACTGTATCTACAGGTGAAGGAGGAATGGTTATATTTCCAGATGTAGAAATTGCTAAAAAGGCAAGGATTTTAAGAGATCATGGAATGGAGCCAAGTAAAAGATACTGGCATAACAATGTGGGATACAATTTTCGTTTGACTAATATTCAGGCTGCTATTGGAGTTGCACAAATGGAAAGACTTGATGAAATAGTAAATAGAAAAATGACTATAGCAAATGCTTATGATAAAAAACTTTCAAAAATCGATGGCATATCTCAATTACCTTTTCATCAAAAATATATTCGTCACTCAAATTGGTTGTACACTATTTTATTAGATAAAAAATATAATCGAGACTTAATCTCGAAGAAACTTATGGAAAATGGTATTGATACTCGCCCAGTTTTTTATCCATTAAATGAAATGCCCCCATACAAAAGTTATCGTCACTCTGATAACCTAATTAATTCTCGTAATCTCTCTTATTTTGGCTTATCACTTCCATCTTCTGCTACACTAAAAGATGAAGATATTGATTTCATAACAAATAATTTGATAAGTGCATTGAAATAATGGTTTGAAATGGTTGAAGTTTCAAAAATTTTAATCGTAGGTCTAGGAAGTATTGGTAAAAGACATCTTAAAATTTTAAGAAAAATGCATCCCAATGCTGATATTCGAGTTCTTAGACACAAGTCAGAAAGCTCTATACCAGAAAATTCCAATGGATCTTTTAAAGATATAAATGAAGTTATAATTTTTAAACCTCAAATTGCAGTGATAGCATCTCCTGCAACATTTCATTTAAACATTGCTATTATTTTGGCTAAATTAGGGTGTAGTTTGTTTATTGAAAAACCTATTTCAAATGACTCTAAAAGGGTAAAAGAGTTGATTGAACAAAGAGATAATAAAGATTTATTCATCCAATTGGGTTACAATCTTAGATTTGATAACTCGCTTATTTATTTTAGACAACAAATACAATCCAACTTAATTGGAAAAATTTATTCAATTAGAAGTGAAGCTGGAAGCTACTTGCCTTCTTGGAGAACAGATATTGACTACAAAAAAAGTGTATCTGCAAATGCTAATTTAGGTGGGGGGGTCATACTAGAGCTTAGCCATGAAATTGATTATTTAAGATGGATATTTGGTGAAATCATTTCTGTAAATGCAATGCTAAAAAAGCATAGCAACTTAGATATTGATGTTGAAGATAGTGCATATATAAATCTTGAACTTAAATCAAATAATAAATTAGATTTACCAGTGGCTATCCTTTCTATAGATTTTATAAGGCACGATCCTATTCGAACCTGTGTTGCTATTGGTGAGAAAGGATCTCTTAAATGGAATGAAAAAAATGGTTTGGTTGAAATATGGAAAATTAATGATCATAAATGGACTAAGTTATTTTCACATAAAAAACATGAAGATGAGACCTATCTCTTAGAATGGCAATCCTTTTTTAAGGGTTTCAATGAGAAAAATAAACCATTAGTAACTATCGAAGATGGTCTATCTGTAATCAATGTAATTGAAGCAGCTCGAACATCTAATAAGATGAAATCTAAAACTGTTAAACTGGATAATGTCTAAATTTGAAATAGTAGCTTTTATATTTGCCCGTGGAGGATCAAAAGGTTTAAAGAACAAAAATTTGAGGCAATTGATGGGCAAACCCCTCATAGCTTGGTCAATTGAACAGGCAAAATCAATACCAATAATTAAAAGGGTGATAGTGTCAACTGACTCTAAGAGTATAGCAGATGTTGCAAAAAAATTTGGCGCAGAAGTCCCTTTTATGCGGCCTAAAGAAATTTCAAAAGATAATAGTCCTGAATGGTTGGCATGGAGGCACGCTCTTAATTACTTAAAAAAAAATGAAGGAAAATTACCAGATATTATGTTATCTGTCCCAACAACATCTCCTTTGAGAAGAAAAGAAGATTTAATAAAAAGTATAAATATTTTTAAAAAAGGTGGAGCTGATGTCGTAATTACTATTTCTGAAGCAAAAAGAAACCCATGGTTCAATATGGTGAAAGAAACTAAGAATGGAAAATTTGAATTAGTTAATAAGATTAACAAAGCTATATTTCGTAGGCAAGATGCAAAAAAAGTGTATGATATGACAACTATAGCATATGTTTTGAGTCCAAAATTTGTTCTTAAAAAAAAATCATTGTTTAGTGGCCGTGTAAAAGCTTTAAAAATACCTGTAGAAAGATCAATTGATATAGACACTTTATATGATTTTGAGATTGTTGAATTATTAATGGCTGGTAAAAATAAGAAATAATATGCTTAAAATATCTCAACTAATGAATATGAAAGACCGCTATGCACTAGTCACTGGAGCCTCAGGAAGACTGGGCTCTATAATATCAGAAACTCTGGCAGAGCTTGGGGATAATTTAATTTTAGTTGATAAAAATGAAGATGATTTAGAAAAATTAAAAAATAAATTATCATCTTTTAAAAAAACAAAACTTCAAATAATTAATTGCGATCTTGAAAATGAGAGAGAAAGAAATCTTCTTATAAATGAGGTAAATAATTATAAACAAGATTTAAATTGCTTAATTAATAATGCTGCTTTTACAGGCTCTACTAATCTCGAAGGTTGGGCTACTCCTTTTGAGAGTCAGAAACTAGAGTCTTGGAGAAGATCTATGGAGGTGAATTTAACTTCTGTATTCCACCTTTCTAAAGACCTAGCACATTTGATAAAGAAATCTAAAGGTGGAAATATTGTTAATATAACATCAATCTATGGTGAGCTTGGTCCAGACTGGAGGCTTTATGAAGATACAAATATGGGCAATCCAGCTGCATACAGTATCAGTAAAGGAGGGCTCGTACAGTTAACTAGATGGTTAGCTACAACCTTATCTCCAGAGGTTAGAGTCAATGCAATTTCTCCGGGTGGTATTTTTAGAGATCAACCCGCTGATTTTGTTAGCAGATATGAAAGTAGGACGCCTCTACAAAGAATGGCAAATGAAAATGATTTTCGGGGTGTTATTGCTTATTTAGCTAGTGATATGTCTGAATACGTAACTGGGCAGGTACTTCGTGTTGATGGAGGTTGGGGAGAATGGTAATATTAATTTTCATGAAATTTGTTATATGAAAAAAAAAGCTCTTATTACAGGAATTACGGGTCAAGATGGATCTTATTTAGCTGAATTACTATTAGAAAAGGGATATGAAGTTCATGGAATTAGAAGAAGCTCATCTCAAGTTAATACAAATCGTATAAATCATTTATATCGAGAACCTCAAATCA
Organism: uncultured Alphaproteobacteria bacterium; assembly: GCA_902601865.1. Taxonomy (GTDB): domain Bacteria; phylum Pseudomonadota; class Alphaproteobacteria; order HIMB59; family HIMB59; genus HIMB59. Next base: position 22,403 of record CACKOX010000017.1, on the reverse strand, counting down.
ATAATAATAGTTTCAAACTTCATTACGGAGATTTAACAGATACAAGTTGTGTTACGAGAATTATAAATGAGTTAGAACCTGAAGAAATATATAACTTAGCAGCTCAAAGTCACGTTGCTATTTCTTTTGAGATGCCAGAATATTCAGCAAATGTTGATGGTATTGGTACATTGCGTTTACTTGAAGCAATACGTATTCTTAAACTACAAACTAAAACAAAATTTTACCAAGCATCCACCTCTGAATTATTTGGTAAAGCAGTTGAGACTCCTCAAAAAGAAACCACACCTTTCTATCCTAGAAGCCCATATGCAGTGGCAAAATTGTATTCATACTGGATAACAGTTAATTACAGAGAGGCTTATGGTATTTTTGGTTGTAACGGTATTTTATTTAACCATGAATCACCTGTTAGAGGGGAAACTTTTGTTACAAGAAAGATTACAAGAGGTCTTACTAGAATTTTTTTAGGATTACAAGATTGTTTATACTTAGGAAATTTAGATGCAAAAAGGGATTGGGGACATGCTAAAGATTATGTTGAAATGCAATGGCTTATGTTACAACAAGACAAACCTGAGGATTATGTCATTGCAACAGGTCAACAATATTCAGTTAAAGATTTTATAAATATTACCTCTGAAAAGCTTGGTATTGATATTAAGTGGCACGGAAAGGGAGTCAAACAAGTTGGAGTTCACAAAGAAAAAGAGATCATAAAAGTGAATCCTGATTATTTCAGACCTACAGAAGCAGATAGCCTCTTAGGGGACTCAACAAAAGCAATGAAAAATCTTGGTTGGAAACCAAAAATTTCTTTTGAAAATCTTGTCTCTGAAATGGTTGAAGAGGATTTAATACTAGCAAAAAAAGAAAAACAATAACTATTTTGAATATCCAAGTAAAGTCAATAAATTCATTTAAATTAAATTTTTTAAAAATTAACCAAATTTTTTGATAAAATTATAGCTCTTTTAAAATTTGAATGAGTATTTTATTAAAAGATGTTTATTAAACAGTGTAGGTTAAAATTGTATAATAAATAAATTATGAGTAATACTATATTAAGTAGAGAAAATCAGCTTCTTGCAAGTAAGATTATTTTTGTTGATGGGTTTTCATCATCTGGTAAAAGTCTTCTTTGTTCTACGATTTGCTCACTTGTAAATGTAGAAAATTGGCAAATAGAACCATCATTCGAACAACTAGCAACACTTCATTATTTAGAAAAACTTTCAATAGATACAGTGCGTGTAATTCTTGAAACTAGATCTGACGAATTAATCTACAATTTATTTATAAGTAGAAATGTAAATTTTAGAAAAACTGATATGACTTCCCCTTACTTTAATAATTTAGAGGATATATATTTAAAAAGATTAGACAAAAAAGAAGGCGACGAAGTTTCAAAAGAAATAATTCAAACTAAGCCAATTTTACCATTACATTTACATTATATATTTGGATATTCAGATATTTTACTCAAATCATTCAAACATAAATTAGGTCTTTATATTGTTATGTTAAGAGATCCATTCTATTTAATTAGTAGATGGGATGAAGAAAACTGGGTTAATAGAATTGGATCTGATAATAGAGATTTCCACTTATGTATTAATCATAAAAATAAAATTATTCCTTGGTATACAAAGGATTACGCTGATGAGTATATAGATGCAAACGATTCAGAAAAGTGCCTTTTAACAATTTATAATTTATATAAAAGGATATTTAAAATGTATGAAAATATGGACAAATGGGAAAAACAAAAAGTATTGATGATTTTTTTTGACGAATTTGTATATCAGCCTTTAAATTATATCGATAAAATTTGTCAAAGTCTCAATATTAAAAAATCTGATGACTTTGAAAATTTCTTGAACAAATTATCTCTACCGCGAAAAAAAACACAATCAATCACATCAATAGAAAATTTCATGAAAAAATATTCAAAAAAACTTCGCCCTAACTATTTAAAATTATCTTTAGAACTTAATGAAATTTATTCTAAATTTTATAACTCCAAAAATTCTTAATTTAAAGGTTAGATAAAAAAAGGCAGTTAATTGAGAAATAAATATAAAATTAAAGAAATTTCTTATCTAAATTTCAAACTATTATTTTTTTATCTTCTTTAGTTCTTTTTCAACTTTTTCAATATCCTTTGGTTCATCTACAGCAAGACTACCAGAGCTTGTTCGAACAAGACGAATTATTTTTCCCCACTCAATAAATCTAAGTATTTCAATATCTTCAAACTTTTCAAGAACACTTTTTTCTTTATGATTATTAAATTGTAACAATTCCTCACGATTAAAAGCATAAATACAAACTTGTTTATGATAAACATTTGGTTTATATTTTTTTTCCTTAAATCCAGGTATATCCCTACGTGAAATGTAAATCAGACGATTATCATTTGTAAATATTACTTTTGGAATATTTATATTTTTTGGATCTTCATTTTTACTAATGACAGTGTAACCATTAATAATTTCATCAGGATATTTTTTTTTCATAAAAATAATTTTTTTTATATCTTTTGGATCAACTAGAGGCTCATCTCCTTGAACGTTAACATAAATATCAGCTTTAATTTTTTTAGCGACTTCAGCAACACGGTCCGTACCTGTTTGACAGTTTTCTGAGGTCAAAATTGCGTTAAAACCTGCTTGAGTTATAGTATCGAATATTTTTTTATTTTCAGTTGCTATGTAAACATTTTTTTGACCCACAGCCTCAGCGCTTAATTCAGCAACCCATTGAATCATTGGTTTACCTAATAATTTAGTTAATGGCTTACCTGGAAATCTTGAGGATTTATAGCGAGCTGGAATAACAATTATAGTTCTCAAGTATTCGGTCCAAAAATTGAGTGAACTGGAATCTGGTAATTTGTTGGAGTTATAGATTCAAGAGGAAGAGCTTTCTGGTGTTTTTTGTATTCTAATAAAAGTTTGCTCATCTCTTTACTTCGAGGATCGTCAGCATTATAGCCATCAAATCCTGCTAAAATAATTTTATTAGCTAACCCACTATTTGCTATTGCAAGCGCGTAAGCAATAACCAATGAGGTCGGAAGTTCACAATAATTTTCATTAAATTTAAAATGTTTACCAATAGTGATTCCAAAATCCAATATTTCTTTTTGTGATAAATCTTTCTTTAGTGGATCTGGCAACATTGAAAAAGGTGTGATTAGGGGTTGAGGTAGTTTAATGTGATCTTTACAGTCTGCAAGTAAACGAACTGGATGACAAGCAACTCTAGCATTAATTAAGTTTTCTTTTATATTTGATTGGGTATTAAGTGCTATTACATAAGGTTTGTTTTGATCCACAAAAGTTTCTATTTCGAATTGATATTTTTTTACACCTGGGCCTGATCCAAGAATTAATATAGTTTTTTCTTTTAGTAAGGTATGTGGCATCCACTTTCCTTTGGGTTCACTTGAGTAAAAATGACGAGCAGACTCTAATGTATCTAAACTAAATTTTTTACCTTCTTTAACTTTTAAAAAATCTATTACCCCTAAAATATCTTCTTCGTTATAGCGTTTATCTTGTAACATATGCTGGATATAACTTGGATGGATACCATATTGACCAGCAAGATAATAAAAAGGGTTTGTCCCCCAACCATAACTTTTTTTCATATCTTTAAAATATTTATCAATTAGTTTTAGTAATTTTATAAAATTACCCTGACTTTTTCTTAAATTAGCTAATGCCAAAAGTATATATTCTGTTTGAGCATTACCTGAACCACGCCCCATTCCTGTAACAGTACTATCCACCCAGTTTATACCAGAATTTACTGCCTCTATACTGTTGCTCACTGCTTGACCAATATTATCATGTGCATGAATACCCAAATCTTTTTTCCATCCACTCTTAAATGCATTAATAATATTTTTTAGCTGATCTGAGCTTAAACTACCCATAGAGTCAGCAAAGTATAAAACATCGATAGGATAGTCTTTGGCAGCAATAGCCATTTCAGTTATTTCATCTAATGAGCGGTCTGCTATCTGCATCAAATTAAAACCAACTAGATAACCTTTTTTTTTCAACCATTTAGATGCGGGTAAACAATTTTTAAATTCGTGGACGTGACAAGCAATACGAACTAATGTCACTAAAGATTCTACTTTAGGTTTGAACAACTTTTCAAGACTTGAGTTTTGAGATTTAGTATCTGCAATTTCAGCTCCATTAATCATTACTCCAATTTTGCCAATAAGGCCTCTTGGCATAGAAAGATTATTTAAAAATGTATCAGTGCTATAAGCTACTCCCCCATTGAAACTATCATTTTTTAATGATCTGAAACCTATTTCGACAAAGTCAACTTTTAAAGAGTCCATTGCCTCTAAATAATCTTTTATGAGAACTGGATCAAAGTCCCAATTATTATAGTAACCACCATCACGTAATGTGCAATCTAGCATTTTAATTTTCATTATACTTTAAGTTATAAATACTTTTTCTAATTGTTCAAATGGTCTATGATTTACCTAAATTAAAATATAATACATAAAATACCTATAGAAAAAACTTATCAATTATTTAGTTATTACTATAAAAAATGATAAATAAGGATTTTTATATAATTATTAATTGTTAATAAGAATGAAATCATTATCATTCGAAAATATATTTATTAAAATTAGATAAATTAATCAAATAATTTTTAATGATATTTTAAATACAAAAAAAATGAAATTTCTTAATTTTTAAAAAAAATTATAACAATGTCACTTAAATTATTTCTAAAAAATACAATTCCTTCAGGTATATGGGATTATATGAGATATATAAAATATAGAATTTTTAAGTTTTCTCGTTTTGCTCCTCATGATATTGATCGTAAGCTCTCAAAATACTTAAATTATGAATATGGATATTTTGTTGAACTTGGAGCGAACGATGGATTTACAGAATCTAACACAATTTATTTAGAAATTAAGAAACAATGGAGAGGTGTTTTAGTTGAACCTTTACCAGATCAGTTTTTAAATTGTTGTTATTATCGATCAAAGCCTGGCAATCACATTTTTTGTAATGCAGCTGTAAATCAAGACTTTAAAGATAAATATGTTGATATAATTCATGCTAATTTAATGTCTATTGCAAATAATCTGGACTCAGATTTGTTAGATAAAAAAGAACATATAAAAAGAGGAAGATCACATTTACCAACTAAAAATTATAATCTTAGTTTTGGCTCAGTAGCTAAGACACTAAACGAAATTTTAATTGAGGCTGATGCGCCAAATGAGATTGATTTTTTGTCTCTAGACGTAGAGGGCGCCGAACTTGCTGTACTTTCAGGCATTGATTTCAAAAAGTATAAGTTTAAATATATGTTAATTGAATGTAGAAAAAAAGAAGTCATTAAAGATTTTTTAAAAAAATATAATTATGAATTAATAGACAAATTTAGTCATCATGATTTTCTTTTCAAATTAAATTTAAATTTATGATCTTAGTAAAATTAATTTTTTATAGACATAATTTTAGAATAAATTATTTTAAATTGAAAATTTTTAAAAAATCTATCAGTTGATTAAAATACAAAAATAAAGAAATTAATTTTGTTAAAACTATGTCATTATAAATCAGTCATTTTTGATTGTGATGGTGTAATTCTTCAATCAAATCAATTAAAAACAAGTGTCTTTGCTGAAGTTCTAGTATCTGAAAAAAAAAATTTGGTAGATAGCTTTATATCTTATCACAAAAAAAATGGTGGAGTTTCTCGTTATAAAAAATTTGAATATTTTTATAAGAATATAAAACAAGATAAAGATCATGAAAATAAAAGTCGTATTGCGGTAAAGAGGTATTCCTCACTAGTTTTTAATCATCTACTTTCTATTGATTATGTGCCTGGATTCATTAATATTCTCGGCTATTTCAATGGAAATAATATACCTTGCTATGTAGTTTCAGGAGGAGATGAAATAGAATTACATAAAATATTTAAATCGAAAGAAATTTTTAATAAATTTAATAAAGTATTGGGTAGTCCTCAAACTAAATTTAAAAATGCAGAAAATCTTAGTCTATCAAATTTGATAAAAAAACCTGCCATTCTTTTTGGTGATTCATCAATTGATATGAAAATTGCAATTAGATATGGAATAGATTTCTGTTTTGTAAAGCAATTTTCTGAATGGAAATTTGGATCGGCAATATCAAGTAAATTTTTTTTTTATAACATATTTAATTTCAATGATCCTTTAGTTTCTTTTAATTAAATTAATTATCTATAGTATTTAAAAATTGACTTAATTTTACATAAATGCAGAATTTATTTTAATTTTATCTTTATAAAATATATGATTTTTTCAAAAAACCTAATTTATAGAATTAAATTTGAACTTTTAGTTTTATTAAAAATTATTCTTAAATTTACTTTAGAAAAATAATGTACAATATTACTGTTGCTCATGGACACTCATCTATTGAAGTTCTTCATAGCCTTACGCCATTAATTTTAGCTTCAAAAGAAATAAAAGATTGGAACTGGAGTTTTGTAGATTATAAAATTAAAAATTTATTTAAAAAACAAGGCGACCTTTTAATATTAGTTAGAAAATATCATAGTGGAAAAATAAGTAACGAAGATATAATTTTGGAGCTTATTAAATTAAGAAAAAACTTTAATAAGATTGTTTACTTTGATGACTCGGCATCTTCAACAAGCATTTTTTTTTGTACATTCCCTTATGTTGATCAATATTGGAAAAGATCTCAATTATTAAATACGGATTTATACAAAAAAAAATTTTATGGTGGGCATTTGTTCAGCGATTATTATCATGAAAAATTTAAAATTAATGACGGAAATCAAGTGTACTTTAATCCTATCATTGATAATGAGTCTGACTTAAATAAATTAAAAATATCTTGGAATATAGGTGTAGGTATTTTTCCACTTAACAAATTTAATCCAATTGATTATATGCACAACACAATGAGAAAGGCTATTACTGCCATGTCTATTTTACCATCTTTAGATCCAATTTATTATTTTATTTTAAATCAGTTTAGTAGAATGAAAAAAGAATTAAATAAAGAGGTCGTTTTTCATTCAAGAAAAAAAAAAATTTCTTCAAGATTTAAAGCTTTTAACTATAGAAATTCTATTGGATTTCAAAGAAAATTAATTATTAAAAATACATTTAATAACAAACTTTTCCTTAGTGGTGAAAAAACAAAAAAAGAATTTATTCAAGAAACACATGATGTACTTGGACTACTATCTCCCTATGGTTGGGGCGAAATTTGTTATCGAGATTTTGAAGCTGCACTAGGAGGTTCACTACTAATTAAGCCAAATATGTCCCATATAAAAACTTGGCCAAACATTTACTTAGATGACATGTACCACTCATTAAAATGGGATCTTACTGATTTAAATTTACTTGAAAATTTACTAGATAATCAATCAAAATACGAAGCGTTTGTTAACAATACAAGAAATAAGTATTTAGAGTCATTAAAGAATTGTGTAAATAGGTGCACTACAATGATTGAGAAAGTTATTTAATCGTTTTTATGCGAATGAATGTACTTTATTGCACATACTATGATCTAAATAGTTCAAATGCTGCATTCAATAGAATTAGAAATATAAGTCACGCATCTAAAAGTCATTATATCAATATTAAAATTGTTGGTTCTGGTAGTAAGAAAGACGTTTATGAGATAACTGACGATAATGGATTTGGGAAAATATTATTTAATAGAAGTAAATTTAAAACTTTTCGACATTCAAATGCAATGAAATATATAGCTGAGGCAAGCAAATTTTATCTAAGGCACTTACATGAATTAATATTAAATCTAAAAATATCTTTAATAATAATATATTCACCTCAGGGAGAAATAGTTGGCCCAATAATTAATATATCAAAAAAATTAGGAGTTAAGGTTATTGCTGATTGTGGCGAGTATTATGGTTTTTCCTTACATAGTTTATTAAATGGGATGCTTTTCCAACAAGCTTATTTTAGATATTTTCAGATGAAAAAATTGGATGGCATTACTTTTGTTGCACATCATACATGGGATCAAAGAGCAGATAAACTAAACTTGCCCAAAGTCCACATTCCGTCAATAACTATAGACAAGCAAATATTTAGAACATCCCCATCAAATAATAAAATTATCCATATTGTTTTTATGGGAAGACTATGGTCAAGAGAAATGCCTAATATAATTTTTAAAGCTTTAAAAAAATGTGTTGATGAAGATCTAAAATTTAAATTTCACTTGATTGGAACAAGAAACAATAATTATAGAGAGAAGTACTGGATGAATAAATTAAAAAAAATTAAAGCTTTAAGCAACTTTATTAAAGTTTATGGCTATGTTGATAATTATTTTAGAGATAGAATTCTAGCTGAAGCTGATATGTTTATATTATTGCGGGAAGAAAAAAAAGAAACGGACTACATTTTCCCATTTAGATTACCAGAATTTCTTATGAGTGGTAATTTGACAATCACGTCCAAGGTATCTCCAATAAGTGATTATTTAAAAGAAAATTATGGAGTCAAATTCATTTCTAAATCTAATAATCCAAATGAATTAGCTAATTTAATTATATCTTTATCAAGACAACCTCAAAAAAGATATGAAATAGGTGCAAATGGCAGAGAGTTTGCTTTGAACAATTACTCTTTTGAGGTTATAGGTAAAAGATTGAGTTCATTTTTAAAGAATATTATTTAGCTAATTCAAATCTAATCTAGTCAATTATAGAATAACTTGTGTGTTTTTCATAAAATTATACCTAATATATTGAGATATTGTATGCATGAGTACTGAAAAAATATCTTCTGATATTCCATAATTTTTTATTCCTAAATCAATGTGTAAACAATCATTCATTTTTTTTTTCGCAAATCCTGTAATTAATATAGTGTCTAGATGATTTTTTTTAGCAAAATTTATTGCATTTAGAATATTTTTTGATTTACCTGAACAAGATAAAGCTAGTAAAAGGTCTCCTTTACTAAAATAATTTTCTAATTGAGAGGAAAATATTTCATCATAGTTAATATCATTACTAATAGCCGTAATTACTTCTAAAGAATTAGATAATGAAATTACTTTAGGAATCAATTTTTTTTTGGATGAGAGTTTTACTCCTTTGTTGAAATCGCACATAAAATGATTAGCCACTGAGGCAGAACCCCCATTACCAATTATAAAAATTTTTTTATTGTTTTTAATTTTTTTAACAAGTCTTTCATAGAGTTTATTAAGATTATCTATGTCAATGTTATTGAGTGTATTAGTAAAATTTTCAGAATAATCTTTATAAAAATCATTAAAATTTTTTTTTTTATAATTATCAAACATTTAGTTGTGGATTTAAATAAATCAATTATAAATATTATATCAATATATTTATAAATATATGATTTAATTCTCATTATGATAAAAAATAACATACCAAATATAGTTTTTAAATATGCTAACTATTATGACACCAAATAATAGAAATTTTGATTATATCAAGAACACCATATAGAATATCTTTTTTTGGAGGTGGTTCTGACTACCCAGAATGGTATAATAAGTACCATGGAGAGGTTCTATCTACAACTATTGATAAATACCTTTATATAAGCTGTAGAGAATTACCAAATTTTTTTGAACACAACTATAGAGTTTGTTACTCTTTGATAGAGGAGGTAAAAAAAATTAGCCAAATAAAGCATAATGTAGTTAAAAAAGCCTTATTATCTGAAAATTTTAAAAAAAAATTAGAAATACATTACGATGGAGATTTGCCTGCGAGAAGTGGTATGGGATCAAGTTCAAGCTTTGTGGTTGGTCTGTTAAATGGTTTATCAGCTTTAAATAAAGTAAATTTAACTAAAAAACAATTATCTGATAAGAGTGTTTTTTTTGAGCAAAAAATTTTAAAAGAGTATGTAGGATCTCAAGATCAAGTAGCATGTACATATGGTGGCTTTAATTTTATTAAATTTAGAAAAAACTCTATAAATGTTAAAAGAATTAAAAATAAAAATATTTTTTTCAAAAAACTAAATAAAAATTTAGTCCTTCTTTACACTGGAAAACAAAGAGTCGCTCAAAATATAGCAAAAAAGTTCGTTAATAAATTAACTAGTCAAAAAAAAAATGAGATTAAAGAAATTTTAAATTGTGTTAGAGAGGCAAAAAAAATTATCAAAAATAATTCCTGTTCCGATTTTGGAAGACTTTTAGATGAGAGTTGGAATATAAAAAAGAAATTAAATAAAGACATATCAAATAGTACTCTAGATAACATTTATTCTAAAGGAAAAGAGAATGGTGCCATAGGTGGGAAAATATTAGGAGCTGGAGGTGGCGGATTCTTTTTATTTTATGTTCCTTTAAAGAATAGAGAAAATTTCATAAAGAAAATGAGTTTTTTAACACATATCCCATTTGAATTTGAGGAAAGTGGATCAAAAATTATATACAAAGGCAATAATGAACTCCTTTAAACATCCTTTAATGGATAATAATATAACAAACGAAGACGTTAGATCTTTAAAAAAATTTTTATCATTAAACAAAAAAAAGATTTTTACACAATCAAAAAAGGTTTCAGAGCTTGAAAATAAATGGTCTAAGTGGCTTGGAGTTAAATATAGTGTATTTGTTAATTCCGGTTCTTCGGCAAATTTAATTTCAATGAACATAATTAAAATTGTTTATGGTAACGGTAATGTGATTGTTCCTACTTTAACTTGGGTTTCAGATATTAGTTCAGTCATACAGAATCAATTCAAACCTATTTTTGTTGATATAAATCCCAAAACTTTATCAATGGATGAAGACCAAATTATTAATAAAGTAAATGAAAAGACCAAAGCAGTTTTTTTAACTCATGCACAGGGGTTTAATGGTCTCTCAAAAAAATTATTGAATTTCTTAAAAGAAAAAAAAATACCTCTTATAGAAGATGTATGTGAGTCTCATGGTGCGGTATATAAAAAAAAAAAACTTGGAACATATGGTTTAATTTCTAATTTTTCTTTTTACTATGCTCATCATATGTCTACCATAGAGGGAGGTATGATATGTACAAATAACAAGAAAATTTATGAACTATCTCTTATGTTAAGGTCGCATGGTATGTTAAGAGAATGTGGTAATGATAATTATGAAAAAAAATTAATTAATAAATATTCAAATTTATCCCCAAAGTTCATATTTTTATATCCAGCTTATAATATGAGAAATAATGAACTTTCAGCAGTTATTGGTTTATCTCAAATTAAAAGATTAAATAAAAACAATAAAATCAGGACAAGAAACTTTAAATTATTTTTAGAGAATATTGATAATTCAATCTTCAGAACTGAGTTTGAAATTGACGGAAGTTGTAATTATGCTTTTCCCTTAGTATTACGAAATAAAAATTTTGAACAAAGAGATAAATTAGAAAAAATTATGAAAGAAAACAACATAGAATTCAGAAGGGGCAATGCGGGAGGAGGTAATCAATTAAGACAGCCATATTTAAAGAATTATGTTAAAAATCTAAATTTAAAAAAATACAAAGAAGTTGATCATATTCATTTTTTTGGATACTACATTGGTAATTATCCAAGTTTAACTGTAACTAAAATTAAAACTTTATGTAAAATATTAAATTCTAAAATGACAAATAATTGACGATTTATGAAACCAAGAAAATTTAAAACATGTTTTATTACAGGCATAACAGGCTCTGGAGGAAGTTATCTAGCTGAAAAAATTTCTGAGGTTTCACCAAATACTAAAATTTTTGGCTCCTATAGATCATTAGGATATAAAAAAATCTTAAAAAAAAGATTAAATAAAATAAAATTATTTAATTTAGATCTCAATGATAGCAATAGAACATATTCTATTATTAAGAAAGTAGATCCTGACGTAGTTTTTCATTTTGCTTCAAATGCCGATGTTAGAGATTCATTTGATAAGCCACTTGAATTTGCAAGTAATAATAACTCTATTACTATAAATGTTTTGGAGGCTTTAAAAAAACTCAAATCAAAAGCAGTGATAATTATATGTAGTACTTCAGAGGTGTATGGAAGGGTAAATAAAAATGATATCCCAATAAAAGAAAATCAAAAATTTAACCCTTCTAGTCCATATGCAGCAACAAAGGCATTTCAAGATTTTATTGCACAAATCTATTATAGAAGCTTCAAAATGAATATAATTATAACAAGAATGTTTTCTTATACTAATGCAAGAAGAAAGAATCTCTTTCAAACATCTTTTGCTAACCAAATAATAGATATTGAGTCAGGTAGAAAAAATTTTTTATACCATGGGAATTTAAATAGTATTAGAACATTCATAGATATTGACGACGCTATGAACGCCTACTGGTTTGCAGCAACAAAAGGTAAAATTGGAGAAATATATAATATTGGAGGTAATAAAATTATTTCTGTAAAAGATTTTTTAAATGAATTAATTAATAGATCAAAAAAAAAAATAATATGTAAAGTTGATAAAAAATTACTTAGACCAATTGATGTAACTTTACAAATTACTAATTCAAGAAAGTTTAGAAAGGATACTGGCTGGAAACCAAAAGTAAGTTTTTCAGACTCAGTGAATAGATTAATAGAGGAATGCCAAATATTAAAAAAAGAATTCTAATTACAGGAGTAGCTGGTTTTATTGGATCTAAACTAGCTACTGCATTATTAAACCAAGGCCATAAAGTTCTTGGTGTTGATCTTTTAAAATATGATAAAGCATCTATTAATCATTTATATTCTTTTAAAAATTTTACTTTTTTGAAAGAAGATATATCGAAAGAAAGTGTTGTAAAAAAAATAATAAAAAACATTGATTTTATTTTCCCTTTAGCTGCTCTTGTTGGTGCACCATTATGTGAAAAAAATAAAAAAGAAGCAATAAAAGTAAATTTGAGTTCAATTAAGACTTTAATCAACAACTTAGAAAAAAACCAAAAAATAATTTATCCAACTACTAATTCTGGTTATGGTGTTGGACAACAAAATGCATATTGTACAGAAGAGACACCTTTAAATCCTATTTCTTTATATGGCAAAACTAAATCTTTGGCTGAAAAGGAAATTTCTAAACATTCTAATTATATTTCATTCAGATTAGCAACAGTCTTTGGTTATTCATACAGGATGAGATCTGATTTATTAATAAATAATTTTGTAAAAACAGCAGTGGATAAAAAAAAGTTAGCTATATTTGAACCAAACTTTAGAAGAAATTTTATTCATATAGATGATGTTATATTAGCATTTGTTTTTTCTATCAAAAATTTTAAGCTTCTAAGGAATAATGTTTATAATTTAGGATTATCATCAGCAAATATTACTAAGCTAGAATTGGCAAAAAAAATAAAAAAAAATGTTAAATCTCTAAAAATTAAAATTGTAAAAAATAAAAAAGATCCTGATCAAAGAGATTATTATGTAAGTAATAAAAAAATTGAAAAAAAAGGTTTTAAGGCAAATATTTCTCTAGAAGAAGGAATTTTAGAATTAGTAAAGGTTTTTGAAAACTCAGACCTAAATATTAAGAATAACTATTAATTTGAAAATAAATTTAAATAATTTTTATTAAGTTTGTTAATATAAATTTTTTACTTTAAGATTTAGATTGCAAATACGTAGATAAAAATATTTAAATTCAATTATGAAAATCCTTATTACAGGCACAGCAGGATTTATAGGCTTTCATTTAGCAAATTTATTACTTAATGAGGGTTTCCACGTTTCTGGTTATGATGGTCTTACATCATATTATGACGTTAATTTAAAAATAAAACGCAATGAAATTTTATCCCATAATACAAAATTTTCTTTCACTAAAGGCATGCTTGAAGACCAAAATAAATTAGAAAAACTTTTTAATGATTATCAACCAGAAATTATTATTCATCTGGCTGCACAAGCTGGTGTAAGGTATAGTTTAGAAAATCCAAGAAGCTATATTGATTCCAACATTATTGGAACTTTTAATGTCATAGAATTGGCAAAAAAATATAGAGTAAAACACTTATTGATGGCATCCACATCCTCTGTTTATGGTTCTAATATTGATATGCCATTTAGGGAGACTTCTAAATCTGATACACAACTTACAATTTATGCGGCTACCAAGAAAGCTAATGAGAACATGGCGCATTCTTATTCTCATTTATGGAATATCCCTACAACAATGTTTCGTTTTTTTACAGTTTACGGACCATGGGGGCGGCCAGATATGGCTTTATTTAAATTTGTTTCAGCAATTTTAGAGGAAAGACCAATCGAAATATATAATCAAGGTGAAATGTATCGTGATTTTACTTATGTAGATGATTTAGTTTTAGCAATTAGAAAATTAATAGACGTGCCTCCGGTAAGAACAAATGAAGATGAAATAAAAATAAATGATAGTATTTCTCCAGTAGCACCTTTTCGTATAGTAAATATAGGAAATTCGAAAAAAATTAAATTACTAGATTTCATTGATGCAATTGAAAAAAAACTTCAAAAGAATGCAATCAGAATTTATATGCCTATACAAAAAGGAGATGTTCCAGAAACATTAGCTGATGTATCTTTGTTAAAAGATCTTACAGGCTATCTACCCAAAACTGATTTTAAAGATGGAATTGCAATCTTTATAGAGTGGTATCGAGAATACTACAATATCTAATTTAAAAAGTTTAAAAATTTTTGTTGTGAAAGTAAATTTTAAGTTTGTGGTGTTTCTAAAGTAGTTCTTTATATTACTTGATAATGGTATTTAAATTACTTAAACATCTACAATTTTTTTATTACGTAATCGTATGGCATTTCTGACAAATATTAAAAATGAACCTAAGAGTGCACCTAAAACTGCATACCCAGCTAATTTTGTATAAGATAATTTTTTTGGATTATTTTGCTGCTTGTTTAAATGTATTGGCTCTGATACGTCTACAATATTAATAACTTTCTGCCCCTTGTTAATAGCATTAATGTATTTATCTATTAGAAACATTTTATTTGTGAATGTAGAGACATTAATCTCAGGGCTAATTGTGAAGTATTCCTTGATTTTTTTTGATAGTAATTCTTTTTCATCTTTAAGGGTTAAAACTAATTGTGAAGTTAATTTATCACTGACGAAATTTGTGTAACTTAAAATTTCACTTATTAAAGTAATTTTACTCGTTTTAACAATTATATTATTGTATCCATCAAGAACCTCAAAATTTACAAAACTATCTCTCTCATCTTTTTTAAAAATAATTCCATCAATTGATTTAAAATTACTAATATTCTCATAAGTAATTTGAGACTGATTATTATTATTTTTCCATTGATTAAAAATATCCTTTGATAAAAAAATATTTTGAAAATCTGAAATTAAATTTTCGTAATTTAAATAAGCATCATTATCAGTACGAATTACAGAAGATAAGGAATTTACTGAATATATTAAATTAGATTGGTAAATAGGTTCTTCAATTTTAATATCATCTTTGTCAAGAAGGTAAATGGCACCACCACTCAAAATGGCAATTAAAACGAAAACAATTATTATCCATTTACCATCCCATAATAATAACAACAACTCAAGCAAGTCGATGTCTTCATTACTATGTTTCATTTTATGTATTTTGTAGTTTATTAAACTAAATATATATAAAAAAAATTGAAATGATAACAATAAAAGTAATTTTAAAACCCTATTAATATATGCTCAAAATATTTTTTATAAATAATTTTTTGATGATATTACTGTTATACCTACTAAGACTTTTTCTAGATAGTTTGCATTTAAAAAAGTAATGATTAAAATTAAAAAATTAGTTTTCGGTTAGATAGCTGAATGATATTAAAATTAAATATAAAGCATAGCCAACTGAATGCCTCATGATTGTTTCATCATTCATTGATAATTTCATTTTGGTAAAAAAAATTAATGGAAAAGATTAAAGTTCTACATATCATTACGTCACTTGGTTCAGGTGGTGCAGAGGGAATGCTTCATAGACTTATTCAAGCATCTAGTAGTTCAGTAGAACACAGTGTAATTTGTCTCAACAAAGGTGGTAAATATGTAACTCTAATGCGAAACAATAAAATTGATGTATTGGTTTTAAATCTAAATTTTTATTCTTCTTTTAAAGGAATAGTTCCAATTTTGAAATTCGCCCTATCAAAAAGAAAGCAAGGTTATAAAATAATTACATCATGGCTATATCATGCTGATCTGGTTGCTTGGTTTGTTAAGCTAATATGTGGATTTGAGGGTTTAGCATGGAATATAAGATACACAAAACTACAACAAGGAAGACCTTCATTAAAAAATTGGTTTATCTTAAAAATATTGTCTATTTTAAGTAATTTTAAAGTTAATAAAATTATTTCTTGTTCAAAAACTGCTGGAGAAATTCACAAAGAAATAGGTTACAAAAAAGAAATCTTTTCGATTATACCAAACGGTTATTTCTTAGACAAAGAAAAACAATTTATCAAGGAAGCAAAAGAATATAAAGGTACATATAAAATTTGTGTTGTTGCACGTTGGCATCCCCAAAAAGATTTTGAAAATATATTTCAAGCACTTGATTTATTGAAATTAAGCAATATAGACTTTCACTTAACTATCGCAGGAAATAGAACAGGCCCTGATAATGAAGAACTTGTTGCCCTTATAAAAAAATATAAGTTAGAAAAATTTTGCTCTTTGCTAGGTGAGGTTGAAAATGTAAATGATATTTATTTGAACTCACATGTGACAGTTTTATCTAGTGCATATGGTGAAGCATTTCCAAATATCCTAGCTGAGTCAATGCTTAACTATACTCCTTGTATAAGCACTGATATTGGGGATGCAGCTATTATAATCTCTGATGTTGGGTTTATTATTCCAATTGGAGATTATAAACCCTTAACTGATGCTTTAAAAGAAAACTATAGAATTCTGAAGTATGAAAATGAAGTTTATCTAAATAATTGTGTAAAAGGTTTTGAAAAGGTCCGTCTCAATTATGATATTAAATCTATAGCGCGTAATTATCGTGATGTATGGGAGAGCTTGTTGTAAAAATGAAAATATGGTTATTACTATCACCACGAGAACAAAAGCGTGCAATTTTATTACTTATAATGATCATAATAATGACTTTTTTGGATACAATCGGTGTGGCATCTATACTGCCATTTATGGCAGTTCTTACAAACCCAGACATAGTAGATACAAATATTTTTTTATATAAGTTTTTTCAATCCCTAGGTTTTCTTGGTGTAGAAAATAAAGATCAATTTCTATTTGTTTTAGGTATTTTTGTATTTTTACTTCTAGTTATCTCTCTTTCTTTCAAAGCACTTACAGCATATGCACAAGTTCGTTTTGTTAAAATGCGTGAATATAGTATCGGTAAACGTTTAGTAAAAGGGTATTTAAGTCAGCCTTATAGTTGGTTTTTAAATCGTAATAGTGCAGATCTTGGAAAAACTATTTTATCAGAGGTTGGTGAAGTAATTGTGAGCGGTATGATGCCCATGGTTGAATTTATAGCTAAGAGCTTAATTTCAATTTCACTAATTACCCTTTTGATTATAGCTAACCCAAAAATTTCGCTAATAGTGGGTCTCTCACTTATTGGATCCTATGGGTTAATTTATTATTTTACTCATTTTTACCTTAATCGAATTGGCAAAAGTCGTCTAGAAAATAACGAATTACGTTTCACTTCATTAAGTGAAGCCTTTGGAGCAGCAAAGGAGGTTAAAGTTGGGGGACTAGAACAAACATATATTGATCGTTTTTCTAAGTCTGCTCAAATTTTTGCTAAAACCCAGGCTTCTTCAAAAGTTATTGCTCAACTTCCTCGTTTCATGTTAGAAGCCATCGCATTTGGTGGCATATTATTAATAATTTTATTCTTAATGGCTCAAGAGGGTAGTTTTAATAATGCACTTCCCATCGTCAGCTTATACGTTTTTGCTGGCTACCGTTTGATGCCAGCATTACAACAGGTTTATACTTCGGCTACTCAACTTACTTTTATAGGTCCATCTATTAATAAATTACTTCTTGATCTAAAAAATATTAAATCCTTAAAAGAAAACCATGAAAGAGGTATTTTATCTTTGAATAAGAAAATTGCCTTAAAAAATATTAACTATAGCTATCCAAATGCTAATAGAACATCGTTAGTAGATCTAAACATAACTATTCCTGCAAAATCTACTGTAGGATTAGTGGGGGCTACAGGCAGTGGTAAAACAACAACAATTGATATTTTTTTAGGACTTCTTGAGCCCCAAAAAGGAACTTTAGAAGTTGATGATCAAATCATTACAAAGCAAAATACAAGAGCTTGGCAAAGATCTATTGGTTATGTTCCCCAACAAATTTATCTATCTGATGACACTGTTGCTGCAAATATTGCATTTGGCATAGACCCAGAGCATATAGATAAAGAAGCAGTGGAGGAAGCATCTAAAATTGCAAATTTACATGAATTTGTAATAGACGAATTACCTAGAAAGTACCTTACAAAAATTGGTGAGAGAGGTGTCAGATTATCAGGTGGTCAAAAACAAAGAATAGGAATCGCAAGAGCTTTGTATCACAAACCCCAGGTTTTAATTTTAGATGAGGCAACAAGTGCCTTAGACAATCAAACTGAGCAAGTAGTAATGGATGCTATGAATAATCTTAGTAAACATATAACTATGATTATAGTTGCTCATCGTTTAAATACTGTAAAAAATTGCGATATAATTTTTAAATTTGAAAAAGGTAAGCTTATCGGACAAGGAACTTTTAATGAACTTATTGATGATAATAGAGATCTCTAATTCAATTTATAATAATTTATTTGACTCAATTTAAACAAGGTTATTTCATAAAAAAATGAAGTTTCCTTTATTTAGATTATTCAAATTTTAATCGTTAATAATTAACGCTTGAATTCAATCATACATTCAGAGTAATATGCGATTTTAGATCGATTGAGATGTTAATTTGATATGAAAGCAGTTATTTTAGCTGGAGGTCTTGGAACTAGGTTGAGCGAAGAGACTCTTAAAAAGCCTAAACCAATGGTTGAAATTGGAGGTATGCCTATTTTATGGCATATTATGAAAATTTACTCTTCTCATGGAGTAAACGAATTTATAATTTGTTGCGGCTATAAGGGTTACATAATTAAAGAATATTTTTCAAATTACCTTTTGCATATGTCTGATGTCACTTTTGACATGAACAACAATAGTACGATAGTGCATGACAAACGTGCTGATCCATGGAAAGTGTCGCTAGTAGATACTGGGGAAAATACAATGACAGGTGGTAGATTACTTAGGGTCAAAGAATTTCTAAAGAATGAAAATTCATTTTGTTTTACATATGGAGATGGAGTTGGAGATATAAATATTAGACAATTAGTTAAATTTCATAATTCTCATGGAAAACAAGCTACGCTAACTTCGACACTTCCACCTGGTCGTTTTGGTTTACTTCAAATAAATAATGGTCTTGTCGAAAATTTTCAAGAAAAACCAAAAGGAGATGGTGCAAAAATCAATGGAGGTTTTTTTGTATTAAATTCCTCAGTTTTTGATTTTATTAAAGATGATCAATCGATTTGGGAAAAAGAGCCATTAAACTTATTGGCAAGTAAAAAAGAATTAATGGCATTTGAACATGAGGGTTTTTGGCAACCTATGGATACATTAAGAGACAAGGTATATTTGGAAGATTTATGGTCATCAAATAATGCACCTTGGAAAGTTTGGGATGATTAATAATGAACAGATCTTTTTGGAAAGATAAAAAGGTTTTTCTAACTGGTCATACTGGTTTTAAAGGTTCATGGTTAAGTCTGTGGCTTCAAAGTTGTGGTTCCATTTTGATGGGTTATTCACTTGCACCTAATACGAAATTAAATTTGTTTGATTTAGCTTTAGTTGCAGAGGGTATGAATTCAGAAATTGGTGATGTGAGAGACTTAGAAAGATTAAAGAAAACTATGAAATATTTCTCACCAGAGATTGTTATACACATGGCTGCTCAACCACTTGTGAGAACTTCATATAAAGATCCTGTTGACACATACAGTACAAATGTAATGGGAACTGTTAACCTTCTTGAGTCAGTTAGAAATATTAATTCTGTAAAAGCAGTTGTTAACGTTACCTCTGATAAATGTTATGAAAATAATGAAAGAATTTTAGGTTACCGAGAAGACGAACCCATGGGGGGCAATGATCCATATAGCAATAGTAAAGGATGTTCAGAGTTAGTCACAAAAGCTTTTAGAAATTCATTTTTTTGTGATTTAGGTAGCGCAAAAATTGCTTCTGTACGTGCTGGAAACGTTATTGGTGGGGGAGACTGGGCAGAGGATCGTCTAATTCCAGATATATTTAAATCTTTTCAAGAAAAGAAACCAGTATTAATTAGAAACCCAGATGCAATTAGACCATGGCAACATGTATTAGAGCCTTTATCAGGATACTTACTTCTGATAGAGAGACTTTACATTGAAGGTAATAAATTTGCTGATGGTTGGAATTTTGGACCAATGAATGATGATGTTAAGCCAGTAAATGAGATTGTTGAGTATTTAATTGAGAAATGGGGCCATAAAGAGGGTTATATTAAAGATATCTCTGTTCAACCTCACGAAGCACAGTTATTAAGACTAGATATTTCTAAAGCAAAGGACAAACTAGGTTGGGAGCCAAAATGGGATTTATGTAAATCATTAGATAGTATTGTTGATTGGTACGAGGCATTGCTTAATAATAAAGATATTAGGGCTCTAACATTAAATCAAATTAATCAGTTTGAGGAACACTAGATAAATAGTTTTTTGTAATTTATGTAATTATCTTTAAATTACAATTATAATTTTATTGTAAGAAATCGAAATTAAATATGACTAAAATAAGTGAATTAGAGCAAATATCTTATGCTAAAACTGTTTATGGCAAGGCAGAAATTGATGCCGTAGTCAAATGCTTATCAGAGTCAACACAGATGGGTAACTATTCGAGAAAGTTTGAAAAGGAAATTGCTAAACTTTTTACAAAAAAGTATTGTTTATATGTTAACTCTGGATCTTCAGCGCTTTTTATTGGTGTAGAGGCATTTGATTTTCCTAGTGGATCTGAAGTAATTACCCCAGCTCTTACATTTTCAACATCTGTTGGCTGTCTGGCAAAAAATAACCTCATCCCAGTTTTTGTTGATATTGAAAAACTCTCTTACAATATAGATGTTAATCAAATTGAGAGTCAGATAACTGATAAAACTGTTGCAATTTTAGCTCCAAACTTAATGGGAAATTTATGTGACTGGCCAGCCATAAGAAAACTTGCCGATAAATATAAATTAATAGTTATTGAAGACTCAGCTGATACACTTGGTGCTACAATAAATAAAAATACCTCAGGATTTTACTCTGACATGTCAATAACGAGTTTTTATGGATCGCACATTATTAATTGTGCCGGTAATGGAGGAGCTTTAGCTATAAATGATAAAAAAGTGATGGAAAAAGCAAAATTACTTAGATCTTGGGGAAGAAGCTCTTCTTTATTTGACGATAAAAGTGAAGCAATTGAAAACCGTTTTAATTTAAATCTAGATGGTATTGACTATGATGCAAAGTTTGTATTTGAAGAAGTAGGGTATAATTTGGAGGGAAATGAGGTTGGCGCTGCTTTTGGTCTAGCTCAATTAAAAAATCTTAAAATGAATATTTTAACACGACAAAATAATTTTTTACGCCAATGTAAGTTTTTCTCAAAGTATTCAGAGTATTTTTCTAATCCTACCCAATTAGAAGGTTGTGATACCGCATGGTTAGCATTTCCAATTTTAATTAAAGAGTCAGCACCATTTACAAGAAAACAATTTCAAATTTTTCTTGAAGAAAGAAATATTCAAACAAGAGTGGTCTTTACAGGAAATATACTTCGACAGCCAATGATTAAAAAAATTGATAAAAGAGTCAAGCCCTCAGGATATCCTAATGCGGATAGCATTATGGAGCGGGGAGTTTTACTTCCGCTTCACCATGGTTTAACTGAAGATATGTTTTCAAGGCTTCATGAAACAATCGATGAATTTATGAGAAAATACTCTTAACTCAACTTTGACGTAGAGAGTATATTTACCTTTAAATTTATTTATGAAATATCGTCCAGAAATAGATGGTTTACGTGCATTAGCTGTTGTTCCAGTAATATTATTCCATGCCGGATTTGAAATATTCAGCGGAGGCTTTATAGGAGTAGACGTTTTTTTTGTAATAAGCGGATATTTAATTACAAAAATCATTATAGAAGATATAGAAAATAAAGAATTTAGTATTATCAATTTTTACGAAAGACGAGCTCG
>CACKOX010000016.1 GCA_902601865.1 uncultured Alphaproteobacteria bacterium | reverse complement strand
AAAATGAATTAGAAAGAATGGTGAATTGTGCAACTTCTATTCTAGATGATTTAAAAATTCCATATCAAATTATTTTATTATCATCAGGAGATATGGGTTTTTCAGCTGAAAAAACATATGATATTGAAGTATGGCTTCCAGGTGAGGGAAAATATAGAGAGATATCTTCTTGTAGTAATTGTAAATCTTTCCAAGCAAGGAGAATGAACGCACGCTATAAAGCTAAAGATCAAAACAAATTTGTTCACACATTAAATGGATCAGGTCTCGCAGTAGGAAGAACATTAATTGCTGTATTAGAAAATTATCAAAATGAAGATGGCAGCATTGACATTCCAGAAGTACTTAAACTCTATATGGGAAATTTAAATAAAATTTCTAAATAATAATATTTTTACTTGAACTATAATATTTAAAAAATTGAAAAGCTGATCGACCTGTCCTGTTACCTCTTGAAAAAATCCATTTCAAAGCATCATCTTCTATTTCTTTATCAAATTTTAAATTATAAAAATTACAATAATTTTTTATTATTAAGATAAAGTCTTTTTTACTTAAATTATGAAAGCTAATCCACAATCCAAATCGATCAGATAAAGATAATTTTTCTTCAATTCCTTCATCTTGAGAAATTGCAGAAGACCTTTCATTATCTAACATATCCCTTTTCATTAAATGTCTTCTATTACTAGTAACATAAATTAAAAATTCATAATTTGAATTATAGAAAGAGCCTTCAAGAAAAGATTTAAATTGAATATATCTTCTATCATCTTGTTCAAACGAAAGATCATCTATAAAGATTATTATTTTCTTATTAAACTTGTGATTTAAAAATATGTTAGGTAAATCAGAGAGATCTTCACTATTTATTTCAATCGTCACAAAATTTTCATATTTCAAAGAATAATCTTTTAATATTCCTCTAATAATACTGCTTTTACCACTACCTCGCACACCCCATAAGAGACCATGGTTATATGCTAATCCCTCTAAGAAGTTTTTTGTATTCTCTTCAATCCTAGCTATTTGTTCATCAACTCCATACAAAAGCTTTAAATCTAGGACCTTATTATAGGGTATTTTATCAAGTGAATTCTTTGAACCATTCCAGCAGAGTAAATGTTTATTTTTCAATTTTATGTTGACTTCATTGATGATTGTGAGATTTTAGTGCTTATTTTATTTATTTAAAGGATTTATATCATGGACCAACTTGCAGGAATTTTACCATTAATACTTATTTTCGTCGTTTTTTACTTCTTACTTATAAGACCACAGCAAAAAAAACTAAAAGATCACAAAAACATGATCTCAAATTTAAAAAAAGGTGACCGAGTCGTAACACAAGGTGGTATTATTGGTAACATACATTATGTAAATGACGATGGAACCCTTTCAGTTGAAATTGCTGATAATGTCCAAGTTAAAGTAGCTAAAGGTATGATAGCTGATATAGCAGCTAAATAGTCTTAATAAACAAAAATTAAATATGTTAATTCTTAAACAGTGGAGATTATGGATATCTTTATTACTGTTAATTGGGAGTTATTTATTTATTAAGCCTAACTTTGAAAGTCAAACCTCTGATAATAAAATCAATTTTGGATTAGATATTCAGGGGGGTTATTCGTATCTTTTAGAATTGAATGAGGAAGAATATCTTAATAACCTTTTAGTAAAAACATCTCAATATATTGAAAATACTTATTCTATATTCTCTAATATTAACAATGGACAAATAGTAATTTCTAAAAACCAAAATTTAGATGCGTTAAGTAATATAGTCATTCAAAATTTGGGTTTAGAAGTACAAGAAAAATCAGATAAAGAAAATAGTTATATTTTTTCCAAACAAAGTTTTAATAAGTCATTATCAGATATGACTTTAAATGCTGTTGAAATAGTAAGATCTAGAGTTGATTTTTTAGGAAACAAAGAACTATCTATTCAAAAAGTTGGGTTAAATAAAATTTTATTAGAAATCCCAGGTGATTTAGATAACAATGTAAAAGAGGTTATATCTAAAACAGCTAAATTAACCTTACACTTAGAAAAAAGTAATATTGTTGGTTCTAAGACTTTTACTAATGAAGAAACAGGTGAACAAGTAAGAGTTCAAGAAATCCCTAAT
This sequence comes from uncultured Alphaproteobacteria bacterium, assembly GCA_902601865.1. GTDB lineage: Bacteria > Pseudomonadota > Alphaproteobacteria > HIMB59 > HIMB59 > HIMB59. The sequence continues at coordinate 29,856 of CACKOX010000016.1, read as the reverse complement.
ATCACAGGTGATTTTATTCAAGATGCCTCCCTTCAGTACAATCAAAATGAACCAGTTGTTGCTTTTTCTTTTAATAAAGAAGGTTCAGATTTATTTGCAAAAATGACTTCAGAAAATGTGGGTTCACGATTTGCTATAGTTCTTGATGGTTCGTTAATTACTGCACCTGTCATAAGAGAGTCAATTACTGGAGGTAGTGGTCAAATATCTGGTGGATTTACAAATGAGACAGCAAATAATCTTGCTATTATTCTTAAATCAGGATCTTTGCCGACTAAAATTAAAATTATTCAAGAAAAACAAATAGGTCCAACTCTTGGGCAGGAGGGTGTAGAAAAAGGGGTTATTGCATCAATTATTGCCCTTATCGCAATTACTCTTTTTATGATCCTTTATTATAAAATTTCAGGATTATTTACAGTCATAACAATTGTTAGTTGTTTGTCTTTGCTTTTTGCTATGATGTCTTTATTAAATACAACACTTACACTTCCAGGTGTTATTGGTATAGTTCTAACTATAGGAATGTGTGTAGACGCAAATGTCTTAATATTTGAGAGGATTCGAGAAAATTTTAAACAGGATATTGAAGATCCTAAAAACGACGGCTTCAACTCTGCTTATGTTACAATTTTAGACTCTAATTTAACTACATTATTTGCTGCTATATTTTTATTTGCTTTTGGTTTTGGTCCTATAAGAGGTTTTTCAATATCTTTAATTATTGGTATTATTTCATCTTTAATAGTCACTTATATAATACTCAAACTATTTCTTAATATTACATCTATAAAATATTTAGGACTTCAAAAATGATTAATTTTTATTCATTCAAAAACAAATCTTACTTAGTCTCTTTAATCCTAATAATTTTAACAATAATTGTTATTTTTTTTAAAGGTTTAAATTTAGGTATAGATTTTAAAGGAGGTTTAAATTTTGAGGTAAAGACAAATTTAACAACTAGCCAACTCAATCAATATATAGACTTTGTTGACACTGAGAGAGAAGTTTTAATCAAAAGGGAGGTGGGCAGTGATGTTTATAGTATCAGAATAGAGTCAGGAGAAAACAACCCTGTTTTTATTGAAGAAATTAAAAATATAATTACACAAAATCCTGATATACAAATTCTATTATCTGAATACATAGAACCAACTTTTAGTGAAGAACTAATTAAAAATTCTATTTATGCTTTAGCATCCTCTCTGTTAGTAATAGCTATTTATGTTTGGATTAGATTTGATTGGCAGTTTGCAGCTTCAGGAATATTTGCATTATTACATGATGTTTTTGTAGCAATAGGTTTTATGTCTTTATTTAATATTGAATTTAATTTAACTATGATCGCAGCTTTACTTTTAATTGCTGGTTACAGTATCAACGACACAATAGTTTTGTTTGACAGGCTAAGAAGTTTAACTTCAAATGAGGAAAATAAAGATAATTTTGAAACCAATGTTAATAAATCCATTAAATTAAATCTTCGTCGAACTATACTTACAAGTTTTACAACAATACTAGCATTGTTGTGTTTAGTATTTTTAGCACCAGTTAATTTAACTGAAATGCCTATAGTATTCATTTTTGGAGTTTTAATTGGAACTTTTTCTTCATTATTTCTTGTATTAGGAATTGTAGGTGATTTAAATTATGAAGCAGTGCTTAAAGCAAGAGACTCCTGATATTTTTTTAAATATACACCTGTTTGATTATTTTTGTTTTTAATTAATTCGCTTGGTTTACCTTCAAATAAAATATTTCCACCTTTTTCTCCACCCTCAGGTCCCAAGTCTATAATCCAATCACTTGTATTAATAACATCCAAGTTGTGCTCTATGACTATTACAGTATTACCGTAGGAAACTAATTTATGAAGTATCTCTAAAAGTTTCTTTATATCGTCAAAGTGAAGACCAGTTGTTGGCTCATCTAAGATGTACAAAGTTTTTCCTGTTTGTCTTTTGGATAATTCTTTCGATAGTTTAATTCTTTGGGCTTCACCACCTGATAAAGTTGTGGCCGATTGACCGATAGATATATATCCTAAGCCAACATCTTTGAGTGTTTTTAATTTAGAATATACTTGAGGGTTATTAATAAAAAACTCTTCAGCGTCATCAACTGTCATTGATAAAATATCATTTATATTTTTTTTATTGTATTGAATACTAAGTGTCTCTTTATTATATCTTTTACCATCGCATACTTCACATTTAACATATACTGGAGCTAAAAAATGCATTTCAATTTTTTTTAATCCATCTCCTTCACAGCTTTCGCATCTACCTCCTTTGACATTAAAAGAAAATCTACCAGGCTTAAATCCTTTTACTTTAGCTTCAGGCAAATTAGCAAACCATTCTCTTATTGGTGTAAACAATCCAACATAAGTTGCTGGGTTTGATCTGGGTGTTCTTCCAATGGGTGATTGATCGATATTTATAACTTTATCAATATTTTCAATTCCTTTAATATCTTCATAAGGAAGTGTTTTAATAATTTTTTCATAAATTCTATTATTTGTTGCACCGTACAAAGTTTCGTTAATCAATGTTGATTTCCCGCTACCAGAGACTCCAGTAATAGTAATAAATTTACTTAAAGGGAATTTTACGTTTACATTTTTTAAATTATTTCCATTTGCTTTTTTAATTTCAATAAACTGTTTTGATGGAATTTTGTTAACACTAGATGGGTACCTTCCAATTACACCTCTGATGTAGCTACTTGTTAAACTTTCTTTACTATTTAGTATTTTATTAAACTCACCAATAGCAACAATGGAACCACCTTTGATACCAGCGTATTTACCAATATCTACAACATAATCTGCTTCACGTATTATATCTTCATCATGCTCGACAACTATTATAGTGTTACCTAAATCTCTTAGGTTTTTTAGAGTATTAATCAGCTTTTGATTATCTCTTTGATGAAGACCTATTGATGGCTCGTCTAAAACGTATGTGACACCAGTTAATCCAGAACCAATTTGACTTGCTAATCTAATTCTTTGTGACTCTCCACCAGATAAAGTAGAACTTTTTCTTGATAAACTTAAATAACTAAGTCCAACTTCATTTAAAAAATTCAATCTAGAAAAAATTTCTTTTTTTAATGGGGCAGCTATTAATTTCTCTTGTTCTTTTAACTCTTTTTCAAATTTATTAATCCAATCTAATGAGTTAGCTATACTCAAAGAAGTAAAATCTGAAATAGTTAAATTATTTATCTTAACACACAGTGCTTTTTCATTAAGTCTTTGGCCATTACATTCGTGACAGATTTTTGAATTTCTAAACTTTTCAAGTTCCCATTGTCTCCACCAACTTGAAGATCCATCGTAAATATTATCCATAATGTTTATTAGACCTTCAAAAAGTCTTCCTCCATACAGAATTTCATTTTGAAAACTTTTAGGAGTTTTTGACCAAATTACATTTTCTAGTTTTTTTGATTGGAATATCTTTTTAAGCTTTGGATATATTCTTGCTTTTGACTTTTCTGACCAGAAATTAATTGCACCTTCATTAAAAGATAAATTTTTATCAGGTATTATTATATCTTCATCGAATGCATCTATCTCACCAAGACCATCGCATGTTTTACATGCTCCGTATGGATTATTAAAACTAAATAAGCGTGGTTCAATTTCGTCTATACTAAATCCACTGACTGGACACATAAATTTATCTGACAATGTTATAATTTCATCTTTATCAATATTATAAATCTCAACACTTCCTTCACTCTCTTTTAAACTAATTTCAATACTATTTGCTAATCTGTCTCTGTTATCTTTGGAGGGCACAATTCTATCAATGACAACACTTATCGTATGTTTATAGTTTTTACTTAATTCAGGGATCTCTTCTTTTTGATAAAGCTTATTATTTATTAGAAACCTTTCATAACCTTTCTTAAAATACTCCTCAAATAGTTTTTTATATTCTCCTTTTCTACCTTTTATCAGTGGAGACATAATCATTATTTTATTTGAATTAAACTTAGAATTAACTTCATCTATCATTTCAGAACTCGTTAAACCTTTGATTGGTTTTCCTGTAGCTGGTGAGTAGGGGATACCAACTCTTGAAAATAATACTCTCAGATAATCATAAATTTCAGTCACCGTTCCTACTGTTGATCTTGGATTCTTGGATGTTGTTTTCTGGTCTATGGAAATTGCTGGAGACAATCCTTCTATTTTATCGACCTTAGGTTTGTCCATCATGTCTAAAAATTGACGAGCATAGGCACTAAGTGATTCTATATATTTTCTCTGCCCCTCAGCATAAATAGTATCAAATGCTAATGTTGATTTACCTGAACCACTTACACCCGTTATGACAACAAGTTTATTCTTTGGTAAATTTAAGTTTATATTTTTTAAATTATGCTCATGAGCGTTATGAACTATGATGTGAGTAAGTGGTGAGTGTTTATCCATTAAATTAGATATCAATTAAAGATGATTTAATATATATTAATAATATCTTTTAATAAAAAAATTCATGGCTGGATCAGTAAATAAAGTAATTCTTCTTGGTAACTTAGGTAAAGACCCTGACATTAGAGCAACTCAAGCTGGCTCTAGATTGGCTAGCTTTTCTATCGCCACTTCAACCAAATATCGTAACAAAGACACTCAGCAACTAGAGGATAAGACTGAATGGCATCGAGTAGTTGTATTTAACGATAAGCTTGCAGATATTTGTGAAAAGTATCTCAGAAAAGGTTCAAAGATATATATTGAAGGTCAGCTTCAAACAAGAAAATGGACAGATAACAATGGTGTAGATAAATACACAACTGAAGTAGTAATTCCAAACTATTCTGGAGTATTAACAATGTTAGATACTCGCTCCCAATCTTCTGTTAGTGAAGAAAGCAATAATAATCAATTAGACTCAGCTGCAGATGAAGTAATGGGTGGTTCAGAGACTTCAACAGCTGAACAACTCGATGATGATATTCCCTTTTAGATAAATCATTGGCAAAAAAGAAAAAAACTAAAGCAAAACAAATAGATGTATTGGATACTAAGATCTATCCCAACATTGATATAACTGATGAATTAGAAAAAAGTTACTTAGACTATGCCATGAGTGTCATAGTCTCGAGAGCTTTACCCGATGTTCGTGATGGACTTAAACCTGTGCACAGACGAATATTATATTCTATGTATGAGTCCTCTTATCATCATAACAAACCTTATAAAAAATCAGCAAGAATAGTTGGAGATGTTATGGGTAAATATCATCCTCATGGTGACTCAGCTATTTATGAGTCTATGGTAAGAATGGCACAAGATTTTACAATGCGTTTACCTTTAATTGATGGTCAAGGAAATTATGGTTCAATGGATGGAGATCCTGCAGCAGCTATGCGTTATACCGAGGCAAGATTAGATAAAATATCATCTTTTATGCTAGAAGAGTTAGAGTATGAAACAGTTCAACTGAGAGCTAATTATGATGAAACATTAACTGAGCCTAAAGTTTTACCATCTAGATTTCCAAATATATTTGTAAATGGTGCCAGTGGTATTGCAGTAGGTATGGCAACTAATATTCCTCCTCACAATTTAGGAGAAATCATAGACGCTACTTTACTGCTTATTGATGAGCCAGAAACAACATCTAAACAACTTCATAAGATTGTAAAAGGTCCAGATTTTCCAACAGGAGGAATTATATCTGGAACAGCTGGTCTAAGCTCAATGTATGAGACTGGGAGAGGCAGTGTTACTGTATTATCGAAATTACATGAAGAAAAAATAAAAAATAGAAATGCAATAGTAATTTCTGAAATACCTTATTTACAAAATAAATCAAAATTATTAGAGCGTATTGCTGATGTGGTAAATAATAAAACTATAGAGGGTATAAATGATATTCGAGATGAGTCTAATAAAGAAGGAGTTAGAATTGTCGTAGAGTTAAAATCTTCTGCAGTTCCTGAAATTATAAAAAACCAATTATTTCAATACACTCCTTTAAAAACTTCATTTAGCAGTAATATGCTAGCTTTAAAAGAAACAAAACCTTTAACGTTAAATCTACGAGATGGTCTTTCATACTTTGTTAATTTTAGAAAAGACGTTATTACAAAAAGAACTGTTTATAAGCTTAATAAAGCTCGTGAAAAAGCCAATATTTTAATAGGATTATCAATAGCTGTTAACAATATCGATGCTGTTATAAATTTAATTAAAAAATCTAAAACACCTGCTGAAGCAAAAGAAAAATTATTATCAACCAAATGGACTATAAAATCTAATATAGCTCAATATATTAAACTCATAAATTCCTCCTATAAGACCTCATCGTCTAAAGTTTCTTTAGACGAAGAACAAGCTAAAGCAATACTAGAACTTAGATTACAAAAATTAACTGCTTTAGAAAGAGACGATATACTCAATAATCTTAAATCATTAGTTGAAGACATTAATTCATACCTAAAAATATTAAATTCAGATAAGCAATTATTAAAGGTATTAAAAGGTGAGTTGACAGAAATTAAAGATGGTTTTGCTACACCTAGAAAAACTGAGATTCAAAAGCATGATATAGAAGATATAGATACTGAAGATTTAATAATTGAAGAAGATGTTGTCGTCACAGTTTCACATCAAGGCTATATTAAAAGGGTATTAAAATCTTCATACAAGGTTCAAAAAAGAGGTGGTAAAGGGAAGAACGCAATGACTACACGAGACGAAGACTTTTTAGAACAAGTTTTTGCTGCAACAACAAGAGATACTATTTTATTCTTTACCTCAGTTGGTAAGGTTTATTCTATGAAAGCTTATGAACTTCCAGCAGGAACTCCTACTTCGCGAGGTAAAGCTATAGTGAACTTAATACCAATTTCAAAAAATGAAAAAATCTCGTCTATTCTCTCTCTTCCAAAAGAAATAAATGATTTTGATAATTATAATTTGGTATTTGCAACAAACCTTGGAAATATAAGAAAAAATAAATTAAAAGATGTAGCTATGAGTGGAACTAGAAAACTTTCTCGTTCTGGTAAAACAGCTATTAAACTAAAAACAGGTGATAGACTAATAGGCGTAATTTCAGTAATTGAAAATGATGACGTTCAATTAGCTACTACTAATGGAAAATCTATTAGATTTGCAACAAAAGATCTAAGAGAATTTTCTGGTTTAGGTTCGGCTGGTGTTAGAGGTATCAAGCTTGCCAAGGATGATAAAGTAGTCTCAGTTTGTAGCCTTGTTCATAATAAAATATCTATCGACGTAAGAGAGTCTTATTTAAAGGCAAAGAACGAAGCTAAAAAAGACTTATCTAAAATTAATAAAAAATTTCAAGAATTAGCTGACACTGAAGAGTATCTTCTATCTATCACTGAAAATGGATATGGAAAATTAAGCTCTGCTTATGAATATAGAATTACCAATAGAGGAGGATCCGGTGTGACTAATATTACAATAACACCAAAAAATGGAAGAGTAATTCAATCTCTTAAAGTAAATTTAGATGATAATATAGCTTTAATATCAGACTCTGGTAAATTATTAAGGTGTAATGTTGGAGATAATATTCGAGTTGTAGGTCGTGTATCACAGGGCGTATCTGTCTTTAAAATAGATGCAAAAGAAAAAATAGTATCTGTAGCTCGATTAGAGGATTAAATTACAAATGTCAAAAATAGGTATCTACCCAGGATCATTTGATCCAATTACTTATGGTCATCTTGATATAATTCAAAGAAGCCTAAATGTTGTTGATGAGTTGATAATTGCAGTATCAAACAATAAATCTAAAGAACATTTAATATCAGTTGATGATAGATTAGAATTGATAAATCAATCTATTCAATCATTACCAAAAGAGGATTTAAATAAAATTAAAGTCGAAAAATTTGATAATTTGCTTGTTCATTATGTCAAATCAAAAAATGCTTCTTTAATCATAAGAGGTTTAAGAGCTGTATCAGATTTTGAGTATGAGTTTTTAATGACAGGAATGAATAGAACTATAGACAAAGAGATAGAAACGATATTTTTAATGTCTTCAGAAAAATATCATTTTATTTCATCAAGATTTATAAAAGAAATTCATAAATTAGGTGGGGATATTTCTAAAAGTGTTCCTAAACCAGTTCTTGATTTCTTATCAAAAATTTGAAATGTTCACATTTTCTACTTGGGCCCATAGCTCAGCCGGTAGAGCACCTGACTTTTAATCAGGGTGTCGCAGGTTCGAATCCTGCTGGGCTCACCACTTTTAAGGTGAGAAATATTAGAAAATAAAGCAAACTCCATATGTCTTGGTTCATTACAATCACAGAGAAAGTGAACTGAAATAGCTTGAGGGATATTTATTTTAGTGAACCACAAGTGAATCAGAATAAAATTTTAAAATACTTGAAATTCGTCACATTAATTTAACTAGATATCAACTTTTTTTTTAATAAAAAAAAATCCATATTTTGATCAATAACATTTATATTCTTGCATTTATGTACCGAAAAAAGTATTTAATATATTTTTTAATATTCATATTTTTCAATTTTATTTTTATTAATTCTCTTAAAGCAGACCCAACCTTCAATAGTGCTGTGTCAGTATCTAGTGAAATCCAATTTTCTTATGGGATAACATTCGATGATGATGGTGATAAAATGTACATTACTGGTTTCAATAGCTCAGGTGATAATAAAGGGGATCGTGTAATAGAATACGATTTAACTACCAACTATGATGTATCATCAAAATCCGTATCACATACATTGACTACCGATGTATCAACTAGACCTCACGATATAAGATTCAATAATGACGGCTCTAGAATGTACCTTCCGATGATTAATCAAAGCATAAAAACATTTTCATTATCTACACCTTATGATTTATCAACGGCGTCTCTCATTACTGATAATACTATTACACCATCAGATTCTAGTACCAATGAACCGTCAATAGAATTCAATACTAATGGTACAAAAGTGTTTATTGAAGATGGAAATCAAATTGACGAATACGATGTTGCAACTACATTCGATTTATCATCAACACTTACATACGTGGATAGTTTGGATTTTAGTTTTGCTAATCATATAACATCAATGGCATTTAGTGATGATGGAACAGTATTATTTCTTTTGACCCAACATTCTAATGATGGAGATGACACTAACGATAATAATATTTATGAATATAACTTAACTACAGGATTTGATCTTTCTACAGCTACTTATGTTGAAAAATTTAATGTAGAAAATAAAGAATATCGATCTCAAGGTTTAGCTTTTAACGATGATGGGGATAAAGTATTTATCGTGGGAACCCATAATGATAATATTAATACATATACCCTATCTCCAAAATATAATTTAGGAAATCCAACTCTAACCTCTTCTTCACCAGCTGATAATGCTACAGGTGTTGCAGTAGATGCTAATATAATTCTAAACTTTAGTGAAAGTGTTAATGTTAACTCGGGTGAAATTACCATTCATAAATCATCAGATGACGTTAAAGTTGCAACTATAGATGTTACAAGTAGTAATGTTACGGGAACTGGAACTTCGCAAATAACAATAAATCCAACGGATGATTTGGAATATGGACTTGAGTACTATGTATTAGTTCCTGCTAGTGCATTTGTTGATAGTAATAGTAATCCTGGATACTCTGCAGCTATGTCATCTGGTGCTTTAAGTTTTACTGTCAACAGTGATAGATTAGATCCAACAACAATTAAAGACGTCATAGGTTCAATCGATGCTCAAAGTGAATTAGCAAAACACTATATTAGTCAGTCAATCGATACTGTCTTTAATCGCTTGCTATATTTAAGACAAAATAAGTTAAGCAATACTTTATCAAAACATGATTTACCAATACATATAGATATAGGTGATACAGTTCTCACTTCTTTAGTAAATGATGAGTTATCAGTGAATGATAATTTATCCAAAAATACCAATTCTATTATGCCAGATAGTTGGTCCGCTTGGTCAACAGGATCAATGTATGTATCAAAAATTGGCGATAATTTAACTTCGTCATCACAAGAAACTGAAGGCCAAGCTTTTGCATTAGGATTTGATAAAAAAATTAGTGATAGTGATTTTCTTGGCTTTGCTATTCAGTACGATCAAAGTGATACGGATATTGGAACAAATGGAACAAGAATTGATAGTGAAAATATAAATTTCTCTATTTATCGAACAAAACCATTTAGTGATAACAAATTTATTGAAACGTTCTTGGGCTTTGGTTTGATAGAAAGTGATCTAAAAAGAGTTCATAATTCTAACACATTAACCGGCTCAAGAGATGGAACACAAATATTTGGTTCAATTAATTATGGTAAAACTTTTTATAAAGGTGACTTTAATGTAACACCAGTTGGACGTCTTGATTTGGGTTATACTGTACTTGATGACTATGCTGAGACTGGAATAAATGCTTTAAATTATGCAAGCCAAAGTATTGAAAGTGGTTTGGCATCATTTGGTCTTGAATTCAGTGACAATATTCAACTAAATAAAAATAAATTCCAACCATTTGGATCAATTACCTATGTGAATGATTTCAGTAATTCATCTGATGCAAAAATGAATTATGTAGCAGATACCGCAACAATCTATACTTATACGCAACAAGCAAATTCAGAACATTTGTTAAGCTCTTTAATTGGATTGACATATACTGTTGGAGATTTTTTAGATATTAATTCGAGCTATAAAAATACCCAGGGCAATGGAGATAAAAATAGCGAAGCCATAAACTTTGCTATTAACTTTACATCAAATCGTAAGACTCAATATACGCTGTCATTAGCTGGTGATGAAAATACAAATGCTAAACTTGGTATATCTAAAAATATACGTGGTTTTGATTTAGGATTTGATATTAATCAATCTTTTAGTACTAATCCAAATCAAGAGGTAGAATTATTACTCACTTACAATTTTTAAGAATATTAATAAATTTTATCTTTTCGGTAATAAGTTCGTATTATATTAAAAACTAAACTTATTTCTGGTTCATTAAAATATCTTTGAATGGTTATAAAAATGACTATTGTATATTTGTATTAGTGAACCACAAATGAACCAAGGAATGACATTAGAAAAAAAGATTTATAATCAAGGTCTTTTTGCTGAGGAACTTTTGACTTTTAATCAGGGTGTCGCAGGTTCGAATCCTGCTGGGCTCACCACTTCTTTCACAAGAAGTTTTGAGAAGATAAAATGATCACAGTATATTTAGCAGGCGAAATTCATAGTAATTGGCGTGAAGAAATTATTAATCTTTGCAAAGTAGATAAATTAGATATTAAGTTTACCTCACCTGTAACAAATCACGAAAACTCTGATAATGTTGGTGTAGAAATATTAGGTGGTGAAGAAAAGAATTTTTGGAAAGACCAAAAAGGAGCTAATATAAATTCAATTAGAACTAAAAAGTCTATCCAAGATTGCGACCTAGTAATTGTTAAGTTTGGAGAAAAATACAAGCAATGGAATGCTGCCTTTGATGCAGGTTATGCAGCAGCTCTCAACAAGTCAATAATTGTCATTCATAACGAAGATCAACAACATGCTTTAAAAGAAATAGATGCCGCTGCTTCAGCAGTAGCAAGTGATACAAAGCAAGTTGTTCGTATCTTAAAATATGTATTAGAAGGTTCTTTATAAATTTATTTTGCTGTCCATCCACCATCTATGACCAATGATGATCCTGTCATCATTGATGACGCACGAGAGGCCAAATAAACAACAGCGGTGGCTATATCACTTTCAGTCGCAAATCTTCCAAGAGGAATATTATTCAAAGTTCTCTTTTTAAAACTTTTATCTAGGAAGAATTTTTTTACCATAGGTGTTTCAACAAAAGTAGGACATATAGAATTCACTCTAATGTTGTTAGAAGCTAAGTCTATCGACATACCTTTAGTTAATCCCTCAATACCAAATTTTGTCATGTTATAAGTGCTTCTATTAGGGGCTCCAACTTTGCCTAATTGAGAAGACATATTAATAATACTCCCCCCAATAGACTTTCTATTTTTGGATTGTAACATTTTATTAGATGCTAATTGAGCTATGTGAAAAGCTGATTTAATATTTAAATCAACCATATAATCCATATCTTTCTTTTTAATTTTTGTAAAATGTGAAGGAATATTAGTACCAGCATTATTTACTAGAATATCAAGTTTCTTAATTTTACTAAAAATATCAATCACTTGGTTATTATTTAATATATCACATACAAAATATTTACATTTTCTCTTTAATTTTATTATTTCTTTTTCTACTTTTACAAGATCTGATTCAGTCCTACTTAAAATAATTAAATTTGCGCCAGCTTCAGCAAGGGCTATTGCTGAAGCTCTTCCAATACCTTTTCCTGCACCAGTGACTAAAGCTATTTTATTTTTTAAATCTAAACTCTTTAAATACATTCTTAATATTTCTAGTTATTTTTAATTTTAGATACAGGTTTTCCGTATCCAACATTAATACCACCATACCTTCTTGCTCGAACATTACATTGTTCTGCATGGCCTATAAAGCCCTCTAAGTGTGATAATCTTGAGCCATATTCAGCTATTTTTGTTGCTGCTTCATCAGTCGTTATCTTTTGATAAGTATGTGTCTTAATAAATTTTCCAACCCATAACCCTCCTGTGTATCTTCCTGCTTTTTTAGTTGGCAAAGTATGATTTGTTCCTATTACTTTATCGCCGTTAGCAACATTAGTCCTTGCACCTAAAAATAAAGCTCCATATGAAGTCATATTTTCTAAAAACCAATCATCTCTATTAGTCATTACCTGAACGTGTTCAGAAGCAATTTCATTAGCTTTTAACAACATCTCTTCATAAGTTTCACAATAAATTACCTCACCATATTCGCTCCAGCTTACACTAGCTGTATCTTTAGTAGGTAGAATTTCTAGGAGTCTATCTATTTCTTTTAGAGTTTCTTGTGCCAATTTTTTTGAGTTTGTTATCATTATAGCAGGGGAATTGTAGCCATGTTCTGCTTGACCGAGTAAATCTGTAGCACATATCTCTGCATCTACAGTATCGTCACAAATAACCATAGTTTCTGTAGGTCCTGCAAATAGATCAATACCTACTCTACCAAACAATTGTCTCTTAGCTTCAGCAACATACGCATTCCCTGGTCCAACAAGCATATCTACAGCTTTAATTGTTTCTGTTCCAATAGCCATAGCACCAACTCCTTGCATGCCTCCTAAAACATATATCTCATGTGCACCTCCCATTTTCATAGCTGTTACTACCGCAGGATTTGGTTTTCCTTGAAAAGGGGGTGTTGTGGCTATAATTCTTGGTACACCAGCAACTGATGCTGTAACAACTGACATATGCGCAGATGCTACCATTGGAAATTTTCCAGCAGGTACGTAACATCCTACCGCTTGAACAGGAATATTTTTGTGACCAAGAATTACACCTGGTTGAGTTTCTATTTCCATCTCATTTAATGTTTTTAATTGTGCTACAGCAAATGATCTAACTTGTTCTTGAGCAAATTTAATATCATCAATATCTTCTTCAGATACTTCATTAATTAATTCATTAATTTCTTCTTCTGATAGTTTAAAGTGAGTAGGGGAGTAATTATCAAATTTTTCTGAGAGTTCTCTGATATATTCATCTCCTCTTAACTCAATTTCTTTTAATGTATTTTCAACAATCTCTTTGACTTTCTCATTATCATCATGTCTTTGTTTCTCATTAGTACTTTTCTTAATGTATTCTATTGCCATAATTATTTTTTATGTATCAGTTTTAAAACATCAATATCTAACTGAAACAAAATATGAGCTATATCAATAGGTACCCAATTTTCTCTAATCAGTCCTTCATTGTGTAAATAAAAATCCATTACTCTCATTGTTATTATTTTTTGTGTAGCCTCATAACCAAGCCAATCACTTGAACCATGTGTTGCCTGAATACTGTGCCAACCACCTGTCATTGAATAATTGCCATCGCCAATTTCTATGTAATGACCAATTTTCCAATAGTCTCTCTCTTTAAACGTTAATCTAAATGGTAATTGATGGTGTTCCACAAATCCCTTTAGACCCCTTGCTGTGCCAATACCACAAGGTCCATACCACATCATTTTTGGATGCCAATAATCTTTTTGAGGATGGTTTATTAATTTTTCTCTGACTGTATCTTTAGTAGCTCCCACCTGAGTTTCCGGTTTTATATTTAGACTTCTTTGCATAGTAAGACCTTGATCTAAGGTGGTGGCTGATAAATTTGAATCTAGGTTTTCAAAGGTTGTTCCATCTCCTGTGATAGGTCCTGGCCACATTTCTTCAATTCCTAAAGATGGATTTACAGGCCAAAAACCTGCTTGTCTTATAAAGTCCATAATATCGATTAAGATATGAGACTTTATAATTTTTTCATTTTCTATTTGATGAACTTCACATATTCGTAAATGTATAGTTTTTCCATTCGAGGGAACTCCTAACCAAGGATGAGCAAAAGTACCCGTTAAATGACCAACTGTAGATACATAAACTCTATTTTGAAAACTTCCTCCAATGATTAAATTATCTCTTCTTTCTAAGTCGGGAAAAGAATAAATTAAAGGTTTCCAAAGAGTGTCGATTATTTCATCAACACCTTTCAATTCGTTTACTGGATGAAAAGCATAGATCTCAGCATTTTCATGATATGCATCCTTTATATTATGGCTTAAATCATCAAGATTAGACTCAGAAATTTTTTTTAGTATATTTCTTATCTTTTTTTTATTTAAAATATTTTCTTTAGGATCTAAATTTATAATTTTAATTCCACTTTCTATCGGAATCCCAGTATCAAAATTTTTTATTTCACTCAAGTTATATTGCCTCACCTATTAACATTAATAAATATTACTTTGATTAACTTTACAATTCGAATAATATTCAGCAATATGAAAATATTTAAATTCTAATTAATGACGCAGGATATTAATAATCGTTTAGTTAAGTTTAGTGAGCTAGTTCCAAGTAAAATACCTTTTGTTGAAGGTAAACTAAAAGGACACCAAGATAGATTAAATTATTCTATCGTTGGTCCTGGTGTTAGTGAAGATACAAAACAAAATGTTAAGATAGCTGAGGAGCACGGATTTAATATTGGTGCTGTAAGTGCTGCACCAATGAATGGATCAGGACTTCACAGCCACACGACAGCAGAAGTATTTCTAATATTTTCTGGCTCTTGGCGATTTTATTGGGGAGCAGAGGGAAAAGAAGGTGAAGTTATTTTAAACAAAGGTGATGTTGCTTCCTTTCCTACAAATATGTTTCGAGGATTTCAAAATGTTAGTGATGAAAATGCTTTAATATTTGTTGTTTTAGGAGAGAATGATCCAGGTGTTATTACTTGGACTCCAAAAGTTTTAGAAAAAGCTAAGGAGTCAGGAATGGTTTTACTTGATGATAATACTTTAATAGATCTCGATAAAACTAAAATCCCCAAAGGTAAAGAAGCTTTAGAACCTATTAAAGAAAAAGATTTAGAAACTTATGATCATTACACATCTGAAGAAATTGAAAATTATGTTATACGCTATGAGAATAGAGATAAATATCTAAAAGATGATGAGCATTACGACTCTAATTCAATCTTAAACTATCTTGATCATTTTAATATCCACAATAAAGATTTTGATCCAAATATAGATCACAATACTGGTTTTGGCCTTACAATGTTAAAAGGAGTCAATGCTCACATTCACTCATACACTTTAAAAGAGTCTGAAGTTTATTTATGTTTAGATGGTGAGTGGGAGGTGACTTGTAATGATCAGAAAACTGTAATTGGTCCAAACGACTCCTTCTCATCTCCACGAGGGTCAAATAGAAGTTTAAAAAATATTAGTAATCAAGAAGGAAGCATTTTTATTATTCGACAAAAAAATCTCTAAATATGAAGGGGTTTGATAAAAATTTTTTAGATCTTCCAGATTATATTATAAAAATCACTTACCAAATTTGGGAGATGAAAGATGTTGAGTCAATTAGAGATTATTATGCCGAGGGAATTCCAGTTAGATCTCCTGATGGTGTAATATATGGACCTGATGTAGTTGTAAAAGCCACTTATGCTACCTTAAATGAATTTCCAGATAGACAGCTATTAGGAGAAGATGTCATCTGGATCGGCGATGAAGAACATGGATATTTATCCTCCCACCGAATTTTATCAAAAGCTACACATTTAAATGATGGTATCTACGGAAAGGCAACTGGAAAAACTTTAAAGTATAGAGTTATCGCAGACTGCGCTTGTAAAAATAATCAGGTTTATGATGAATGGCTTGTAAGAGATCAGGGCGCTATTGTACGTCAGTTAAATATTGACCCTAAAAAACAAGCTGCAAACTTAATTGAATTTCAAGGTGGCAAAGATAAATGTTCAATACCTTTTAACAACAGTACTTCACATGAAATTAAATATTTACAAATACCTATATCCTCAAATAATACTGGAACTAACTATGCGAATATATTAAAGGAAATTTTTTATAGCAATTTCAATGTAATAGATAATTCTTATGATAGATCTGTAAATCAAGAGCAGCCAGGAGGATTTAAAGCCTTAGGTGTAGATGAAGTAAAAAACTTTTGGATCTCACTAAGATCTACTTTTCCTGACTCTGTTTTTAAAATAGAACATATAAGCTATTTGGAAGAAAAAAATGAGTATAAAAAAGCATCTGTTAGATGGTCACTAGAGGGAAAACACTCAGGTACTGGTCTCTTCTCTAATCCCAGTAATGCAAACGTTCACATAATGGGAATATCTCAAGCTGAATTTGGTCCAAAAGGTATAAAAAATGAGTGGGTATTATATGATGAAACTATAATTTGGAAACAAATATTACTTCAAACAGGATAACAATTGAAACACTTAACCAAAACTGAAAATAAAATTATTGAATACATAAGAAATTATGACACTCCAACTATTTCTAATTCTTTAGAACTATTAGACTCTTCACTTAGATCTAAAGGACATACTCAAAAAACTATGTATTGCTTAAATCCAAAATTAAAACCAATTATCGGTTTTGCCAAGACTGCTATTATAACATCGACCAAAAAGAAGAATACAAACATTATAAAAAATAGAGATAAATATTATGAATATATGTTTGATGGAAAGTTTCCAAAAATTTGTGTTATAGAAGATAAGGATAAGAGTAATACAATTGGAGCATGGTGGGGAGAATTGAATGCTTCAATACATTTAAATTTTGGTTTTAAAGGAGCTATAACTAATGGAGCTATGAGAGACCTACAAGAGATAGATAAAAAATTCCAAATACTTAGTGGTGAAATAAGGGTAGGTCATGGATACAATCAAATTCATAAAATAAATTGCGAAGTAAATATTTTTAATATGAAAGTTAAGCCTAATGATCTTATACATGCAGACTTTCATGGTGCTGTCATAATTAAAAGAGAATATTTGAAAGAATTACCAAATTTAATTAAAAGAATGATTAATAAGGAAAAAATTATTTTTAATTTTTTAAAAAGGAATAAAAATTTTTCAAAAAAACAATTTGTTGAGAAATATAAAGAATTTTTAAATTCAAAATAGTATGGTATCTAAAATTCTCACTACACACGTTGGAAGCTTACCAAGATCTAAACAATTATCAGAGTATTTATTTGCAAAAGATAAAGGTGAAAAAATTGATAATGAAAAGTTTGAAAATATTTTAATTTCAAATGTTGATCAAATAGTAAAAAGACAATTAGAAGTTGGAATAGATTTTATAAGTGATGGTGAGATGAGTAAAATAAGCTATGCTACTTATATCAAAGATAGAATTGATGGTTTTTCAGGTGAGAGCGAAAGAAGAGCTCCTGCAGATTTAGATGATTTTCCAGAGTACAAAGAAAAAATAGCTAATAGTGGAGGTACCCCAACTTATTCCAGACCTTGTTGCACAAAAGAACTTAAAATTAAAGATGAAGATTCATTATTGAACGATATTAATAATTTTAATAAATCATTAAAGAAATCTAACCACACAAAAGCATTTATGAACGCTGCTTCTCCTGGTGTAATAAATGTATTTATGCCAAATAAATATTATAAAAATGATGATGAATACCTCAATAAATTATCTAGCATAATGTCAAAAGAATATGAACAAATTACAAATTCTAATATTCATGTTCAATTAGACTGTCCAGATTTAGCGCTAGCAAGACATATGAATTTTAAGGATTTGTCTGACGAAGAATTTTTAAAACGAGCTGAAATGCAAATTGAATGTTTAAATAATGCTTTAACAAATGTTGATACTGAAATGACTAGAATGCATATTTGCTGGGGAAATTATGAAGGTCCTCATACCCATGATATAGCTCTTGAAAAAATCTTACCGATAATTTTAAAATCTAAAATAAAATATTTTTTGATTGAGTCTTCAAATCCTCGTCATGCTCATGAGTGGAAAGTTTTTGAAAAAATAAAGCTACCAAAAGATAAAGTTTTGGTTCCTGGTGTAATAGACTCTACTTCAAACTTTATTGAACATCCCGAAGTAGTCGCAGAAAGATTAATAAAATATTCAACTGTTATTCCAAAAGATCAATTAATGGCTGGTACTGATTGTGGTTTTAGTACCTTTGCTGGATTTGGAAAAATTGATGAAAATATTTGTTATGAAAAACTTCATGCACTTGTTGAGGGAACAAAACTAGCATCAAAAATAATCTAATCTTTTAATTTTCTGTATCTCTCAAGTAAATCAATACCAATACATTTTAAAAAATGTAAATGATCAATTAATATCCAATTTTCTGCTATTTTATTTTTATCTCTTCTATAAAGATCAACAACTCTCATTTCCCCAATTAGATCTATGTTTTGAGTTAATCCAATGTAATTTCCCTTAGGTCTCATTTTTAAATTTGGCCAACCAAACCATCCACCAAAGTTTCCCTCAGAATTTTCAAGTACATGACCAGAAAATTCAATAAATTCCAAATTTTCTTCAAATGGTCCAGTATGCCCCTTTAAATATCCATCATATGTATATGATGCACCTATACCTCCGGGTCCCCACCATATCATATCCTCATGCCAGTCTTTTTCTAAATCAGAAACTGTTGTTCTCATTCCTTCACCAATTAATCTGTTTGCCATTCTCATCATAAGATTTAGAGTTTTATTTCCCTCTTCTTCACTTTGTTTTTCAAAGTATAAACCATCATGAGTTTTTGGTCCGGGATTGAAACCAACCATTCCAGTTGAGTCAGGCACTATAGATAATTTTAAGTGTTGCATAAATTTCAAAATATCTAAAAAAAAAGCACCTTCAGTAATTTTGTTATTTTCTACTCTGTAGAACTCACAATACCAAAGCATTACTGTTTTTTTTGTTGGTTCTATTCCAAGAAATGGATTATTAAAACTACCAAGAAGATGTCCCATATTTACAACCCATTTTGATGAATGGTTATCAACTAAGTTTGTTCCAGCATAAAAAATATCCATTCTTCTTTGTATGGGTTTAAAAGATTTTTTAATTGGAGACCAAAGATATTTTGCAATTTTATCAGCACCTTTAAGTTCATTAAAAGGATGTGTACATTTCATATTAAAATTTTTAGATGTATATTTAGATATTATTTCAACTAAATTATTGTCATTTGCATTATCAATTGCATTTAAAAATTCTAACACTAATAATTTTTCTTTTTGAAAATCTGGCATAAATTTATTTATAGTATAAAAAATAAAATAACAATATTCATTTCATAAAAATAATATTGCTTTGAATTTTATTTAATAGTATTTCTTGAATAATAAAATTAAAAAAATTAAATGAAGAATAAACATATAAAAGATATTAAACCGACTCCTTTAAAAGAACATCATATGCCTAAAAACTTTAATGTATCTCTAAAAGCTTATGGAGGAGGAGGCAATACTAAATCTTTAAACCCAAATCCCAAAACTCTACCTCAACAATCAATGAAAGGTTTTGAGAGACAATATAAAAATATTATCGATTATATTGTAAGAATTACTTACACAATTTGGGAAGAAAAAAACATTGGTTATATTTATGACACCTATAGTCCAGAATGCTGTGTTTGGGACGAACTTGGACTACAATTTGGATCTGAAAAAATTGTATCTGATACTATTCATACGAATAATGCTTTTCCCGATATTAGATTATTTGCAGACGAGGTTATATGGGCTGGAGACGATAAAACTAGTTTTCATACTTCGCACAGAACTATCATAACTGGAACTAACACAGGTTATAGTAAGTTTTCAAAACCAACTGGTAAACCAGTACGATTGTTCTGTATAGCTAACTGTGTCGCAAAGAATAATGAAATATATTATGAAAATGTTGTTTATGATACTGCAGGTCTAATTAAACAATTAGGCTTAGATCTAAATGAAATTGCAAAACAAATTGCAAAAGACGGAAATATTGGTCCTTTTGCTCCTAATTTTAAAAATTCAAAACCTAAAAGGAATATAAAAAAATTAAAGCCAATTAGTTATGTAATTCCAGATAAAATTACAAATATGAGAAAATTTGTACATGCTGTTTTCGATACGATTTGGAATAGAAGAAACTTTTCTGCAATAAAAAGAGTCTATTCAAATAATATTGAATTTGAAGGATCAACAAGTCGTAAATTTAAAGGATTACCTAAACTTAAAAATTTTATAATTTCACTCATAGCTTCTTTTCCTGACCTTGCACTTAGCATCGAAGATCTTTATTGGATGGGAAATGATAAAGAAGGTTATTTAGTATCTATACGTTGGGGAGCGGTAGGAACTCATAAAGGAAATGGTATATATGGAGATCCATCAAACAAAGAATGTTATTTGTGGGGTATTACACAATGGGAGATAAAAAATAATAAAATCATAAAAGAATGGACTGGTTTTAACGAATTAGCGATTTTAATACAAATTTTAGGAGAAAAAAAATGAATTTAGATGAGAGTAAAATTTTATTGGAAAAAATGTATGACGCTTTGAATGCTCAGGATTTAGAGGCACAACATCAATATTGGAATGATGATATGATTTGGCATGGACCCCCTGGTTTTGGTGACATATACGGTATAGAAAATTTTAAGTATAAAGTTCTTAAGCCTTTTTATGAGGCTTTTCCAGACTATCATGTAAAAAATGATATTGTTGTCGCAGAAGGTGATTGGATAAGCGCAACGGGTTTTTTAACTGGAACTCATAGTGGGATATATCTTGGAGTAGAACCAACTGGTAAGTCCATTAAAATGCAGTTTTCAGACTTTTGGACAATAAAAAATGGTAAATTTATGGACAATTATGTGATGGTTGATAATCATGGCGTTTTTGAACAGATGGGTCTAAATTTTAAGTAATTAAAAAAAATAAAAAAGAACTACATTTAATTTTCCGCGACGATTTCTCTAACATTCTTAATTTATTTAATTTTGTATAAATAGTTTATAGTAAATAAACTTATTTTAAACAGAAGAGGAAATAAATGAAAAAACTACTAATAGTTTTATTGTTCTCGTTTGTATCTGCTAGTGCTTTTGCTGGTAGTCACTCACCATGTGGTGTTACGAACGGTTCAATAAATATTCTAGCTAACGAATTTACTACATACAGAATTTTTATGGATGAAGTAAAAAGTTGTGCTGGACCAGATGCAGACTTTAATGTTACGCACTCTGTTGACCATAACAAATTACAAGTAGCAGCATTATCAGCTAACCCTGCAGAATTTTCTGCAAAACTAGTTACTAACGGATCTATAACACCTTTAATGAATGATGGTTTAATTCGTCCATTAGATGATCTAGTCGCAAAATATGGCGCCAACTTGAATGAAAACCAAAAAATTACTATTGATGGAAAAATTTATGCAGTTGCTTTTATGGCAAACGCTCAACATCTTTGGTACAGAGAGAGTATTCTTAATGATCTAGGTATTGATGTCCCATCTACATATGAAGAAGTAATTGCTGCTGCAGAAAAAATTAAAGCTGCTGGAGTGATGCCTAACCCATACGCAGGTGCATTTAAATCTGGATGGAATCTTGGACAAGAATTCGTAAACATGTACCTAGGTCATGGTGGAGAATTCTTTAAATCAGGTTCTGCCCAACCAAATGTTAATAATGAAAAAGGAGTGGCAGCTCTTAATGTAATCAAAAAATTAACAGAATTAAGTAATCCTGACTTTTTAACACAAGATACAAACGCTGTTAAAGAGGAATGGGAATCAGGCAATGTAGCATTGATGCATGTTTGGAATTCAGGAGCCGCTTCATTACTTGATGATGAAGGTGATCAAGCTATCAAAGCAGATACAAGATTAGCTCCTTCTCCAAGTGTGGGTGGTGGTAGTAAGCCAGCTACAACTCTTTGGTGGGACGGCATAGGTATTTCAACTAATACCTCTGATGAAAATGCTGAAGCATCTTTTAGGGCTCTAGTTGGAGCTGCTTCATCATCTGAACTAGCTAATGACAATCCAAACGCTACAGTTTGGTTAATTAAAGGCTACACACCAGGTGATACAGCTGGACCGGTTGTTGATGCAGCTAACAGAGGTGCAACTCCTTATCCAAGTTTTCCTCATATGAGTTTAATGCATGGTGCATTAAGTTCTGAACTTGTGGAATTTCTTCAGGGTAATGAGTCTGCAGAAAAAGCTTTAGCAGACGTTGAAGCTGCTTATGTAGCTAAAGCTACTGAGCAAGGTTTTTTATAAACTAACCTAAATAAAATTTGATAGAGTGGATCTTAATGATCCACTCTTTTTTTCTAAATAAACTTAATGCCTCATAAAACTTTCTTTTGGTTTATTTTTCCTACGGGATTAGCAATGATACTCTTTATTGGACTTCCTATAGTATCAAGTTTTTTTCAATCTCTTCATATTGAGACTCAGCAAGTTTTAATGGAAGTTGAGAACTGTGATCCCTTTGGATGTCAAACTAATGTTCGTGTTGATGTAGAGGCAACTGATAAATTAAGAGAAGAAAACCCTTTAGGGAGATTTAATGGATTTGGTACTTATTTAGATAGAAATCATTTAGCTTTTGATGAAATAGGAGAGGCTTGGAATATCTCTTCATCAATGGGTGAATTTAAAGATATAGTATTAAATCTTCCATTTTATAAAGCTTTATTATTTACTTTAACGTTTTGTTTTGCTGTCACACCACCAGTAATCTTTTTAGGTTTCATAGTAGCTTTAAGTATAAATACTTTATCAAAAATCATTAAAGGTCTCATAGTCTTTGGAACAATTTTACCAATGATTGTTACACCTCTAATTGGTTCTCTTGTTTTGTTTTGGATGATTGACTCACAAGGTATAATTGGTGCTAGTATTCAAATTCTTTTTGATGACCCCAATCTTTCTTTAAAAGCCTCAAGTAATCTAACTTGGATTACACTTATTATTTATGGAATATGGCATAATACTCCTTTTGCATTTGTTGTATTTTACGCAGCCCTACAAACTGTACCTCAAGATCCAATTGAGGCAGCTTATATAGATGGTGCTACGAGATTTCAAAGAGTACGTTACATTGTAATTCCACATTTATACCCTGTAGCAACATTTATAATGTTAATTTGTTTGATGGATAATTTTAGAGTTTTTGAACCCATAATTGGGTTCTCTGCAGAAGGAGTAGCACAGTCTCTTTCATGGATGATTTATCAAGATTTAAGAAATGAAAACAAAATGCTTTTTGGATCTGCAGGTGCCACTTCTATGTTAACTATAATTGGTATAGCAATTTTACTAACCCCTGTGCTTATAAGAACATGGAAAGAATTTAGAACTGAGAGATAAATGGATACCAGAATAAATAAATATTCAAAACAGCTGATTATCATAAACAGTATTTTTATTTTATTTTGGCTGACAATTTCAATTTTTCCATTTATTTGGACTTTATGGGGATCATTCAAAGTGAAAGCAGATTTCTTTTCTAGAGCTGAATGGACTTATGCACTTAGTGGCTTTAATACTTTAATAGAAACAGGAGCAACTACTACAGTTAAAGCCTATATTGAGTCATGGATAGAAGGTGAATTTTGGAGAGCCTCTATGAATACAATGATCGTAACAGTATCTGTTGTGTCCATTTCATTGTTTCTTGGAACTTTGGGTGCCTATGCTCTATCAAGATCAACTTATAAGTATACTTTTTATATTTTAATTGCTGCTCTTATATTTAGAGCAATGCCTCATATAACTTTAGTCTCAGGTTATCTATTTCCATTTTTTCAATTAAATATTTGGGGAATTTTACCAACTACAATCATCGTTCTTGTTGCTATTAATCAGCCATTTACATTATGGCTTCTTTATTCATTTTTTAAAACTGTACCAAAAGAATTAGATGAAAGTGCATTAATTGATGGTTGCTCTTACTTCCAAGCATTTCGTTATATAATTATGCCTGTTATGTGGCCAGGTGTTGTTACAGCGGGTTTATTTAGCATGATGCTAGCCTATAATGATTTTACTGTTACTGCCTTGTTGTTAAATCAAGAGAACTACACAATGGTTCCAAAAATCAATGCTTATTTAGGAACAGTTGAATACGGTGGTAATTATATGTGGGCTGTCTCCAGTGTTGTTTCAGCGACGGCACCACTATTCATGATTATATGGTTTTTTCAACGTCAACTGATTAGCGGTTTAACAGCTGGCGCTGTAAAAGGTTAATATTTAATTTTAATTTTATTATTTCTATTATAATGATTATTTAAATGACTGATTACCAAATTAACAATTTAACCCCAACAATAGGTGCAGAAATTTCAGGTATAGATTTATCTAAAGATCTCAATTCACAAAACTTAGATAACATTTACAAAAATTTAATAGAACACAAAGTAATTTTTTTTCGTAATCAAAACTTAAAACCAGAGGATCACATTGCATTTGCTAAGAGCTTTGGTGATATTGAACCTCCACATCCTATCTATCCCCACGTGGAAAATTTCCCTGAAATTACTTTATTGGAGAATGATCCTTCTAACCCCCCTGACACAGATGAATGGCATACTGATGTAACTTTCAAAACAAAACCACCTTTCACTTCCATACTTTATAGTAAAGAAATACCTCCATCGGGGGGAGATACATTATGGTGTTCATTAACAGCGATTTATGACGATCTCCCAGAAAATATTAAATCTGACTTAGAGACTAAAAGAGCAGTTCATGATATGGGCGCATTTAGAAATAACTTTAGTAGCGATGATAATGAAGAATACTCAAAAAAATTGAATGCAGGCTTTGAAAAATTCGGAAATGCTGTTCATCCAATTATTAAGGTTCATCCAATATCTAATAAAAAATTTTTATATATTAATCCGAGCTTTACACGTCATATTATTGGATTAGACATGACTGACTCTAATAATTTACTCTCTTATTTATTTAACTTTATGACAAAGCCACAGTATCAAGTTAGGTTTAAGTGGACCCCAAATACTTTAGCTTTATGGGATAATAGATGTACCATGCATTATGCTATTGGTGATTACCTACCACATCGTAGAGTCATGAATAGAATAACTGTTCTTAATGATAAAAGAGAAATTTCACAATAATTAAGTTTAGTTTTTTATTAATAATTTTAACATTGAATATATTATGTTAATAATCTTCCTATGATTGATAAAAGAAAATTTTATATAAATGGTGATTGGGTGGATCCTGTAAATAAAAATGATTGTAATGTAATTGATCCATCTACAGAAGAACCATACGTTACTATTTCACTAGGAAGTGCAGATGATACCAATAAAGCTGTTGAAGCTGCTAAAAACTCTTTTTTTACATGGAAAAATACCTCGAAAGAAGAGCGTATTGAGCTTTTGGAAAAACTTTTAAAAATTTATAGAAATCGCTCTGAAGAAATGACAAATGCAATATCAAAAGAACTTGGTGCACCTTTAGACTGGGCATCGTCCGCACAAATGGGTTCAGGTGAGTCTCATATAGAGGACTTTATTAAAAGATTAAAAGAATTTGATTTTGAGTCAAATTTTGATGAGAACTCTGACAATTATATTGTCTATGAACCGATAGGAGTTTGCGGTTTAATAACTCCTTGGAATTGGCCAATTAATCAAATTGCTTTAAAAGTTATACCTGCCTTTGCTACTGGTTGTACAATGATCTTAAAACCATCTGAGATGGCACCTTTATCAGGTTTATTATTTGCTGAAATGATACATGAAGCTGGTTTTCCTGCTGGTGTTTTCAATTTAGTAAATGGTGACGGTGCTGGTGTTGGATCACAAATCTCAGGTCATCCAGATATAGACATGGTTTCTTTTACTGGTTCAACTCGTGCTGGCAAATTAATTTCTAAGAATGCTGCTGATACAATTAAAAGAGTTTGTTTAGAACTTGGTGGAAAGGGCGGTAATATTATTTTCGCAGATGCATACCCAAATGCTGTTAGAGATGGTGTAAGAAATATTATGAGCAATGCTGGTCAATCGTGTGATGCCCCAACTCGTATGTTAGTTGAAAAATCTATTTATGAAAAAGCTGTTCAAGAAGCTGCAGACGAAGCTAATAAGATAGGTGTAGATTTACCCTCTAAACCAGGTGACCACATTGGCCCTGTGATTAATAAATCACAATTTGATAAAATACAGGCATTAATTCAAAGTGGTATTGATGAGGGTGCAACTCTCGTAGCTGGTGGAGCTGGTAGACCATCTAATTTTGAAAAAGGCTACTATGTTAAACCAACAGTATTTACGAATGTTAAAAATGAAATGAGAATAGCTAAAGAAGAAATTTTTGGTCCAGTTCTGTCTATTATTCCATTTGACTCTGAAGAAGAGGCAATTTCAATCACTAATGATACCCCTTATGGTCTTGGTAATTTTTTGCAAACAGAAGATAAAGAAAGAGCTAGAAGAGTATCGAAACAACTTAGGGCCGGAGTAGTTCAAATTAATGGAAATGCTCCAGACTCAGGAACACCTTTTGGTGGATACAATCAATCTGGAAATGGTCGAGAGGGTGGAACATGGGGCCTACATGAATACTTGGAAGTTAAAGTGATTAGTGGGTGGAAGTAGATGATAGGATTTGTTATGGTTGGAACAAATGATTTAGACAGAGCTATTGATTTCTATGACACTATTCTTGAAATAATCGATTTAAAAAGAGTTGAAAAAACAGAAACATACGGGTCTTATGCTCCAAAATCAAATTCCGATGCAATAGAATTCTACGTTACTGTTCCTCACAATAAAGAAAATGCCACTGTGGGTAATGGAACTCAAATTTCTTTTTACATTGACAAAAAAGAGACTGTTGACTTGTTTCATTCCACTGCAATAAGCTTAGGCGCTAAAGATGAAGGCGCACCTGGTGAAAGATATGAGGGTGAATATTATTCATACCTTAGAGATTTAGATGGTAACAAGATTTGTGGTTACACCTATTTCACTAAGTAGAAATATAATTAATTTCAATGTCTTACACTAATATTGAAAATAAATTAAATTCTGGTGACATTGTACTATTAGATGGTGGAATGGGTGCTGAATTAGAAAACCTTGGAGCTTCTATGGATAAAGATCTTTGGTCTGGGAGATGCTCTATTGATGAACCTGATATTGTATACAAAGCACATCAAAACTTTATAAATTCAGGTGCTGATATCATAACTACGAACACATATGCTAGTACTCCTATTTCTATGAAAGAGTATGGTTATGGACATCACATTGAAGAATGGAACAATGCCAGTGTAAATATAGCAAAATCAGTGGCAAATAATTCTGATCGTGAAATAGCTGTAGCTGGTTCAGTATCAACATATGGTAGTTGGGATAAAATTGAACCTAAATATTTAAAACCAGGTTTTATCCAACAGATAAACATTTTATCTAATGCTGGTGTAGATTTAATTATTCTTGAAGCAATGACTTCATCAACGAGAACAATTGAGTCATTATTAGATAGCTCTGATCAATTTGATCTACCAGTTTGGCTTTCAATATCATGTGCTTTAGATAGAAAAAGTAATAAGCTTATGCTTGGCTATCAAGAAAGTTTAAATAACTCTGAAGCTTTTTTTTATGATGATTTTGAAAGCACGATAATTAAATTCAAAGATATTCATAATGGACCTATTTTAATAGCTCACTCTGATATTAAGGTTGCTAATCAAGCAGTTATGATTGCTAAAAAAAACTATGGTGGAATTGTTGGTGTATACCCTAATAATGGTTTTTTTAAAAAACCTAATTGGAATATTATAGAAAGTATTTCCCCAAAAGATTATTTAGAAGAAGCACAACAGTGGGTTGATAATGGTGCCCAAATAGTAGGGGGCTGTTGTGGAATTAGTCCTAACCATATCAAAGCACTATCAATTTTAAAAAATTAATTCTTATCTAAGATTGAAAATTTATAAGAAGATGTATTTTCCATTAGTAAATTCGTATCTATTTTTACTCCTAATCCCTCTCTATTATCTAATTCAATTAATCCATTATTTATTTCGAAGTTTTTATCACAAAACTTTAAAGTATAGGGAATATACTCTGGGAAAAATTCAGCCATCTCTGTATTAGGAAAACTCATACATAAATGGACCATCGCTGATGCTGCTATTGACATAGAATTCCAACAATGAGGAGAAACTCTTACATTATTTTTATTTGATAGTTCTATTATTTTTATCATATCAATAATTCCCCCAACACTTGAAATATCTGGATTAAATATATCAACAGCATCTGCAGATAGAGTTTCAATGAAATGATTTATTCCACATTGTTTTTCTCCTGTAACAATTCTCAAACCTGTTTGATTTTTAATTTCTTTTAGTGCTCGAGTAGCTTCACCATCAACTGGCTCTTCAAACCAATACGGTTTAAATTCCTTAACAAGAGGAGCTAATTTTAACGAAACATTTTTATTTTTAGGACATGCTAGGTCTAACATAAGAGGTATATTAAGTCCCATTGTCTGCCTTATTTTTGAAACACAGATAGCAGCTTCATCAATTGTTCTTTTTTGAAGAGGATATATTTTTATACCTCCATAACCCTGATTTAATATTTCTTCACATCTAGATGATAATTTTTCATCATTTTTAAAATCTTCACTCCAAATAGTAGCGTAAACAGGAACTTTATCTCTGTATTTACTCGATAAAATTTTATATAGAGGTTTTTTTTTCTTTTTACCCTCAATATCCCAAAGACTCATTTCAATAGCACTTGTTGCAGCAGAAAAATCACTAATTTATGATGAAGAAAAGTACAAGGAGCAACCAAAATTTTTACCCGAAGATGAAATTATTCAATTTGAAGACATAATAAAAACACTTACAAATATTGGTGGAGATGTTTATGGTATTATGCACACATGGTTTCAAGATAGTTCTGGTGGATTGAAAATAATAAAAGATCATTGGAAAGGTCCAATGATGTATTATCCAGAAATACATAAATTTGATACTAGTACTCATGAGGCTATTGCTATGAGCACAGAAGATGAGTTTGCAAATTCCTGTTTAGAGTTCATTGATGATCAAATACAAATAATTGGTGGGTGTTGTGGTGTAAGTGACACACATTTAAAGAAATTAATTGAAAAATTTTAAATAAATAAATGAGTTTTCTAAATAAAGTAGAAACTTGGATTTCCAAATCTATACCAAGTGATGATGGATGGTCGCAAATTAAACCTTTTATATTTCTTAAGCTGACTACCGATGAGGGATTTTATGGATGGGGTGAAGCATTTACATTGCCT
>CACKOX010000015.1 GCA_902601865.1 uncultured Alphaproteobacteria bacterium | reverse complement strand
TCTTTAAAAGCAACGCAAAAAAAATCATTAATAGGAAATCCTATAACGTCGTAATATCGGTCATTTGGTATTAATCTATTCCACTCAAAATGCTTTTTTGATTTACTTTTAAGTGCGCTACTTAGATTTTCAGACAAAGATAAATCTCTTAAACCTATTTTAAGATTATCTGCATTTTCTAAATTAAATGTCTCTTTGAAAGTATTGTTAACGAATATGATATTATAATCATAATCAATAATAACTATTGAGAGATCTAAGGAGTTAAGAATATCTTGATATTCCAAACTTTGCTTATCATTTATCTCGATGCGTCTTTCTTTGTCTAAAAGAGTCTCTTCTAAAATATTTCGGACTTTTGTAAATAACATATTGTCAGATTTTCTTAGGTTAAAAGTTTTTTTTTCAAGATAGTTTTCAAAGAAATAATAAGAAATGAAATAAACTAAACTCTGCGAAATAAGTGATATTAAAAAAATATTAATTGAAGTACTAAAAAACAAAAATAGGTTTAAGGAAAGAAAAGCAATAGAAAATACGAATAACATTTTATTGTTTTTCTATTTTTTTATAGACCTTTTTGGCAGCAGTGCCTCTCCCTGAGAGACTAGGGTTAGTCATAAAATATTTATGTGAGTCTATTTTTAATTTAGAGTTTATTTTTTGATAACCTCCATCTGAGTCGAGCACCCAAGCATTTTGATTATCGTTAATGGCAGTGTACATAATTTGATATAAAATTTGTTCGTGAACAGTTTTGTTATCGATAGGAACTAATGTTTCAACGCGCCTGTCAAAATTTCTAGTCATCCAGTCAGCAGATGAAATATAAATTTTTGCTTTTTTACTGGGTAGTTTATTGCCTTTTCCGAAACAAACTACACGTGAATGCTCTAAAAATCTTCCTACAATACTTTTAACTTCTATGTTTTCTGACATTCCTTTAACACCAGGAACTAAGCAGCAGATACCTCTAATTAAACAAGTAATTTTCACACCTGCTTGAGATGCTTCATAAAGTTTGTTAATTATTTCTTGATCAACTAAATTATTCATCTTGATCCATATGTTAGCTGGCTTTTTAATTTTTGATAAACCTATTTCGTAGTCAATATTTTCGAAGAGTTTTTGTCTTAAGTTATATGGAGAGAAAGATATTCGTTTAAAATCTTTTGCCATGTTGTAACTACTCATATAATGAAATAATTTTATAGCATCAGATGCTAGATCTTTATTACAAGTAAAAAATGATAGATCTGTATAAACCTTTGCTGTTTGAGGATGATAGTTACCAGTACCATAGTGAACGTAATGGACTAAATTTTTTTTTTCTCTTCTAGTAACTAAGGAAACTTTTGCATGAATTTTTAGATTTAAAAAACCATACACTACTTGAACTCCAGCTTTTTCCAAATTTGATGCCCACTGTAGATTTTTTTCTTCATCAAACCTCGCTTTTAACTCAACAACTGCTGTTACAGATTTACCAACCTCAGCAGCACGAATGAGTGCATCAATGATTGGCGATTGATCGCTAGTACGATACAAAGTTTGCTTAATTGCCACAACGTTTTTGTCGTTTGATGCTTGATCTAAAAAACTAACAACAACATTAAAAGACTCAAACGGGTGGTGTATAACTAAATCCTTTTTTTTGATTGCTGCAAAACAATCACCACCAAAATCATTTATTCGTTGTGGGAAACGAGGTTTAAATTTTTTATAATTTAAATTCTTGTTTTTTATATTTCCAAAGACTTCTGATAATTGGTCGAACCCCAGTAGATCTTCGTATTCAAAAATTTCATTTTCAGATACATTCAACTCGTTAATGATGAATGATTTAAAATTATTATTAAGACTTTTTTGAACATCTAATCTGATTACCTTTCCTCTTTTTCTTTCCCTGACAAGTTTTTTAAACTCTCTGATAAGATCGTCTGCCTCCTCCAAAACCTCTAAATCACTGTCCCTTATTACGCGAAATAGATTTGTATCAATAACATCAAAATCATGGAATACATCCCCAACATAATTGTTAATTATTGACTCTACGGGATAAAAATAAATACCCTGTTTATCAATAATTTTAAGAAAGCGTTGTTTTAAATCTGATACTCTCATAACTGAGATAAATTCTTTTTTTGATTTTTTATTTTTAATTTTAGCGATAAGACACAAACTTAAATTTGGTATAAAGGGCAAAGGGTGTGTGCTATCAACTGTAATTGGTGTCAGAATCGAAATAATTTCATTCAAATAATAATTTTTTATGTGGGACAAATGTTTTTTTAAAAACTTATCTCTTAAAATATAGATTTTATTTTTTTTTAATTCTTTTTCAATTTGAACATACGATTCATTTTGCCTTTTAATCAAACCTCTTGTTAATGAGTCAACAATTTTAATTTGATCCTCAATCTTCATTCCATCAAAACTTTTTTTATTAGGAGTGAGTTTTAACTGTTCAATTAATCCAGCCACTCTTACTGAAAAAAATTCATCTAAGTTTGATGCAGCAATACTTATAAAATTTAGTCGTTCTAGAATTGGGACGTTTTTATCATAGGATAATTCATTTACTCTCTCATTAAATTTTAGCCAGGATATTTCTCTATTAAAATACTTGTTCATTCTTGTAATTATAACTTTTAAGTCTTTTTACTAATTGTAGTTCTTTAATTTCACCAGTATTTTTATTTATCTCACTCCAGGAATTAATATATAGATTAATCTCGCAAAATGCACATGTTGGAAATTTTATTATTTTATCTTTTGCAATATAGTTAATTAAATCAATCAAAGCTGGATTGTGACCTACTATCATTAAATTTTTGTTAATTTTAATTTTTTTTATCCATTTAATTAAATCGTTAAAGTTGAAAGTATATAGTTCACTTTCAAAATTAACTTTAATTGAGTTTTTAAATATTTTTTTGCAAGTCTCTTGTGTTCTTTTTGAATTCGATGAAAAAATTGAGATATCTTTAAAATTTAGTTTTTTAAAAATATGCGTTGCCATTACTTGGCAACTAAAAATCCCCCTCTCAGATAATGGTCTTTCATGATCGTCTAATTCTAAATTTTTCCAAGAGGATTTAGCGTGACGTAATAAAAATAGTTTTTTTTCAATCATCTGTTAAATATATGCAATATAATATGCTTAATAAAAAAGATTCTATTGCAGTAATAGATATAGGGTCAAATTCAGTAAGATTGTGTGTATTTAGGGGCAATATGAGAAGCCCTGATGTGCTCTATAATAAAAAATTTTTTTGTGGGTTAGGTGAATACCTTCCAAAAACAAAATTGATCAGCAAAGAAGCTGAAAAAAAATGTATCAACTCAATAATTTTTTTTAACTCAATAATTGAAGAAATAAAACCTAACCATTCTGTCGCTTTGTGTACTGCAGCAATTCGAAATGCTTCTAACAAAAAACAAATTACAAATAAGATACAAAAAGTTTTTAAGGGAAAAGTTTTAACTTTATCTGGAAGACAAGAGGCCTCCTATGCCACACTAGGCGTTCGTTCTGCAATACCTAGGGCCAATGGGACCATTATTGATATGGGAGGTGGTAGTCTTGAATTAGCACAAATAACACCACATAAAATTAAAAATATATCTTCTTTTCCTTTGGGTATATTAAACTTCACTAAAGAACATAAAGAGCATAAAAAAATTAACAAAGAAATAAATTTTAAACATAAAAATCAAAAAATCTTCTATTTAATTGGTGGAGCATTTAGGACAATTGCAAGATGTTATATTTATTTTAATAAATTGCCCTTTAATGAAATACATAACTTGAGTATCTCTCGGAAAAATTTTTATGAATTAAAATCAGAATTACAAAAAATTGAGATTGATGATCTACAAAAAATTCCGAAAATTTCTGTCGACAGAATAAAACATATTCATATTGCAATAGAAGTATTGGACAAGGTGTTAAAATTATCAAACTGCGAGCAGTTTATTTATCCAAGGTACGGGATTAGAGAGGGTTTCATTTACGAAAATCTTCCCAAAAAGCAAAGGCTTTTAGATCCAACTGAAATTTCTTTAGAATTAATAGCTAAAAGTAGATGTCGTTTTTTAATATTTAATAAAAAGACTTTTGCTTGGATTAAAAATGTTTATTTAAAATTTATAAATTTAAAAATGTCCCCTAACCAGCTGAGAGTAATAAAACTCTCATGTATTATTTCAGATTTGGGATGGGAGCAAACAGCCAAAATTAGAGCTTCTTATGCATTCAACCTAATATTAAATAGTCCTCTAGTAGGAATAGAACAATCAGAAAAAGTATTTATTGCATATTTAGTGTATTTAAGGCACACGAAAAATATCTTAGACCAGAGGGTTATTGAAAAAGAATTAAGTAGCTATTTATCTTATTTATCAAGTGATGAAAAAAAGTTAGCTTATCAGATTGGGTGTGTATTAAATTTTTTATACTCTATAACTAAGGGTTCTTCTTTTTTATTAAAACAGCTTGATCTTAAATCTTTAACATTGGCGGAGCAAAAAAAGGTTTCGTCTATTCAAAAAGTACCAAAATCAGGCAAAACTGAACAGCTTTATAACCTAATTAGAAAATTTTAATATTAGATTAATATTTTTTTAATTAAAATTACATAATTAATAAATCTAATATTCTTTGGTATTTGGAGAAAAAATAATGAAATTATTATTATCAATGCTTTTAAGCTTTGTTTTTTTCAATGTAAATGCATTGGAACTTAATAAAATCTCAGGCTATTCAACTTTTTCATGGGACGAAGGTGGATCAGAAATTTTAGCTTACGACTCTCAAAGAAACAGAATATTTGTAACAAACAATCTAACAAAATCTATAGATGTTTTAGATATTACAAGATTACCATATACAGAAAAATTAATTTCAATCAAACCAAGAGCAGGTGTTGGTGGAATAAACAGTGTTGCTGTTTCAGAACAAGCAGGTTTGCTTGCTTTAGCAATCGAGGCAGAAGACAAACAAGACAATGGTGCTGTTTTGTTCTATAATCTTAATACATTAAAATTGGCTTTTGGGTACTCAGTAGGTGCGCTGCCTGATAATGTTGTATTTACTCCGGATGGGAAATATGCATTGGTCGCCAATGAGGGTGAGCCAAATGATGACTACACTGTTGATCCCAAAGGATCTGTTTCAATTATTGATTTAAACAAATGGTTTGTTGGCCCTAGTGAAGATAAAATCAGAAATATAAACTTTTATTACAATGGGGCTCCAGAGGGTGGCAGAATTGTAAAACCTGGATCATCTTTTTTGTATGATGCTGAACCAGAGTTTATAGCAGTTAGCGGTGACTCTAAAAGAGCTTATGTAGCTCTTCAAGAAAATAACGTTATTGCAAAGATAGATATTAGTTTGGGCATAGTTACTGATTACTTTGGTTTAGGCTATAAAGATTGGTCTCAGTCCGCTCTTGATGCTTCGAATAAGGATAACAGAGTTAATATACAGCCTTGGCCGGTTAAAGGAATGTATCAACCAGACACCATGGTAGTTGTCAGTAAAGAGATTAATGGTGAAATGTATGATTATGTTTTAATGGCTAATGAGGGAGATGCAAAAGATTACGATGGATTCTCAGAAGAGGTAAGGGTCGCTGATTTAACTTTAGACCCTTCAGTCTTTCCTAATGCCTCAGAGCTACAAAAAAAATCAAATCTCGGTAGGTTAAAAACAACTACTACTATGGGAGATGCTGATGGTGACGGTTTTTATGAAGAAATCTATACCTACGGCGGAAGATCTTTTTCAATTTTAGACGGTAATACCGGACAAATTATTTATGATAGCGGTAATGATATTGCTGTTAGAACAGCGTTTTCAGGTTTTTTTAACTGGAATGAGGATGCGGGATCTTTTGATGACAGAAGTGACGATAAAGGTGCAGAGCCAGAGGCTCTTACAGTTGGAGAAATTGATGGAAGAACAATAGCTTTTGTAGGTCTTGAAAGACAGGGCGGTATCATGATGTACGATATTACTGGTATGGTAAAACCAAAATTTCTTGGATATTTTAATGGTAGAAACTTTTTTGGAGATGGTACAAAACAAACTGGTGGTGACATATCTCCTGAATCATTAGTTTTTATACCTGCCGACAAGACACCTCCACTTTATCATGTCAGAAAAGGAACTCCTTTATTGATTGGAGCCTATGAACTTTCGGGTTCAACTGCTATTTACGAAGTTATAATTGATTAGTAATATTTATTTTACCCTCTCTAAATTAATAGGGAGGGTTAGATTAAATAGCTTTTTCTAAACTTGTCATTAATAA
The DNA here is from genome assembly GCA_902601865.1 of uncultured Alphaproteobacteria bacterium. Taxonomy (GTDB): domain Bacteria; phylum Pseudomonadota; class Alphaproteobacteria; order HIMB59; family HIMB59; genus HIMB59. Next base: position 27,638 of record CACKOX010000015.1, on the reverse strand, counting down.
GTGCAATAGCTTTTTTTCCATCCTCAAGTGAAATCTTATCTGGCGGACCCCAAGCAGTTTTATTGACATCAACAATGTAAATTTTTTTCGTATCCCTATCTCTTAAAATGTCTAACTCCCCAAAATCTAGTTTAAATTTTTTACAAAATTCATTTATTAAACTAATCTCTTCATTTTCAAATAAAGAACAAATTGAGACTATTTTTGAATAAACAGTTTTAGATTTAAAGCGATATTCTTTTTGAGCAAATTTCACGTAAGCTAATACAATTTCATCTTTAACCCATACGACCCTATAATCGATAGCAAATTCGTTATAAATATTATTAATTAATTTTTGGTAAACCTTATTTTTATAAATTTTAAATCCTAACGAAGAACTATTTATAATCTTCCCGTCATGTTTTGCATTTTGCTCTGATTTTTCTAAAATTGAACCATGAAAGTTTTTTGGATCTAAGCTCAGAGAATAACCAAAAATCTCTAAGAAAACTTTATCAACATTAGATTTACTGATGTCAGTGCAATTTTTATTTATTACTATTTTTTTTGGATTTCCAGAGACTTGGCAGTTACTATTAGTTTTGTCATAAAAATATAATTCTATGTCAGCTAGTTCTGGGGAGGACGTAAACCTAACTGGCAAGCCCCATCTAACTTTAGCTAAAGTATAAAGTGGATTCAAAGGCCTTCTAGGGTAACAGATTATTTTTTTTTTATTTGATGAGGTAGATTCATATAAGCTAATCAAAAAATAAACATCTCTCAGCCCTCGAAGAATAGTACTAATTACGTCTGAAACAGTTATTGATGACATAAATTGATTCTTGAGACCATTACATATATACAATGTTAAAGTTTTATTAATGAAAGATATCTCTCAAATAAAAAAGAAGTATCAATCAAATAAGGTTAAATTATTTCAAAAATTAGCATCAACTAATGATGGCTTCTATTTTAATAAAAATCATACAGATCTTGTGGATACAGTTGTAAAAGAAATAGTTAAAGGAATTTATAATATTTATCCAATAGAAGATTTCTCTTTAATCGCTGTAGGTGGGTACGGCAGACATGACTTGTCACCAAAAAGTGATGTTGACTTACTATTTATTTATAAAAAATCTAATAAAAATATAAGAGATTTTATTACTCAATTAAATAATACACTGTGGGATATTGGATTAGAAGTTGGAATATCTTTCTTAACAATTAAACAGGCATTAATCGACTCTAAGAAAGATATAAAAACAATTACAAAATTTGTTGAGAGTCGATTTATCATTGGTGATGAAATTCAATACGGTGAGTTTGTTCGGTCCATTAAGATTTTAATTGGAAAACAAAATCCCCTAAAGCTCAGCGAATTAAAGCTTATAGAGTTGGTTGAAAGACATGACTATCGAATAGGAATTAAAAGTAATTTAGAGCCGAATATCAAAGAGGGTATTGGGGGTCTTAGAGATATTCATACCATACTGTGGGTATCGATCTTTATGTTTAATATTTATAAATTAGAAGACTTAACGTCTATTAATATCTATACCAAAGAGGAAATTAAAGAATTAAAGAATGCTTGGAAATTTCTCTTAACCATTCGAGCATTTATTCATTTATTTAACGAAAGCAAAGGCGATGTTTTATCTATTGAAAATCAATTAAAAATTTCAAAAAAACTCACTTACAAAGATAAAAAGAAGGAAAAAGGAGTGGAGATTTTTATGAAAGATTTGTTTGTGAATGTTGCAAAGATTAATTCTCTCTTAAGAACCTTTTATTCGAAGCTTCCAGAGGATTTAATAATCAAAACGATTTATAAAAGAAAACCCACTAAAACTAAATCATTAGAAAAAGAATTTATAATTGAAAAAGGTTTTCTGAATTTAAAAAATAATACCGCTAAAAACCTTCAACAAAAATGGGCAAACGTCTTTGAAAAATCATTGGAACATAATTTACTCATTCATCCTCGCTTTTTAAAAACCGTTGAGGAAAAGAGAAAAGTTTTAAAAAAAACCACTGATAAACAACACCTCCAATCATTTTTAAATATTGTCGTCTCTAAAAAAAATCCTATACAGGCCCTTCATGATTTTAATGATACCCAGCTATTTAGCGAAATATTTCCTGAGTTTGGTAGAGTTTGGGGACAAGTGCAGTTTGATATTTATCATCACTACACCACAGACGAACACTTATTATTAACACTGCACAACCTAAATGAGCTAAGACAAAAATCCTTTTATAATGAAATATATAGTAGGTTATCCTCGAGAGAGGCCCTTCACATCGCTTTACTATTTCATGACATCGGAAAGAAGGGGCCAAAAAATCATTCTGTTTATGGAACAGAGTTGACTAATAAAATTTTAAAAAGACTTCCTGTATCACAAGAAGTGAAAGAATTAACATTGTGGCTAGTTGAACATCATTTAGTGATGAGCGATACAGCTTTTAAAAATGACACACAAAGCTCTGAGGCTATTGCTAAATTTACTTCTATTGCGAACACAGAAGAAAAAATAAATTCATTATTTTTATTTACCTTGTGTGATATTGCTTCTGTTGGACCAAATATTCTAAATGAATGGAGAATAAGTTTGCTTAGAAGTTTGTTTTATAATGCAAAAGACTTTCTTCAAAGAGGTTTAGATACAAAAACTTATTCATCCTCTGTTCAAGAATCCTTGAAGAAGTCTGTATTACAACAATCCGATATAAACCTGAAAAAATTTATCAACAAGTCCATCAAAGAATTTCCTGCTCCGTTTTGGGAAGCCTTTTCATCCAGAATGATTGTAGATATATTTAAAATTTATCAAAAAAATAAAAAAGCAAAAATTATTAACTCAGTAAATTTTTTAAACTATGAAAATAGAGAATATAGTGCAGTTGTCGTAACGAGTAAAAATAGACCTGGTATATTAAAAGATATTGTCTCTGGGTTTACTCATTCTCAATCAAACATTCTAAGCTCCAGAATAATCTCTTTGAATAACAATCTAGTAATTGATGTATTTTGGGTAACGAACTTCTTTAATAAAGGTGTTTTAGATCTCAACGAACAAAAGCGAACAGCGAAACACGTGATGAGTGCTCTTGATCAAAAAGATTTTAAACCCTTAGAGTCCTTTACCCAAGATCAGCAAAAACTAGCCGTCAATCCTCAAATCACAATTGATAACGAGATGAGCAAGCAAGTCACTACTTTTCAAATATTATCCGGCGATAGACCGGGGCTTTTAATGGACATTCTAGGAGTGTTTCATGATAAACAAATTAGCGTTCAGTCAGCAAAAATCTCCACTTATGGAGAGAAAGTTTTTGATATTTTTCAATTAACAAATAGTAATAACCAAAAAATAAAAGATACAAAACTGCTAAAATCTATAGAAAACAATCTGATTTCTATTCTTTAGATATTTTTATGAATCAACTGAAGTCACTCGATCTTATCAGATAATTCTGATATCAATTTTATTAACAATAAAAAATGACTAGTTTCCAAAAAAGAGTTTTTTCTGGCGTTCAACCAACAGGGACGCTGCACTTAGGTAATTACCTGGGTGCTATAAAAAACTTTGTGGAACTTCAAAAAGAATTTGAATGTATTTATTGTGTGGTGGACCAACACGCAATCACCGTTGAGCAAAATCCAAATGAGCTTCGCTCGAACACTCTAGAAGTATTAGCATCGTTTATTGCTGCAGGAGTGGATTACAAAAAACAAATTATATTTCAACAATCAAGTGTAGCAGAGCACTCTCAACTCGCTTGGGTGTTTAATTGTGTCAGTCGTATTGGTTGGCTGAATAGAATGACACAATTTAAAGATAAGGCGGGAAAAAATAGAGAAAACGTAAGTGTTGGGTTAATGGTTTACCCTAATTTAATGGCAGCTGATATTCTTGCATATCTTGCAACGCATGTTCCGGTTGGCGATGATCAAAAACAGCATTTAGAATTATCAAGAGATATTGCACAAAAGTTTAATAATGATTTTAAAGTCGATTTCTTTCCCCTGCCTGAACCTTTAATCTATGGCAATGCTACGAGGGTGATGAGTCTACGGGATGGAACCAAAAAAATGTCAAAGTCTGATGCCTCCGAGCTTTCCAGAATTTTATTAACTGATAGTGATGATGATATCAGCTCTAAGATAAGAAAAGCGAAGTCTGACTCAGACCTCATTCCAGAAGACAAAGACCAATTACAAAATAAGCCTGAATGTTTAAATTTAATAAATATTCTGTCAGCTTGCTTGGACCAGAGTATTGAAAAAACTTTAATGAGCTATGCGGGCAAAGAGTATTCAAAATTAAAAAACGATCTTGCGGACACTTTAATTCAGGTTGTTGGTCCCGTGAGGAAAGAGATACTCAATCTTCTCGATAATAAGGATGAGCTAAATAAGATTTTGCAGGTGGGGAGTGAAAAAGCATCCACAATCGCAGGCCCTATTATCAAGGAAGTCTACAAGATAGTCGGTTTTAGATAAACACTTAGGCTTGAATTTTCCAATTTTATAGACATATTATTAGCAATGTTTGTACAAACTGAACCGACACCAAACCCAGCAACGCTAAAGTTTTTGCCAGGAAAAGAGGTGATGACAGATGGAACGATGTTCTATCAAAATCAAGAATCTGCCTCTAACTCTCCATTAGCAATGAACTTATTCAATATTAAAGGTGTGGAGGGAGTTTTTTTTGGATCGGATTTTATCACTATCACTAAGGGCAATGATAATGATTGGACTCTTATGAAGCCTGCTATCTTAGGCTGTATCATTGAGCACTTTACAATGAACAAACCTGTCATTTCAGAAAACACAGCATCAACGGAGCATGTCATTGATGAAAACGACAGTGACGTTGTTAAGAAAATTAAAGAACTTCTTGATAGTAAGGTAAGGCCTGCTGTTGCGATGGACGGTGGAGATATAATTTTTGACAAATATAATGAAGGAATAGTTTTCCTTCAAATGCAAGGAGCCTGTCAGGGATGTCCTAGCTCTACGGCTACTTTAAAAATGGGAATTGAAAATATGCTAAAGCATTATATTCCCGAAGTCCGTGAAGTACGACCCGTTGAAGCCTAGTCTTTTTATTTTTTTTTTTGGATTTTTTATAAATTCTTTTCTTAACGCAGGAGAATTTGATAGTTGGGTAGATTTAAATAAATATTACAAAAAAAATAATTTTATGCCTGAGAGTTTAACTGAAAAGAACATCGATCACCTTCCTATTATATCTGAATTGCCAAAAGATTTTTCAGAAATTCAAGATGTCCCAACAAAGAAAAAATTATTTTACCTCGTTACACTTCCTATAATTTACAAAACCAATATTTTGATCACGCAAGAAAGAAGAATGGTTGTGAATATAGAAAAAAAGTTTGCTAGAAAAGAATTAAATGAAAACGAAACCAATGAGGTGATTAGACTGTCTAAAAAGTATAAGTTAGATTACAGCGAGATTAACAAAAAACTATTTAAAAAACTTAAACAACGCATAAACATTATTCCTATCTCCCTTGCTCTAGGGCAGGCGATTATTGAGAGTGGTTGGGGTCAGTCAAGGTTTGCCAGTGAAGGGAACGCTCTTTACGGCCAATGGACAACCCGTGAGGATAGAGGAATTATTCCCCAAGAAAGAGATGAGGATAAAACTCATGCCGTTTTAAAATTTAATAATTTATCTGAAAGTGTTGAAGCCTATATGTTTAATATCAACACGCACCCCGCGTATTATAATTTTCGAGTCGTGAGGCATATTGATGAGCGCCTCAAATATACAGATCCCATCAGCATGAAAGTTAAATATTTAGCGGCTTACGCTGAAATTGGCGATAAATATGTTGATCAATTAGAACTCATTATTGCTTCAAATAAACTTCAAGACTTTGATCGCTTCAAAATTAATTAATTAAATACTGATAGCCAAACCAAAAAATACCGTTGTTAACTTTTGTACAATTAAATCTTAATCTGCCTTTTACAGGAAGTCTGTTGAGCTCAATTAATAATTTACTACTTAGGTTTGTTGTTGTTTGATTAAAAGAGCCTTGAAAATCACTGATGAAACAATTGATGTTCGATGCGTCTTCTTGAAAGTCTAAAACATATCTTGTAATTGGTTCTATTTGATAAGGATTGCTTGGTTGAATGTTTACGTTATTGAAAGGTAAAACACTAGACGCATCTTTGATACGATCAATAGATCCATAGTTTTCATTGAGAGGAAATCTAGGAATAAAATACTTTTGATTAATCGAAAAGGCTCCTGAGTGTTGACCAAAAGCTGCATCAAAATATTGCGAAACAACGTTTTGTGCTGTGGAGCTGTTCTCACCAAAAGGATAAGCAAATAAATTAGGAGTAATACCTAAGTTTTCCAAAATAAGCTTTTGAGATTTTTCTATTTCGTTCGTTATTTCTAATTCACTAAGAGTGGGGAGACTGGAATGAGAGTGTGTGTGATTTTGAATATCAACACCTCTATTTAATGCATCTTTGAGTTGGCCCCAAGACATATAATTTTGCCCACCAATATTTTCTGTATTTAAAAATAATGTAACGGGTACTTCAAATTTTTCAAAAATAGGTAAGCCCACTTCATAAAATGATAAGTATGCATCATCGATTGTTATAGAAATAGATTTTTCTTGTAATTTATCTGGGAACAGAAGATCTTTTACTAAAATGAATTTAAATCCTTGATCCTTTAAATATGTTAAATGACTAACTAATTGTTCTTTTCGAATATTTGTTGAGGGGTACTTAATTTCATCAAAACGGTGATACATTAAAATGTTATTTGGAATTGTATCATTTACACTTGTTGCATAGGATGTATTAACTGGAATTACAAAATTAAATATAAAAATGACTAATAAAATGAAAAATTTTGAAATCGGCATTGATAGTTCTTTATCATACTGTTCTATTACTTTATTTAAAAATGAAAAAATTATTTGGGATAAAACAGTAAAAAGTGAGTTTGGACATGAAAAAGTTTTATCTAAATTGTTGGCCGACTTAGTAAAAAAAACAAAAATAAAGGCTGAATACATTAAAAAGTTACACCTCAACAAAGGGCCAGCGCGCTTTACTGCAATACGAAATTGCCATTCGCTCATGAAAGGCTTTTTTATAAGCCACAAGGTGGAAATAGTGAGCTACTCTATTTTTGAGCATTTCTTTTTGGGACTTAAAAAGAAACCCACTAAAAGTATCTTGTGTTTAGTAGATACAAATAGAAGAGATTTAGCTATTCAAAAAATTGATACATCTGGCAAATTAGTTGGCAAGACAAAGACTTTAAAGATTAATTCTGATCTTAATGAATTATTGAGTCAAGATTATTACCTAATAGGAAATGGGATAGAGAAGCTGAAAGATATTTCTGAATTTAAATTTATTAAAAGTAAAACTTTATCTGTAACAAAATTAAAATCAAATTATTTTGTGAACAAATATTATAAAAGAAAAACTAATTATAAGTTTCCTAAAATTATTTATCCCTACTCACCTATATGAATGATTAGAAGTTTAAAAAAGAGTATTTTCTTTCCATGTACTTTTGATGATAATCTTCAGCTGGACAATAGTTTTTAACAGGCTCTATAACTGTTGTGATTTTTTGATTAAATTTACTTTCATTTAATTTGTCTGTGATCTGTTTAGCTACTTCTAATTGGGTATCGTCATAGTAAGCTATAACTGAGCGGTATTGAGAGCCTCGATCTGGGCCTTGTTGATTTAAAGTTGTGGGATCATGAATTTGGTAGAAAAACTCCACTAAGTTTTTGTATGAGATTTTTTCTTCATCAAACGTTAAAAAAACAACTTCAGCGTGGTTTGTATTACCTGTACAAACTTCTTCATATGTAGTTTTATCAGTTAAACCTTGAGAATAGCCGACTTGGGTTTCAATGACTCCTTTGATCTCAGAGAATTTTTTTTCTGGTCCCCAAAAACATCCTGCTCCAAATAAAGCTTTAGACATTTATTTTACCTTTGAGCTGGGTTCTTTGTGCACTTCTTTGATGAATTCGTTTTCTCCAAATTTCATAACTTTTTCGTTTTATATTATTTTTCATAATTTTTTTTACATCCCCCTCATTAATTTCATAAATTTTTGTTATATGACTAAAATCAGTTTGATCCTCCCATGCCATTTGAATAATGTCACCAATCTGAGTTTGATTAAATTTCATATTTAATGATACAAATCAGGGATGTTTTCAGATCTATAACAGTTCGAGGCATACCCTTGCTCTTGGGTTACGAACTTAAACAGTTTTCCTGCATGTGGTTGTCTTTCTGCCTCGATATCATTTAGACCAACAGATGCTGTTGTAATAAAAAGCTCATTTAAATTTTTTCCACCAAACGTACAACTTGTTACTTTTGAAACAGGAAGTTGTAATATTAATTTGAGACTGCCTTGTTTATCAAAGCAGCAAACTTTACCGCTCCCCCACATTGCAACCCATAAGTTACCTTTTTTATCAACGGTCATACCATCGGGATTTCCATCGATTTTGTTCATAGAAAGAAAAACTTTTTTGTTTATTCCATTACGAGACAAGTCGTTTATTGAAAAGATATAAATTATTCTTTTTATAGAGTCCGTTACGTAACCTACGTTTCTCTCATAATCAAAAACTGGTCCATTGGAAATAATATAAGAGTTATCTGAATAAATTGGTTTTAAATTAGTATCGTGGCATATGACTTTACCCGTCTGAGACTTTTGCTGAATATCCATAGTCGATATCCATATCTGACCATTTAAATCCACATCTGCATCATTAATTCTATTATTAGGACTTTCAAACTTGATCTTTGTAAGAAGTTGTTTTTTTGATAGAGAGGGATGAATAGAAAAAATAGAGTCGTAAGAACTCATAATATAATTTTTATTGTCTTGTAAAAGAATATTTGTCACGCCGTCAGGTACAGTGAAATGTCGCTCTCCACTATTCTCTTGATCTGTTTCGATTATTTTATTTTCATAAATATCCACCCATAGCAACTTGTCATGCCTCCAGTCCCAGATTGGTCTTTGTCCTAAAACACTTTTATAAGATTGATGACAAACAGATGGTTGTTCATATTTAATTTTCACAAATAAGATTATAAACTATATAACTCAAAGAAAAAAGTGGACAAGATACAACTTAGTTTCGATTGTTATATTTTGTTTTTAATATAGAAATTGCATGTGAACTTTATTTACCTAATAATTTAGGAAATTGATGACTTTTATAATTCCATTTAAATATTTCATTTTTATTACATTACTTATTATTACAGTGAGTTGTGAGACAACTGATGTGGAAGAGAAGGTTATAAAACCAGAGCCCATTCCTAAAATTATATATACCCCAGAGGCAGAGGAAAACGTTGAAGAAAATGAAGAAATTGTTGAACATTTCAAAGATATAGAGCTATTTTTAAATAAACCCTTGAACGATTTAATCTTAAAGTATGGAAAGGCTGATTTTTCAAAAATAGAAAAAATTTATGAATTTCATAGATACAATACTGATAATTGTAGAATCTTTATACAAAACAAATCATCTGATAAAAAAATAATTAATATTACGATTTATAATTATAAAGATAATACTTTCATCGAAATGTACTCGAAAGATTTATGTACATAAATTTGAAACAGATAATCATTTAACAAAAAGTAATAAATAATATATTTAATCTTAATGAATATTAAATTTTCAATATTTTTATTATTTATATCCATTAATTGTTTTGCTCATCACCCTGGAAACAAGATAGATGCCGAGAAGCCTTATCCTTTGATTAATTTAGAAATTATAAAAGATAAAGTGGATGGATATAATTTATATATTAATTTAGAAAATTTTACATTAAACCCCTCACAAATTGGAAGTGAAAATCAACCTAATATGGGATACTTACAATTATTTGTAAATGATATAAAAATTACAAGAGTTTATTCTAACTGGGTGCATGTTCCTCAACGCTTTTTTAATTTAAAAGATAATTTTATAAAAATTACATTCAATTCAAATCTTTACGATGAATTTACGATAGAGGGAAAACCTCTCGAATATATCCTAAAGGTTACTAGCGATTAAATTTTAGTAACCCAATTAAGTATAATATGTCCTCTATGAGTAAAATGAGTTTTTATAATTCATAAGGAAGTGAAGAGTGGTGCAATACTATTTTCAATGAACCGTTTTTAGTTTTTTTATAACCCCAACTTTTATCAACTTTAACCTGATCTCCCTTTTTGTCGATCAGTGTTACCCAGCCCATCCACATGGCGATATTCTCCTCAACAAATGTTGAAGATGTTTCTGATTTAACTTCACGCCAAGATTTAATTCCAAATCCACTATCCAAAGGGTACTTTGGGTTATTTCCAATAAAATAAGATAAGGCGCCCTCTTTATTTGATCGAAATGTTTGGCTGCCCCCACTAAGGGTTGGTTTAAATAAGACTGGCCCAAACTCAAACCCATATAGCTGATCTAACATTTCATTTGCAACTATTGTGGCATCATCAATGCCTAATTTTTCATAGGCTTTTGAAATTGCAATTATACCATCTCCCCAAGCTACACGCGCATCAACTAATTCATTTTCATTGATTGTCATTTAATGTGAACCGTTTCATATATTAAAAAATCTTTTTCTTTATTTAACACGATTGACAATAAAGTTTACAAGACTTGACATGTATAGCAAGGCCTCCTTATTTGTACCAAAGAATTTTTCCATTGTTTTGTAATTTTTATTTTGTATTTGTTTTAGATATTTCGTGCATTCAACACGACTAAGCTTATAAGCAATACTCGCTTTTTTTGAGTCTTTTTTAATTTTTTTACCAACTTCACGCTCATTACCCCATCTATCTAACATATCATCCGTAATTTGAAAAATTTTCCCAATGGTATTGCCAATAATTTTTAGATCTCTCTTCTTACTCAGATTCAAATTTTTTACGTTTAAAAGAAGATTGAAGCACAAACTAAATAGAGCGCCTGTTTTTAAAAGATACATCTCCTCTATTTGTTTTATAGTAGAATTTTTTTTCATATAAATATCTAAGGATTGTCCTGCTATTAAGCCTTCCATGCCATTAGCTTTGGAGAGCATCTGAATTGAGTTTACTTTTTGACTAGCAGAAAGGTATTTTGACTCTGCTAGAGTTTTGACTGATAAGACCTGGAACATATCTCCAGCTAAGACAGCAGTGGCCTCATCAAATTTTTTGTGAACAGTTAGCCTTCCTCTTCTATAGTCGTCGTTATCCATAGAGGGCAAATCATCATGAATTAAAGAATGAAGATGAACACACTCAATTGAGAGGGCAAAGTCATCTAATAGGCTAGGCTTAATATTTAAAAATGAACCCATGTAATAAAGCAAGAAAGGTCTGATCCTTTTTCCCCCAGTTTTGGCAAAATAAAGCATAGCCTTTTTGATGCGTTTATCAGGTGACTTTAATTTTTCAATGTGTCGGAGGAGCTTTTTATCAAAATTAAGAGAAAATGCTTTAATTTGTGTTTCGTCAAAGGTTGCACTTATTTTCATGTACTTACAAGTTATCTAAATAATGTGACGTGTGATTATCAAAAATGAATATAATGACTCCAATAAAAACCAAATAAATAATTAAATTAAGGGTTTTCTTAGTTTTTTTGTTATTTATGTAGCTTTTGTTGAATTTCAGCAATATCCATAACAACAGTGTGGATAAAAAGAATAAAAACCCATTAAACAGTACACTATCTTGAAAAATAGCCATTTTTTTACCCACTATACTCCCAAAATATATTAATAAAAGTCATATTAAGTATTTTTTTTTTGCAATTTATACCTATAATCCGTTCAAATTAACAAATCCTAACTTTTAGGATTCTGTTATAAGTTTTAGAACTTAAGAAAAGGAGTACTCAATGATTAAGTTTTTGAAATCAATGGCTATCCCAACAGCTGCATTAGTTGCACTGCCAGGAATAGCTTCTGCAAGCGTTGGCTTAGAGCCAAACGACTTTGTTGGGATATCTTTTTGGGTTATCTCAATGTGTATGGTTGCCGCTACTGCATTCTTTTTTTTAGAGACTAACAACGTATCAGGTAAGTGGAAGACATCTCTTGCACTTGGTGGTCTTGTTTGTTTAGTTGCTGCAGTTCACTACTTCTACATGAGAGAAGTGTGGGTAACAACAGGTGCTACACCTACTGTTTATAGATATGTTGACTGGTTAATCACTGTTCCTTTACAGATGATTGAATTTTACATAATCCTTGCTGCTGTTGCTACAGTTTCAGCTGGTATTTTCTGGAGACTATTAATTGGTACTTTAGTAATGCTTGTAGCTGGTTATGCTGGTGAAGCAGGCTTCATCAACGCATGGGCAGGATTCATTGTAGGTCTAGCTGGTTGGGCATACATTTTATATGAAATTTTTGCTGGTGAAGCTGGTAAAGCTGCTGCTGACAAGTGTCCTGCAGCTGTTCAAACAGCTTTCAACACAATGAGATGGATCGTTACTGTTGGTTGGGCTATTTATCCTTTAGGATATTTCTTCGGTTACTTAACTGGAGGAGCTGATGCCGTAACATTAAACGTTATCTATAACGTTGCTGACGTTGTGAATAAGATCGCTTTTGTCGCAGTTATTTGGGCTGCTGCTGTAGCATCTTCAGGCAAAAAAGCTTAATAAAGCTTTATAACCTATTTAAACCAGGCAAGGCTAACTTGCCTGGTTTTTTTTTATCTAAAATTCCTATATTTTATTATCTTGAGTAAAAAAGTTGTAGTTATTGGTGGGGGATTTGGTGGACTAGCTGCAGCGTTAAGGTGCAGAAAGCTAGGTTTTGACGTCACACTTATTGAGAGGCTTAACATGCTCGGTGGGAGGGCCAGAGTGTTCGAGAAAGGTGGCTACAAACACGATGCTGGACCAACAGTAATAACAGCCCCATTCTTATTTGAAGAACTATTCGAGTTATTTGGAGAAGACCTTAAAGATCATTTAGATTTCAAATCCTTAGACCCTTGGTATAGGTTTTACTTTCATAATGGGAAAACTTTTGATTATCGACCTTCTATAGAAGATACAAATAATGAAATTAGAAAATTTGATGAAAATGATGTCAAAGGCTATGACAAATTATTAAAAACATCAAAAGATATTTTTGAGATAGGCTTTGAAAAGCTATCAGATAAACCCTTTATTTCATTCTGGGAAATGGCAAAACAATTACCCTCTTTAATCAAACTAAAGAGCTATTTAACAGTTAGTCAATTGGTAAATAGCAAATTAAAAAATAAGTATCTACGGAAGGCATTTTCAATACATCCTTTGTTAGTTGGAGGTAATCCATTTACAACCACATCTATATACGCTTTGATACACTACCTCGAGCGAAAATGGGGAGTGTACTTTTGTATGGGTGGCACTGGTAAAATTGTAAAAGAGCTAGAAAATTTAATGGTAAGGCAAGGCATTGATATAAAAAAACAGTCCGATGTTGAAAGAATTTCTATAACTAACGGTAAAGCAGAAAATGTTGTACTTACAGACGGAAGTAAAATAGAAGCAGATCTTGTAATATGTAATGCAGATCCTCCCACAGTTTATAGTGAGATGTTGCCTTCAAAGTATTCAAGAGACAGTCTTTTAAAGCCTAAAAAATTTACACACTATTCTATGGGTCTGTATGTTCTTTTTTTTGGATCTAAGAAAAAATTTTCTAACGTTGCTCACCACACTATTTGGATGTCTGAGAGATATAAAGAATTACTACACGATATTTTTGAGAAAAAAATTTTAACAGATGATTTTTCACTTTATCTTCACCGACCTACTGCAACAGATGAAACTTTTGCTCCTGAGGGATGTGATAGTTTTTACGTGTTATGCCCTGTTCCCAATCTTCAGGGAGATGTTCAATGGGATTCAGAAGGGCCAAAACTTAAAGATAAAATAGTCGAAGCCTTAGATAGAACCATTATGCCCGGGTTAACAGAAAATATAGAGGCAGAGTTTTGGATGACTCCTGAAGATTTTAAAAAAGATTATAGATCAAAATATGGAGCAGGGTTTTCAGTAGCTCCAATTTTTTCTCAATCGGCATGGTTTCGTTATCACAATAGGGATAAAAAAATATCAAATCTGTATTTCTCTGCAGCAGGATCACATCCAGGAGCTGGAATACCAGGAGTGCTGTGTTCAGCTAAGGTGATTGAGAAACTTATAATTAAGGATTTTAAAGTTAGTCATTAAGGTGACATCTTTTAAAACAAACACCTATAGCATTAAATCAGAGGGTAAAAGTTTTTATTGGGCAAGTTTTTTCTTACCTAAGAAAAATAGAATTGCTGCTTCAAAACTTTATAGCATATGCCGCTATCTAGATGACGTTGCTGATAGTTCTGATATAGATACGTCCTCTCAAATAAAAGATATATTTGAACAAGTTAAGGATAACAAGACATCTGAAATCAATATTTTCTTTAAGCAAAACCAAATCAATTTAAATATTTTAAATGATTTAATAGATGGATTAATAAGCGATCAACAAAACGTTAGAATTGCTGATGAGAGGGAATTAGTAGAGTACTCCTATAGAGTGGCTGGAACAGTTGGTTTGATGATGCTGCCAATTATTAATACTAAAAATAATAAAGCCAGAAAGCATGCTGTTGATCTAGGAATTGCAATGCAATTGACTAATATTGCAAGAGATGTATTTGAAGATGCTAAATTAAATAGAGTGTATTTACCTCAGGAATGGATAGGACAAATTACCTTAAGTGATTTAACAGATAATAACATTGATGACCAAAAAAATAAAATAATTGAATTATCAATTAAAAACTTAATAGAACTCTCTGAAAAGTTTTATGCAAATGGTTTTTGTGGCATGAAATTTATTCCTTTAAGAACAAGATTAGCGATATTTTTCGCGGCAAAAATCTATAAAGGGATTGGTAATAAAATTAAGAAGAAAGGTTATGCGTATCAATTCGAAAGAGTTTATTTAAATAAATTAGAGAAGTTATGGATTACAATAGTTTCAATACCTGAGTTTTTGTTTTTAAAGAGTATTTTTACATCCTATAAACCAATTAGAGATAATTTTAAAAATGAAAATATATGACGTCGCTTTTATAGGTATGGGCGCTAGTGCTCTTGCTACAGCTAAATTAAATTATGCTGGAACGAACCATAGTCTTATTGGTATCGATAAAGAATATTATAATAAAAGAAATAATTTTTTTGCATTCTGGATGACAGATTGGATGGAAAATTTTAGCAATCTTACACAAAAAAAATGGTTTAATTGGGAATTTTACTTGGCAAATGAATGTATATTGCATGAAACTAAAGATTTACCATATTGCA
The DNA here is from genome assembly GCA_902601865.1 of uncultured Alphaproteobacteria bacterium. Classification (GTDB taxonomy): domain Bacteria; phylum Pseudomonadota; class Alphaproteobacteria; order HIMB59; family HIMB59; genus HIMB59. The sequence goes on along the minus strand of CACKOX010000015.1, from coordinate 12,221 downwards.
CAATACGGTTTCAGGATTGGAAAAAATATTGTTTAGACAGCCTAGAAAATTTGTCCATTAAAACACTAAATGTTCATCGTATTGGTAATTTAGAGAAATATTTTGAGATTGAGCTTGATAACGGCGAAAAAGTTTATGCAAAGAAAATTTATGACTCTAGAACACCAAAATTAGAGGAAAATAAGGTTAAGCAGCATTTCTTTGGGTACCTTATAGATACAAAGCAAGTTATTGATAACAAAAAAGTTACTTTAATGGATTTTCGTGTTGACCAAAATGTTGGATTACACTTTATGTATTGTTTGCCGATAAATGAGAATAAAGTATTAGTTGAGTCAACAGTTTTCTCATCAGAAATCCAAGCTGATAGTTGGTATAAAGATCAAATTAAAAAATATATTGAGACAAAGTTAAAGATATCTGAATATACAATAGTTGACGAAGAAAAAGGAGCTTTACCGATGTATGATATTAGAAATAAATCATACAAAAATTATATTAATATTGGCTCAAGAGGGGGCGCCACTAAAATATCAACAGGGTATGCTTTTTCTTTTTTTCTAAAAAACTTAGTGAAACATAAGGAAGACTCTAAGAAAAAACATCATTCCTATTTTGATCAGTGGATGGATAAAGTATTTGTCAATTACTTAAAAAATAATAATGGGACTGAAAAAATTTTTATTAATATGGCTAATTCACTAAATGGTAATGAGTTTGCATCATTTATGATGGGTATATCTAATACAGCAACAAAATTAAAGGTCATAATGTCAATGCCTAAATATAAATTTATAAAAAGTGCTCTTGGTACTATTATTAACTAAATGTATGAACTAAGCTTTATCTCATTACTCGCACTTTGTATGGTTTCTTTCATAGGCGTTCCCCACGGCTCTTTTGATGGAGCTGTTGCAGCTTTATTAGGATACAAGACAAGAAAAGATTTTTTTATTTTTGTTATATTATATTTGATTATATCTGCGTCTGTAATTGTGTTTTGGATTTACTTTCCTGTGGTCGCTTTATTTATATTCATTTTTATGAGCGTTATTCATTTTGGATTATGTGATTGGTCTTATTTAGAGTTAGGAAAATATAAGTGGTCAATATCGATAACCCATGGTTTAAATATTGTATTTGGGATTATTTTTTTTCACACAAGTGAAACATTTGAAATATTTGCTTTTTTATCTAATTCATCTTTTGTCCATCTTCAAAACTATCTTTTCATAGCATATTTTTTCTACTTCATTCTATTACTAAGATATAGTTACTTAGCATTCATTGTGCCAAGATTAAGATGGGGTCTTTTGGAAATGATTATTGTATTACTGATTGTTTTTTTGACTGAACCACTTGTTGGCTTCTCAATTTATTTTTGTTTTATTCATACATTTAAACACGTTAAATCAATACTTAAAGATACATCAAAACACTTATCCAATAATAAGTTTGTAAGCATAACTACTATCTCTTTCACTCTACTAACATGGATTGGGGGGAGCTTAGCAATAGTCTATCTTTATAATAATTATTCTTTTGAAGAGTCGTTTATAAAAACTTTGTTTATTGGATTAGCTGCTCTAACCCTTCCTCATATGACTTTAGTGGATGTTTTTTATAGAAGAAAATTTAATTAAGAAAATTAGGTATTTTAAAGGTTATGTTTTCATCTTCTTTAAAATTCAAAACTTCGATTGCATAAACCTTTTTAATTTGATCAATGAACATATTTAATTGCTCTTCTGGAGCGGAGGCGCTAGCCGTCAGACCTATTGTATTGAATTCTGCTAGGGTTGAGTAATCAAAGTCATTTATATTTTCTATTAATTCACTATATTTGCAGCCAAATCTTTTAGCAGTCTCAACCAACCTAATTGAATTAGAACTATTGTGCGCCCCGATGACAAAAAAAGCATCAACATTTTTAGACATCTCTTGTACAGATAATTGCCTATTAGAAGTTGCGTAGCAAATATCTGATTTTTTCGGTGCAAGGATTGAAGGATATTTTTTTTCAAGAGCATTGACAATATCTTGTGTGTCAAATACTGATAGCGTTGTTTGTGTTATGTAGGCAAGTTTTTGACTTGAGGGAAAATATAATTTTTCAACATCATCGATATCTTGAACTAAAGTTAAATTACTGATGTCTTTTAATTGACCTGCGGTTCCATCAACCTCTGGGTGATGTTCATGACCAATCATTATTATTTTATATTCGTTGTTTTCTAACTGAATTATTTCTTTGTGAATCTTGCTAACTAATGGGCAAATGGCATCATAAAATAACAAATTATAATCTTTAGCTTTGTTGATAACTCTTTGTGCAACACCATGGGCGGAAAAAATAACTGGTTGTTTTGTATTTTTAGGTATTTCTTCTAAGGAGTCTACAAATACAACCCCTTTCTCTCTTAAATTGTTGACAACAAACTTATTATGAACAATTTCATGGCGAACATAAACTGGGGCTCCATATTTTATTAGGCTTTTTTCAACCATCTCAACAGCTCTCTCAACTCCGGCACAAAAACCTCTGTGTTTAGCCGTTATAATCTTTTTAACCACGGTAAATAGTTATCATATTATTATTAAATAAATTATTTTATAATTAATAAAAGTTGCTGGGCTTCAATATTTTCGCCAGCTTTTACGCAAAGTCTCTCTACAGTTCCAGGTTGGTCTGCGTAAATAACCGTTTCCATTTTCATCGCCTCGATAGTGCATAATTTAGCACCCTTGGGTACTTTTATTCCTTCTGTGACGGCAACATCTACAAGCAAGCCTGGAATTGGGGCTGCCACATGATCCTTGTTGCTTGGATCTGCGATTTCTTTAGCTAAATCGTCTACTGCTATGGAGTTGTCTTTAATGTCAACAGATCTAGCCTGACCATTTAATTCAAAGTAAACTGTTCTGAAACCTTTTTCGTTGGGTTCACTTAAAGTGAAGTATCTGATGATTAATGTTTTTCCAGGTTCAATAGAGACATATATTTCTTCATCTGTATTCATACCAAAAAAGTAATTTGAAGTTGGGATAACACTTGTGTTGCCAAATTTCTTTTTATGTTTCATATACTCATCAAAAACTTCAGGAAAAAATATTTGTGAAATTGTATCTTTCTCAGAAATAATCTCATTGTAGTTTTTCTCTAATTCTTTTGTTCTGTTTTTAATTTTTAAAGAAGGGAGTTTTGAACCAAATCTATAATTAATTGGTTTTTTTCCTTTTAAGATTTTCTTTTGGAGTGCTTTTGGAAACCCCTTGTATGGTTGACCTAATCGACCACTAAAAAACTCAATGACTGATGCTGGAAAACCAACATCTTTTTTGGGGTCTAAGACATCTTCAATTTGAATATTATTTGCCAACATATAAATTGCCATATCGCCAACAACTTTAGATATAGGTGTAACCTTAATAACATCTCCAAATATTTTATTAACCTCCGCATACATTGATGCTAATTCTGGCCATCTCTCGTCTGTAATGCCCATTGATCTTGCTTGCTCTCTTAAATTTGTATATTGCCCACCTGGCATCTGATGTAAATATACCTCAGACATGCTAGTTCGAGTTTTACTTTCGAAAGGCTGGTATTGCTTTCTTACACCTTCCCAATAATTTGCTGCAGTCCTAACAACAGCAGAAGATATTTTTGGGTCTCTGTTGTTTCCATCAAGTGATTCAAGAACTGCACCGAAGCTAGGTTGTGAGGTAAAACCAGACCAAGAGTCAATTGCTACATCAACTATATCCACTCCAGCATCAGAGGCATTAAGCAATGTTGCAACGCCGTTTCCACTTGTATCGTGTGTATGGAAATGAATTGGGATTTTTATGTTTTTCTTTAATTCTTTAAATAAGGTTTTTGCCGCCTTGGGCTTGCATAAGCCTGCCATATCTTTAATTGCAAGAAAATGAACTCCCATTTTCTCAAGTTTTTGGGCCATTTTTAGATAATATTCAAGTGTATATTTTTTTTCTGCAGGTGAAGATAGATCACCAGAATAACAAATAGAAGCCTCACAAATTTTTCCAGATTTTAAAACTTCATCAATAGACACTCTCATATTTTCTATCCAGTTTAATGCATCAAATATTCTAAAAACATCAATCCCTGACTGAGCAGAAAGCTGAATAAACCTTCTTAAAACATTATCTGGGTAGTTTGTGTACCCAAGTGCGTTAGACCCTCTAAATAACATTTGTAGTAATGCGGATGGCATTTGCTCACGTAATTTTTCTAAACGTTCCCACGGATCCTCTTTTAAGAATCTTAATGCAACATCAAAAGTCGCCCCACCCCAGCATTCTACTGAAAATAAATTCTTAAGTCTTTCTTCGTATAAATCAGTTATGCCTAACATATCTTGAGTTCTCATTCGAGTTGCTATCAAAGACTGATGAGCATCTCTAAAAGTAGTGTCTGTGATTAGTAATTGTTTTTCGTTTAATACAGCATGAGCAACAGCAGATGGACCTTCAGCATCTAAAATTTGTTTATATGTATTATTTACTGTCTCTTGTGCTTTTTTTGATCTAGAAATTCCGTAGTCAGAGAGTTTTGCCGGTGTGGTCTCTCTTAATCGTGGTCTGTTAGCAACTTCTGGATTGCCATTGACAATAACTTCTGCCAAAAAATTTAATGTCTTAGTGGCTCTATCTTTTCGACCAGAGAATTGAAATAAACTTTTTTCACTATCTATAAATTTTGTATGGTATTTAAAAATGTCGAAGCCTTCGTGATTAATTAACTTTAATAAAAAAGGTATGTTTGTTTTTACACCTCTGACTCGAAACTCACTTAAAGCTCTGTTCATTCTTCTCTTAGCTTCAATAGGAGTTTGACCTTTTGCAGTAACTTTCACCAAAAGAGAATCATAATATGGTGTAATAATCGTACCTGTTGATGCGGTTCCAGCATCTAGCCTTATTCCAAGACCACTCGCAGATCTATAAACATTAATTTTTCCATAATCTGGTGCAAAATCATTGGCTGCATCCTCCGTTGTGACTCGTGATTGGATAGCGTGACCTTTCATTTGTATATTTTCTTGAAGTGGTACACCACATATATCATCACCAATTTTAGCACCAGCTGCTAAAAGAAACTGGGCTTTAACTATATCAATACCAGTTATTTCTTCTGTGACTGTATGTTCAACTTGAACTCTTGGGTTAACTTCAATGAAGAAAAAGTCTCTAGATTTAGCATCCATTAAAAACTCTACTGTTCCAGCACATGAATAGTTAACTTGTTTTCCAATTCTCACACCTGCTTCACAAATTGCATTTCTCTCTTTATCTGACAAGTAAGCAGCAGGAGCTCTTTCAACTACTTTTTGATGACGCCTTTGAAGAGAACAGTCTCTCTCAAAAAGATGAACTATGTTTCCATGAGTATCTCCGATTATTTGGACCTCAACATGAAATGCTTTTTCGATAAGTTTTTCAAAAAATACATCGTCTTTTCCAAAAGCACTTTTAGCTTCTCTTCTAGCGGTATTAATGTGATTTTCTAATTCTGTTTCTTTTTTAATAACTCGCATCCCGCGACCACCACCACCCCAAGATGCTTTGAGCATAATTGGATAGCCGATTTTTTTTGCAAGGTCTTTACATTTTTTTAAATCTTTTGGTAAAGGTCCTGTGGAAGGTATGGTTGGAACTTTGGCTTTACCAGCAGTTTTTTTTGCTTCAACTTTATTTCCGAGGGATCGCATAATATTTGGAGAAGGACCAACAAAAATTATATTGTACTTTGCACATTCATCAGCAAATTCTGGGTTTTCAGATAAAAAGCCATATCCAGGGTGTATAGCATCACAGCCTGAGTTAACTGCAATTTGTACGATTCCTTTGTAGTCCAAGTATGCTTGTATAGGTCCTAATCCTGATCCAACGAGATAACTTTCATCTGTTTTAAAGCGATGTAATGCAAAACGATCTTCGTAAGAGTAAATGGATACTGTTTTAAAGCCTAATTCTGTTGCAGCACGAGATATCCTAATTGCAATTTCACTTCTATTGGCAATTAATATTTTCTTAATTTGTCTCATAATGGTAAATAAAGTTATTTTTATACATTATTCTATTTTTTTTCATAGATAATCTGTTTGAAATTAGGGTTTTTTTACTTTGATAGCCTTTGTTCTTTTTGGATAGCAATCTTTGCAAATTTTGCATTCAATTCCGAAGCAGCTTCTTGCTTTGCAGTATTCTCTCCCATAGAAAATCATTTGTAAATGAAGTCTATTCCAAGTCGCTTCTGGAAATAATTTTTTTATATCCATTTCAGTTTGAACGACATTTTTGCCATTAGTTAGGCCCCACCTTTGTGCTAAGCGGTGAATGTGCGTATCGACAGGGAACGCAGGATGGCCAAAGCCTTGGGACATTACAACACTTGCTGTTTTATGACCCACACCTGGTAAGCGTTCTAAATCCTCAAAGGTCTCCGGAACAATACCATTGTATTGTTTTATCAAAATCTTTGAAAGTTTAGAAATCGCCTTTGATTTTTTTGGAGCAAGCCCGCATGGTTTAATAATTTTGTAAATTTTATTTACTGGAATTTTTGACATATCGTAAGGATTATTTGCAATTTTAAACAATAGAGGTGTAATCCTATTAACACGTTCATCCGTGCACTGCGCACTTAACAGTACTGCTATTAAAAGCTCATAAATATTTTGATGTTTAAGTGGAATTGGGATCTTTGGATAGAATTTATTCAAATTACCCAAAACGACATTAGCTCTTTCTTGTTTTTTCATAATATTATTGGTATGCGATAAAATTTATTATAAATATAAATATAATTTTATAAATTGATAGGAAATGACAAGAAAACTGCACTTAAAACCAAATAGAAGTTTAACCAATCTTCAAATACTGTTTTTCTTACTAATTACGGGTTTTTTAATTATTTTTATTGGGGGAAGATTTTTACTTGTTGGGGCTTGGCCCATAATTATCTTTGGTCTAGTTGAATTTTCTATTTTGGTTATTTGTACTATTTATTTTGTCAGGAGTTTGAAAAAAACTGAAAAAATTTCTTTGGAGTCAAAGTCTATGCAATTAGAACGGCTTGATGGTGATGAAATTGTTGAACAGAATAGCTATAACCTTAATTGGTTGAAAATAAAAAATGAAAAAAACTCCCTGAGTGTTAACTATTCTGGAAAGAAAAAATTATTTGCTAGTTTTTTAAGTGAGCAAAGAAGAAAAAAATTAAAAAGAATAATTGAAAAGTACAGTTCCTCGTCTAGCTGATCATGTCTTTAAAAGAATAAAAACCATTTTCTTGTGCGGCTAGCCAGACTGCAGCTTCAATGGCACCATCAGAAAAAATTTTTCTATTATAGGCTTTGTGTGTTAATTCAATAGACTCATTATCACCGTGAAATATAACTGTGTGTTCCCCCGGTATATTCCCTCCTCTTATTGATGAAAATCCAATTTCATTTTCTTTTCTTTGGTTATCTTGGCTTTGGCGATTAAAATTAAAGTTTGATTTAGATAATCCAAGTTCGTCTACAATTTCTTCTCCTAGTTTTATTGCGGTTCCACTAGGCGCATCTTTTTTATGCCGATGATGTGTTTCAGTTATCTCAATATCAAAATCTTTTAAATGTTTAGCAGCTTTTCTTGCTATTTCAAAAAATGTATTTACGCCATAACTCATGTTTGGTGCATAGAAAATTTTACTTGAATTACTTGATTGCTTTAACAGATTGAAATGACTTTCATCTAAGCCCGTTGTGCCAATTACTAAACCAGTGTTATTAGAAACAGCGGCTTCTGTAAAATTAAATAAGGCTTTAGGTGACGTGAAATCTATTACTATATCTGCTGTTTTAAAAGACTCTTCTCTTGTGGTAATGATATTTTCTGGAATTTGATACTTGGATATAAAGTTAGTGTCAATATCCTTGACATCAAATACACCAATAAGTTCAACATTTGTATTTGAAATCGCTGAACTAATAAGATTATTTCCCATTCTTCCTAATGCTCCAGCAATAGCTACTTTTACTTTAGACATGATTAAGACTTGATATACCTAAATAAGCCAATATGGAATAGCAAAATTATTAAATATTATGCTAAAATTAACAATATGATCAGACTTCTACTCATTCTTTTAATTTTACTATTGGTAAGTTTGTTATTATTTAATAAGAAATTTAGGGAGGCTTTTACAATATCAGTAATACCTCTAGTGTTGCTGGTCGTAGGACTTATTGGATATATGATTTACTATATGTTCAGCACTAACTATTTTTCATAGTTATATTTATAATAACTTATTATATGCCTTGCTCGGTTTTAAAACCTAGATTTACCCAATCGATCAATCCTTTGTCCATTTCATAGATAGTGCCTTGATATCCTTGTGCAACTAGATTGTCCGCTACCTTTTTAGAGGTTATGCCTGCAGTGCAATGAATAATGATATCCTTGTTATCAGGATTTATGGAATTAATCTTTTCAACAGTTATTTCTTTGAAAGGAATATTATGTGAGTTCTCTATTCTTATCTTATTGTGTTCATTTGGATATCTGACATCAATAACTATCGCTCCTTCTTGAATTCTTTTTAAAGACTCTTCTGTATCTATCGGTATGTATTTCATTAGCTTATTATCTGCAAATAATAAATGAGTTGATAGAAAAAAAAATAAAAAAAAATATTTTAACATGCGGTTAATCTTTAAAACGGGAGTGACAACTTTTGCAGCTCCCAAATAAATTTTGATGATATTGTTGTACTTCATCAATATTGCCCTCCAGTGCTGCTAACTTAGCAAATGCTGCATTGTCCTCTGTTTCTTTTGCAATTTGATTAAATAAGTCTCTATTATCAATAATGTCTGTACTCGCTTTGGACTTACCACCGAATGAATCGTCAGGGAATAAAGTGGGGTAGACTTTCATAATTTCTTCAATTTCTTCATAAATGCTTGCGAGATCATCATTGATAACTGAATCCCTAATGAGGTTATTTGCGGCTCTCATAAGTTTATTATAATCTCTCATTGATTCTTGTCTGTCCGCAACAGGGTTTGCGCTCAAAAGTGAAGAGGAAAAAAGTAATAAAGCTAAGGAGAGTTTGATCATGTTTAATTAAGACATATAATTAAGCTATTAACAAGGTTATTAATAATTAGCTGCGAGATCGTTAAATATTATTTTTCCATTATCTAAAACAATTAAATTGTCAGCCAATTTTTTAATGTAATTCATATCATGTAACGTCATTATAATTGTTTTAGATTTGCTTAAATCAGATAATTTCTCGAAAAATTTTTCTTCGCTTTCTATGTCTAAATATTGGTTTGGCTCATCCATAATTAACATATCTTGCTCGAAGCTCATAAGCCTAGAAATGAAAACTTTTTGCTTTTCTCCCTCAGATAAGCTAGCAAATTTATTTGCTTTTAATTTTTTTAAATTAAATAGATTATAAAAAGTTCTATCAATTTTTGTTTTTTTAATACTATTCAAAAGCAAAAAATTTTCCTCTAAACTTTTATTCAACGAAAGAGATCGTTGAAATAACATAGGTACAGGCTTTTCATATTGTGATTTTATAGAGCCCTTACTTGGGACAATTAGACGATTTAAAATTTTTAGTAATGTACTTTTACCTGACCCATTCTTTCCAGAAATAATAGTAATTTTATTTTTTTGGATATTAATATTTATACTGTTCAGTATTTTTTTTTGATCAGTAGTATAAGAAAGATTATAAGTACTAATCATTTTTTAAAGTATTTAAGATAATTGATATTATTAATGTTAGTGAGATTAGTATGGCTCCTAAAATAATACCTAATGAAACATTCCCTTTAGAAGTTTCTAATGCAATGGTAGCTGTCATATTTCTTGTAAAGTGATCAATGGATCCTCCTACAATAGCTGCGGCCCCATATTCACTGATGGCTCTTCCAAACCCCACTAAAATCACGGTGATGTAGATATTTAATTTATTAGAAATAAGTAAGAAAATTATGTCCTTTTTACTTGCCCCGTAGGATAGGAGTTCTTCTTTGTAAATTGGGTAATCAGTTTCAATATTTTTAATAATTAGGGTAATCATAATAGGAAAAGTAATGACTATTTGAGCTAATATCATAGCCAGTGGTGAATATAATATTTCCATCCAACCAAGAGGCCCAGATCTGCTAATTAATAAATAAACTAAGAGTCCGGCACAAACAGGAGGAATGGAAGTCATCGAGCTTAAAAAAATTACTATAGGTTTTTTCAATTTGAATTGATAAATCGCTAGAATATATCCAAAAAACATTGAAAAAATAAACGATATGATTGTCGAAAATATACTCACATAAAGTGTTATGAAAATCGCTGACTGTATTTTTTCAAAGGTTAGCATCTAAAAAATTAATAAAAATTTAGTTTGTAAAAAACAATTTTTCCCCATTATAAGTAAAGTTATTAATAACATCTTTACCTGCACCTGTAATCAGCCATTCAATGAATTCTTTTGATTTATCATATTCTACATGGGGAAATTTTTTAGGGTTAATAGCTATGACTCCGTATTCATTATGCATTTCACTCCCACCTTCAAACAGGATTTTTAAATTATTTTTATTTTTGAATGATATCCATGTGCCCTTATCACTAAGTGTATAAGCGTTCATCTCTGATGCCACATTCAAAGTGTTGGCCATGCTTGTTCCTGTCTTTATATATTTGCGATTATCGAACAGGTTAATATTAGCGAGTTTCCATAAGTCATTTTCTTTTATATGAGTTCCTGACTTATCATCTCTTGATATAAACTTTTGATTTGAAAGTGAAATTTTTTTCATAATATTTTTTATATCATTTTCCTGTGATATTTTTGCAGGATCATCTTTAGGGCCCACAATAATAAAATTGTTGTACATTAATTCATGTCTTTTAACCCCAAAACCATCTGAGACAAATTTCAATTCATCTTTTTTTGAGTGTACCATTAACACATCACCGTCGCCTCGTTTAGCATTTGAAATGGCATTACCTGTACCCACAGCTATTGGTCTAACCTTGATCCCTGTTTGCTTTTCAAATTTACTAGACAATAAATCTAATAAGCCTGTATTCGCAATACTTGTTGTAGATTGCACAATTATGTAATCTCTTGAATAAGAATTTAGAGTAAATAATATTAATATTATAAATAATGATATTTTTTTAAATTTCATATGATTAAACATAATAACATATATTCTAGTAAAATATGAGACTAGCTAACACCACAGATGAATATGGCTTAATCAGTAAATTGTTTCACTGGACAATGGCACTTCTTATGATCGCCACCTACCTTTTGGGTAAGAACTTAGAGAATAATTTTCAGTATTATTATGAGATATTAATTATTCATAATACCCTTGGTTTGTTAATACTTTTATTAGCTATTTTTCGGCTGAGCTGGAAATGGATTAATATAAGACCAAAGCCTTTAGTTGATAATAAAATTTTAGTATATGCGGCTAAAACAACATATTTTTTGTTCTATTTAATATTTTTTTTACAACCCATATCTGGCTATTTAGTAACAAACCTACAAGGCGATACTGTCATCTTTTTTAACATAGAACTGGCTTCTATAATAGATGTGGACAGGGATTTGAGGTTTATATTCAGGCAAATGCATGAGTACACCAGCAATGTTGTTTTAGTACTTTTTTTTGTTCATTCAGGAGCAGCATTGATGCATCATTTTATTTTTAAAGATCACACTCTTAAGAGAATGATGTTTTCAAAAAAATAAATTACAACCAATCAGGCACTGGAAGTTTCTTGGATAATAAGTAATTTTTATTATACAGTTTGCTAAAATATTTATTTGCATCGTCACACAAAATTGTAACAATGTTCTTTCCTGGTCCCATTTCTTTTGCCATTTCAATTGCCCCAGCTACATTTACACCAGAACTAGATCCGAGAAACAAACCCTCTGTTTTGACCATTTTGTATAAGAGTTCATATGCATTGTAGTCCGTGATATGATATGAAAAATCAACAAGGGAGGGTTCTACGTTTTTAGTTACTCTATACTGACCTATTCCCTCCGCTTCTGATGGCTCTCCTTTAACTTCTAGTTTTGAAAATTTAAAATAGTTATACATTTGAGCACCTTGTGGATCTGTGCAGGCTATTTTAATGTTTGAATTTAATTCTTTGAGTCC
>CACKOX010000014.1 GCA_902601865.1 uncultured Alphaproteobacteria bacterium | reverse complement strand
GCTCCAAACTCTTGTTTTTTCATAAATACATCTTCTATTATTTAAATAATTTTATCTATTAATAATTTTTAATACCACATTGTCCAATTTATGCACATTTATGATCGATAATTTTGTCGCAAATGCAGATATTACATAGTTTTTTAGACACATTTGTTTGGATTTGTATCGAAAATTTAATAGTATGCAACCGTTATAATTAAGGAGGAATTAATGAAAAAAATAATTCTTACAATTCTTGTTTCATTCCTATCTCTTTCTGCATTTGCTGAAAGAATAGTTATGGTAACACACGGTGAGGGTAAAGACCCTTTCTGGCCTGTTGTGCAAAAAGGTGGTGAAGATGCTGCTAGACACGTAGGTGCAGATTTTGAATATATCTTTAACCCATCTGGAGATCTAGGTGATATGGCTAAGTCAATTGCAGCTGCAGCTGCTACTCAGCCTGATGGTATGGTAGTTTCGCTTCCAGATCCTGAAGCACTAGGTCAAGCAATTAAAGACGCTGTAGCAGCTGGTATCCCAGTCATTACAATGAACTCAGGTTTAGAGTCTTCTGCTTCATTAGGTGCACTTATGCACGTTGGTCAGCCAGAATTTCTTGCTGGTCAGAAAGCGGGTGAAAGAGCAAAAGCTGAGGGCGCTACAAAAGCACTTTGCATGATCCAAGAGGCATACAACACTGCTCTTACAGACAGATGTGGTGGATATGCTACAGCATTACCTACAACAAATGTAGATACTTCTAATGACCCTGCTTCTATCCCAACAAGAGCAGCTGCTGGTTTACAAGCTAACCCAGATGTTGATGCTGTTCTCTCAGTTGGACCACACGTTTGTTCAGGTGTTCAAGCAGCGATCGATGATCTAGGTATGTCAGTTCATCACTCATGTTTTGACTTAAGCCCAGAGGTAATGGACTTAATCAACTCAGGTAAAGTTGCATATACAATTGATCAACAACAAAGATTACAAGGTTATATGCCTGTTGTTGTTCTTCATTTGTACAACAATGGTGCTGGTCTTCTTCCTGGTGCAAACATTCCATCAGGTCCAGGATTTGTTGACAAGTCAAACGCATCATCAGTTTCTGCTTTAGCAGGTATTGATAGATAATCAAAATATCTTATAAAGTGGGCAGTTTCTGCCCACTTAACAAAAAAAACTTTACGAGAAAGATAGATATTATTTTAATATTCTAGAAATATGAATACATCCACAACACAAAGAAAAGAAGCGGATAGACACCAAGAAAAGTCTTGGTTTTCAAAACTAATTTCAAGACCTGAGATTGGTCCAATTGGAGTGATGCTCTTGTTGTTTGGAATGCTTGGATATTTCTCCATCCCTGCTGGAGAAATGTCATGGAACCCATTTACTGGTGAGGGTTTTAATGCATTAGGTATAAGAAATTTTTTAAGAGTTATTTCGCAGTTAGGAATAATAGCGATTGGAGCTGGTTTACTTATAATAGCTGGGGAGTTTGATTTATCTATAGGCTCAATGATTGGTTTTGCTGGCGCTTGTATGGCCATGATCTTGCGATGGGGTTTTTCTATTATAATTCCTTATGTTTCCTTTGAAGGGGGCTTTCATATTGAATTTTTAACATTAATCCATTTATCTGATGTCTCTCCACTAGGAGCAATCTTTATAACTTTGTGTTTCACATTATTTTTTGGCTGGCTTCAAGGAACAATTATTGTGAGATCAGGTCTTCCTTCATTTATTGTTACTTTAGGAGGTTTGTTTTTCTTAAGAGGATTAACAGAGGTTTCCCTTCGATCTTTTAATCATAGAGCAGATCAAACTAAAGGTGCAACAACAGTGACTGAAATCCCTGATATTAAAAATATTGTAAATGTTCCTGGTCATGGAGAAATGGTCAGAGAAAAAGCCAAAGCATTACCGGAAGCAGATCTTGTTGCTATAGCTCAAGATATACCCGCAGATAAGGTGGCCTCAATAACTGAAAGATTAGAATATACCTACCAACGAGTTGCTGAAGCAAAAACAGAAATTCTTATAAAAAAAGGTGTCAAACCCTTAGAACAAGCACTCGCTAACGCACAACAGTCCGGTAATGATTATATGGTTTCAATGATCCAAGAAAAAATTACGAACTTTAAAATTGAACCAGCTGTCGCTAAAACTGTTACAGATGTTGATATAGCCAGAGTTTATATTGACTCATTATACTCTACAAAACCTGTCGCTAACTTCTTTGGCGGTGATATTTTAGAACCAATATTTGACTGGCTTTATTTTCCTGTTGATTGGAATACCAATAACTTTGGAAATCAGTTTGCCTCAGGCCTATATTCATGTGTTATGATATGGCTAATCATAGCACTAGTATGCTATGTTGTTTTAAGTAAGACTCAGGCTGGAAATTGGATTTACTCAACGGGTGGAAATTTAAATGCGGCCAAAGCAAATGGAGTACCCACTGACAAAGTCAAGGTCTCATTATTTATGTTCTCTGCTTTTTGCGCTACTATCTTTGCAACATGTCAGGTATTTGAAGTCAACACTGCTGATGCAGCTAAAGGTAATTTGAAAGAATTAGAAGCAATAGCAGCAGCTGTAATTGGAGGTGTTGTCCTCACAGGTGGCTTTGGAACTATATTGGGTATTGTAGTAGGAGCTTTTATATTTGGTGTAGCAAAAGAGGCTTTCTTTTATATACCAGGTATTGATGGCTCTTTTTATCGAGTGTTCTTAGGACTCGTTATCATTGCCTCAGCATTAACAAATGAAAATATTCGAAAAAGAATTATGGGAAGTATTTAGACTATGGATAATAATCAAACACCTTTTATTGAGATTACAGACTTAGTAAAAAAATTTGGAACATTTACAGCGCTTAATGGTGTTTCTTTAAACGTGTTACCCGGAGAGGTTCATGCTCTTCTTGGCGATAATGGAGCAGGGAAATCAACTTTAATTAAAGTTTTATCAGGGGTCCATCAGCCTACTTCAGGAATAATAAAAGTAGGGGGCAAAGAAGTAAAATTTGGATCTCCCAGAGAAGCTACAAATACCGGAATAGGAACAGTTTACCAAGACTTGGCACTCAATGCACTGACTTCAGTTACAAGAAATTTTTTCTTAGGAAATGAATTAAAAAAAGGCCCTGGACCATTTGGAATTCTTAATTTTAAAAAAATGGATGAAATTACAATTTCTGAAATGGGAAAAATAGGAATTAATATATCTGATCCAGCCCAACCTGTAGGAACAATGTCTGGTGGACAAAGACAAACATTAGCCATAGCTAGAGCTATTTATTTTGGAGCAAAAATTTTAATATTAGACGAACCAACATCAGCTCTTGGACAAAGACAGCAGATGGAGGTTTTAAAAACAATTAAGAAGGTCCAAAAGCTTGGAAACATAGCTATCATTCTTATAACACACAATGAAATTCATGCCCGCTTAATCGCAGACCGTTTTACTTTTTTAAGTCTCGGTGAAGTAATAGGATCAGGCAAGTCATCTGAGCTTGGTGGGGACGATGTCAAAAGACTGATGGCTGGTGGCGCAGAAATTGGTGATTTAGCAAAAGAATTAGAAGCAGTTTAATTTAAATTTCTAATAAGAGCTTGGATTAGTATCTTTGTCAGTTTCATCGTGTTCTTGGTTTGTTAACTCTTTAAATTTTTTCACGTGAGCTCCAGCAGCTCCAGCAAGAAGTCGAACATCATTAGTAATCGTTACAAAATCAAAACCCCACTCAGAAGCTTGAGCAGCATACTCAGGAGTGCCACAATGAAGACAAGCAACTTTTCCATATTTATGAGCTGCAGCTAAAATTTTCTTTTTTGCATCAATCATTTCAGGTTCCTTGCGATCAAAACCTGGAACAAGCTTCCCTTGATTGAGACCAATTGTTAAATCTGCTGTTCCTATATAAAGTCCATCTAGGCCAGGTGTCGATGCTATTTCATCAAGATTATCAAATGCCTGTTGTGTTTCAATCATAGCTAAACAAAAAGTACTTTCATTTGCCTCATAAAAATAGTTTGAGCTCACAGAAAAATTTGCCCTAGTTGGGCCAAAACTTCTAATACCAACAGGAGGATATTTACAATCTTGAACTAGTTGCTCTGCTTGTTGACGTGTATTAATCATAGGGCATATAACTCCCAAAGCACCTGCATCCATAACTTTAGATATAACAGCATGATCTAAACCAGAGACTCTACAAATTGGAGTCACACCACTATGTCGAATACTCTGCAACATTGTAAATAAGTCATTAAAGCCAATCATCCCATGTTGGTAGTCAATAGTTAAAGCATCGTATCCTTGCTCTGACATGATTTCGGCAGTAAAGGTATTTGGTATTGATAAGAAACTATTAAGAACTACTTTTTTACTTTTCCATTTTTCTTTTACTTTATTTTCAATCATCTATCTAAAAATATTTAAAAAATTAATTATAACAATTATCTATTAGTCATAGATAAATGCATAATATTAATCAATTTTTTCAAACCTCCCACTTTTGACAGATTTATATGCAGCCTCAGCTAAAAGAAGGGCTCTCCTTCCATCTTCAAATCCAACAGATACTTGCTTTTTTTCAATAATAGCCTCGACAAATGATGTAATAGAATTCATATAAGCCTCTTGATATCTCTCTATAAAAAAATTTAGATACGGCTCTCGTTTATCAACGAATTCCATATTATACTTTTTAAGCTCATGGGGCTTTCTGTTTTCAGATACAACCATTCCCTTACTTCCAAATAGCTCTACTCTTTGATCATAACCATATGTGGCCGATCTAGAGTTGTTAATATGACACTGTTTTCCTGAAGCAGTCTCCATGATAATCATCAGAGTATCACTATCATCTAATTCAGACTTTATTCTTGGATTTATCAAAGCATTAGATATCGCAAATATTTTTTTAGGTTCTTCTCCTAGCATAAAGCGAGCTAAATCAAAATCATGAATAGTCATATCTCTAAATTGACCACCTGATACTTTTAAATAATCCCAACTAGGTAAACCAGGGTCTCTTGATGTAATCAAACATTGATGAAGTTCACCTATCTCCCCATCTATTAAAGATTGCTTCGCAGCTTGATGACCGGGATCAAATCTTCTATTAAATCCCAATTGAATTGGAATATTATTTCCTTTAAGCCTTTCAGAGCACTCATTAACTTTAATAATATCTAAGTCAATTGGCTTCTCACAAAGAACAGGTTTTTTTGCAGCAACTGATTTCTCTATGAAATCAATATGGGTATTTGTTGGAGAGGATATAAGAATTGCATCAATACCACTATCGCTAAAAACTTCATCAACTTTTTCTACAGCTGGAACACTTAAATCATTTGAAACTTTTTTTGCAAATTGATCGTTTGGATCAAAAACACAAGCTAAAGTTGTCTTTTCATGAAGCTGAATATTTTTGGCATGCATTTGACCTATACGACCACACCCAATCACTGCAATTCTTACTTTTTTCATACCTCAGACATATAGTACTATTTTAATATTAAAAATAAAAAATAATTCATTTTGAATATAATTTAAGTATTCTTTAAAAGATTTATTTATTTATAATCTAATTAGAGGAGAGGTTAATGAAAGCAAAATTGGGGATAGCACCTATAGCATGGTCTAATGACGATTTACCTGAGTTGGGAGGGGAAACATCTTTAGATACATGCCTTAGTGAATCAAAACTAGCAGGATTTACTGGTGTAGAAACAGGGGGTAAATTCCCTAAAACTCCTGAAAAATTAGGGCCTATTTTGAAAAGTCACAAACTATACCTAGCCTCTGGGTGGTACTCAGGCACTGTTCTTGATAATGATTTAGAAAATGAAAAAGATAGAGTTCTTCAACAATTAACACTTTTTAGAGATTTAGGAGCAGCAGTTTTGGCTTACGGAGAAACCTCAGGAACCATTCAAAATGTCAGACACGCTCCCCTGAATACAAAAAGAAAAATACATAGTGAAGACTTTAAAGAGTATGGAAGAAAATTAACATTATTTGCAGAATTTTGTGCAGATTTTGGAGTACCAATTTCATTTCATCACCATATGGGTACGGCGATTGAGACTGAACAAGAACTAGATAGTCTGATGAACCATACAGGTGAGGCAGTAAAAATTTTATTTGATACAGGTCACATGACCTTTGCTGGAGGAGACTCTTTAGGGGTTATAAACAAACATGCAAAAAGAATAAATCACTTTCATGCAAAAGACATTCGCTCAAAAATAGTAAATAATTTAGATCGATCAAAACAAAGTTTTTTAGATTTTGTCCTTGAGGGGGCTTTTACAGTACCTGGTGATGGGAATATTAATTTTAAAGAAGTTGTTGAAACTTTATCCAAAAATAATTACGAGGGATGGTTCATTGTGGAGGCAGAACAAGATCCAGCAAAAGCAAATCCTTTTGAATATGCAAAAATTGGAAACAAAGAGTTAGTAGAGTGCTTAAGTATGTATGGATATCAGATAGAGGATTACATAGATGAATAGCATTAAAGGAAAGTTTGCACTCGTTACAGGAGGAACACAGGGTTTGGGGGCAGCAATTGCTAAAAATTTTGCTGAAAATGGTGCAGAGGGTATTATTACTATTGGAAGAAAAGAGGAAAAAGGAAAAGAGGTAGCAAAAAAGATTCAAGAGGAAACTGGGTGCAAAGTAATTTTCGTTAAGACAGACTTACCTAATGTTCAAGAGTGTCGTAACGCTGTAACAGTTGCAAAAAAAAATTTTGGAAAAATAGATGTTCTTGTAAATGCAGCAGGTATCACTGATCGAGGTAATATTGTCAACACATCTGAAGAATTATTCGATAAAATGATAGGAACTAATGTCAAAGGGCCTTTCTTCCTCATACAAGAAACTGTCAAAATTATGATAGATCAAGGAATTCATGGTTCTATTATCAACATAGGGTCTGTGTCTGCTCTAACTGGACAACCATTTATATCTGCATATTGCACCTCGAAAGGGGCCTTGGCAACTTTAACGAGAAACACGGCGTTTGCATTACTTAATAATAAGATAAGAGTTAATCAATTAAATATTGGATGGATGGCATCAGATGGGGAGCATGAAATTCAAACTAAATATCATGGTGCTCCAGAAGATTGGTTAAAAGATGCTGCAAAGGAACAACCTTTTGAGAGGCTTCTAGACCCTAATGAAGTAGCAAAGGCAGTAACATTTTTAGCATCTGATGATTCTGGCATGATGACAGGCTCAGTAGTTAATTTTGATCAATCTGTTTGGGGCGGTTATCCTTTCTCTCCTCCAACTCCTGAGGGAAAAATTTCTTTAGATTAATCAAACTAATAATCTAGAGGCACTTTTTTGACATTGTTCTAAAGTAGTCTGAAGATCTTTGTTCAAAAATAAATACTCAAAAAGCTCATTACCAACTTGCTCAATAATTTTTGAGTAAGATGGAAGTGGGTATCTAGCCCATTCTACAAATCGTTCATCTCTTTCCATTTTGTCTAATTCATTAAAAATAGGACTTAATGTTCTAACTTCAGGATCATTAGCTACACTAAACACTGGAGAAGAAAGACTACCATGTTCGATGTAATATTTAATAATTTCTGGTGAAACTAGGCTTTGGATAGTCTTCATTACAAAAGGGATTTTATCATCGAGTATGTTTGAAGGTATGCCTAAAGAAAATCCTCCTATTGGAGATACTTGAAAAGGTTCTACACCAGCAGGTCTAGGTAAGTAACCGCTATTTTTAAAAGCAGGAGAATTTTTATTTAATTCAAATTGATGAGCTCTACTGCTCCAATTCATCACCATTGCTGATTTTCCTTTGCTATAATATTCAACACACTCGTCATTTGATTGCAGGGACAAATCTGTGGGAGAGTATGGTATTAAAGATTTTAAAACTTTTGCTGCTTTAAATGCAGCCTCAGATAGGAAATTTGTTTTAATTACTATTTTCTGAGTGTCTAAATCGTATGTGTTTTGGCCTATATGGCGAAGATTAACATAAGGTTTTCCAAAATTAGCCATCATTAATATGAAACTAGTTGCTAGAGGTTGACCTTTACGAGCAGGCCAAGATATCGGGCTTTCTACCTCATTTGATTTTTTTAAAATTTCGCAAGCTGCTAATAATTCATCAAATTTTTTAGGAGGGCTTAAACCATATTTTTCAAAAATATCTTTTCTATAAAATAGTAGGTCAGGAATAGTTTCAATTGGAACACCAAATAATTTATTGTTGTAAGAGCTAGATCTAATAGCTGAAAAATGAAAGTCCCTGAGGTTAAAACCACTTGAGTCGATATATTTATCTAATGGCAGTAATGTATTTAATTTTGCTAGCTGGCCAACCCAAGGCAAATTAAACCCAACGATATCAAATTTAGACTTTGTCTTTTTTTCTGAGTTTTTTACAATTAAATTTAAAAGTTTATTAAGATCATTTTCAATTATATGCTCAATTTTACAATCTAAGATATACTCAAAAAAATCTAAATTACTATTTATAACTTTAAATGTTGGATTATCATTTGATAGTAAAGAAATTTTCTTAAATCGGTTTGAGGAATTAATAAAAACTTTAGGCGAAGGAATTATATTACCAGCAGATAAGGACATCCCAAAATAATAAGAGTCATTTAATTCCCCAAAACCTAAATTAGAAGCTATTTCATTTTTGATAGATGATAAGTACAAAGTAAATTCCTCAATTAATTCTGAGCTTGGATGAATTGAAAAAGACTTACCTGATTTTGTTTTGACTCTTTGTATTAATTTTTTTTCTTTGATTAATTTATTAACTCTCCTAAGGCCAGTAGCAAAAGGAAGACCTGATGATTGAATGATACTTGTTGTAGTTATAATTTTATTATCGAGGTGATTTTTTATAACATATGAAAATATTCTCCACTCAGAGTCCACAGTGTTATTTGTAATTTTCTTATTAAATAATAATCTTGTCTTATCTACAAAGTTCAAAAGAGTAGTGATTTCATTTCTATTCATAAGCTCTAAATTACCCTTAAAAATATAGCTTTTCTCAATATATTCAAATTGAATATATTTACAGTTAAACAATACACTTTATTTATAGATAATTTTAGAACATGGATATAGGAGGATAGAAATGAAAAACCTAGTCAGAGTATTAGCTGTTTTAATGTGCTTTTCATTTGGTTCTGCAAAAGCTGTTGAGATCGTATCTTTTAATGCGGCATCTTCAGAAGCTTATGTAGGAGCATTTGTTAAAGGAATTAAAGCTACTGCAGCTCAGTATGGTTATGATATTACAGTTTTTGAAAATAATTATAATCAAGCTGAGCAAAATCAACAAGTCGAGCAATATTTGTCAAGCGGCGCACTTCCAGATGTATTTATCTGGTGGCCACCTGATGCAGTTGCTGGTTTAGGATCTCTAAGAAAATTAGCAAAGACAGGAGTTCCAGTTTTAAAAATTAACCAATTACCTAATGAGCAAGATAAGGCTTTTATCTTCGGGTATGCTGGACCTGATGATAGCTTACGTGCATATAATGCAGGTGAGATGATGGTTAAAGCCATGAAGATGAAACAAGCTGCAGGTGGAGATGGATTTAATGTTATAGCATTATCATACCCTCACTCTTACGGTGGTTATGGTTTATCAATCAATGCTTTCAAACAAGCTATTGCAGGAACTGATTTAAATCTAATTGGTGATATTGGTGAAGGATTTGGTCAGGCCAATGGTTACAAAGGTGCCGCAAAGCTTATTGCTAAAGTTAAAGACCAAGGTATCCACTTCGTCTATGGAATGGATGATGCTATCTTAACCGGAGGTATTAAAGCTCTTGAAGAAGCTGGCTATAACGTTGACTGGTATGCAGGTACTGGTAAAAACGGAAGTGTCGATGGTGACGCTGTTATAACTGTTGGTACAGTTTGTAATGGTGACAAACAGATGATTACTGACGGTAAGCAATTCGGTACAACTCTTCAGTCACCTCTTCACGAGGGTCAATTAGCTATCAAGCTTGTGCAGGAGTACATGGAAAATGGTGAACTTGCAAACTACATTAACTTTACACCTAACCCATCAGTAACTGGTGCAACTATGGACTTTACTGCACTCAGGGGTTTTGATGGAAACCTTTATGGCATCGATGAGCTATGCTCAGGTGCTTGGGACTAAGTTAGTTTTCTAATATTTAAATTTTACACACAGGGAATTTTTCCCTGTGTGTAGTTATTCAATTTATAAGTATGTATAATTAAGACGATGGCTTCTGATCCAGTACTCAAGATTACAAACGTTTCTCGCACTTTTGGTGCTATTCAAGCCTTAAAAGAGGCAAATTTTGAAATCAATGAAGGAGAAATTATGGGATTGGTTGGTGAGAATGGTGCTGGAAAATCTACATTAGTTAAGATCATTAGCGGTTTCGACCCTGGTTTCAAAGGAAGCTATCAGCTAAATGGTAAAGAAGTAAAATTCGATACCCCCTCAAAGGCGGAAGAGTCTGGTATAGCTATAGCTCAACAAGAATTGAGTTTAATCCCAAATATGTCAGTAGCTGAAAATATTTTTCTGACAGGTGCAAAAGTTAAAAAATTTGCCACCTTAAACACATTATCAAAAATGGCTCGACCTTATTTAGATGAAGTAGGACTCACAGATATTGATCCCTCAACAAGAATAAATTTACTATCAGTAGGTGAACAACATCTAGTTGAAGTAGCTAGGTTAATATCCAGAGAAGCTAAAATTTTAATATTAGATGAACCAACAGCAGCCCTTGGAGAGCTGGAAAGTCGTAGAATTTTAGAAATGGTTCAGCGCCTTGCAAAAAATGGGAAGTCAATTATTTATGTCAGTCATAGGCTAGATGAAATTTTTAAAATTACAAAAAGAATTACAATTTTGAGGGACGGTGTCTCTCAAGGTGTGCAAGAAACAAAAGACATCGATGTAAATAAATTAGTTGAAATAATGTTGGGAAGAGAGTTAGCAAACATGTTCCCTTCCCGAGCTGATCATATTAGCTTGGAATCAAAAATTGAAGTTAAAGACTTATGGCCTGATGGAGTATTAGAGCCAGTGAGTTTCTCAGCTTATCAAGGAGAAATACTTGGTCTATCTGGGCAACTTGGAAGTGGTGCTGGAGAGGTATTAGCTTCAATTGCAGGTGCTTTAAAATCACGATCTGGCTCTCTTACATTGAATGGAGAGACTTTTCTTCCTAAATCACCTAGTCAAGCAATTAAGAAAAAGATTGCTTACTGTTCTTCGGATCGTAAAAAAGATGGCCTTTTCTTGGGAAGACCGATATTCGAAAATTTAACCTCACCTGCACTTGATACTATTTCAAAATTTGGATTTAATTTTGGGAGCACGGAAGATAGTTATGCAAAAAACCTCGCTCAAGAATTCCTTATCGACGTAAAGAGAGTTTACGACGAGTCTGGTCTGCTGAGTGGAGGAAATCAGCAAAAAGTTGCTTTGGGAAAATGGCTATCAATTAAGCCAGACGTTCTTCTAGTAAATGAGCCAACTAGAGGTGTCGATGTCGGAGCTAAATCAGAAATTTATCAAAGAATGAGAGAACTAGCTGCAAGAGGAATAACTATTATATTCGCCTCTACAGATATTCAAGAGATCACTTATCTTCCTGATAGAGTTATAACATTTTATAGAGGAATGATGATAGACGAACATAGATTAGAACAGATCAAAACACCGGTTATACTGAAAGAAATAACTGATCCATTTAATGAGACTAATCTATGACAACAATTAC
This sequence comes from uncultured Alphaproteobacteria bacterium, assembly GCA_902601865.1. Lineage (GTDB taxonomy): Bacteria > Pseudomonadota > Alphaproteobacteria > HIMB59 > HIMB59 > HIMB59. The sequence continues at coordinate 23,118 of CACKOX010000014.1, read as the reverse complement.
GCAGGACAACAAAAGCCCTTTTTCTTCGAAATTTTTACAATTTTATAAAGATAGAACCTTATTAGCAATTCTGCTTTCACTTTTTGCAGTGATGTTTGTTTATGGAATTTTTTTTACAGATAATTATCTAACAATTACAAATTTCAAAGCAATTATTAGAGATGCTGCATTATATGGGATCATGGCTATTGGACTAACATTTGTTACTCTATCAGGTAACTTTTTCTTATTATCCTTAAAAGAAACAGCATCGATTTGCGGTGTTACTTTTGCCATGGGAATGGCAACTGGATTTGGTTCGCCAGATTTAGTTGGAAACTTTTTAGTATCCCTTTTAGCCGCTCTGTCTGTTGGAGTTTTGAGTGGAGTAATCCAGGGGTATTTTGTTGGCATGGGAGGTAACCCCATAGTTGTTACTCTTGGAGGGGCTGGTATTTTATATGGAATAGGAGCTTGGTGGAGTGATAATCTTGTTATTAATTTTAAAAGACCACATGATGCAGAATGGCTTGGAACAGGCTCTTTTTTAGGTCTCCCAAGTATAACATTGGCATTTATTTTGATAGCAATTGCAGCAGAATTAGTCCTTAGACACACAAATTTTGGCAGAAAAGTTTATTTAGTTGGTGCCAACAAAGCAGCAGGAAGGGCAACAGGTCATGAGAATTTTTCAATGGCTATAATTGTTTTCACTATTTGTTCAGTATGCTGTGCATTTGTTGCTGTTGCTTTTGTTGCTCAAATGGATAGTGCTCAGTCTAACTATTTTTCTGCAGAATTTGGTTCATCAGGTGATATGACCATTCTTGTCATTGCCACTGTGATGGTAGGTGGAAATTCAATTATGGGTGGTTATGGTTCTACTCTCAGAACTAGCTTAGGGGCTATATTTATTGCTATGGTTGATAATATGATGGTATTACAAGGGTTTAATAGTGGTCCTAGAATAGTCGGAGTGGGCCTAATGATTGTATTTAGCATTATAGTTTTTGGACTATTTGCTAAAGGAAGTAGGGCTCAAGAATAATGGAAAATTTTTTCAAAAAAGTCACCAAAGATGTAGATTTATCATTTGCTATTCTTTTATCGTTTTGTGTTTATGTATTTTTTTCATTAAATATAGAAATTTTTTTCAGTCATAATATCTCTTTTGCAATACTCGAAAGATTTGCTGTTCTAGGGCTTGTCGGATTAGCTCTTACCATCTGTATCATAGCCGGAGAAATAGATCTTTCTATTGGTTCTAATGCAGCTTTATGCGCAGTAATTGTAGTTAAGTTGACTGACCCTTTAGGAGCACCCTTTGCAATGTTGATTGGCTTATCTGTCTCAACTCTTATTGGGGCCATACAAGGTTTTGTAATTGCATTTATTAGAATAAGAGCAATTGTAATTACTGTTGGTACATTAATGCTTTTAAGAGGAGTGGCTTTATTAATAGCAGAAGAAAAAACAGTAATGCTTACTGATTTCAGAGTTCCTGATTTTATTACTACTAAAGTTTTGATGTATTTCTCTCCAGCAAGCCTTACAGTTATATTCATATTTATATGTGTGGGTATATTTATGCGATACACAAAATATGGAAGAGAAATTTATGCCATAGGTGGTGCTAGAAAAGAGGCTCTAACTGCAGGCATACCTTTAAGGCGACCAATGGTTATAGCCTTTGCCCTTTCAGGATTTTGTGCAGGTTTTGCTGGAACTGTAATAGGACTAAAGTCTGGTACTGCACAAGGCTTAGGATTACAGTACTTATTATTAGCAGGAACAGTTGCAGCTTTTGTTGGAGGTGTGAGTATATTAGGAGGAAAGGGGGGAGTTCTAGGGGCCGCCATAGGAGCATTAACTGTAAATTTTTTAAATACAGGTCTTGTCTTTTATGCTTTACAAGTTCATTTTGTACAATTATTTACATCTGTTCTTTTGGTAATCGTTATAGTTTTTCAAACTATGTCCAGAGTGTTTGACTCTAGACAGTCGAGAAAGAGTTTACTGGCTACGATTGATGAACGTAAAACTACACTCCTAGAAAAAAAGAGAACTGTTCTAGGTAAATAATATTCATTTTGAATATATTTGATGCTTAGATAAATTAATACTTATAATAGAATTTAGATGTATTTGGAGGATACTCATGGACAAGGAAAGACTTAAAGGTAAAAACGTTCTAATTACTGGTGCAGCTCAAGGAATGGGAGCAGCTATCGCTGAGGACTATTGCGCACAAGGTGCAAAGGTTTGCATCACCGATGTAAATATTGATGGTTGTAAAGAAGTAGAGGATAGAATTAGGTCAGCTGGTGGTGAGGCAATCTCTTGTAAATTAGATGTGAGAAAAAGAGAGGATCATGTTGCAGCAGTTAAGGCAACAGTCGAGGCCTTTGGTAGTCTAAATGTTTCTTTAAATAATGCTGGTGTAAATAAACCTCTTTGGTTTATGGATGTAACTGAAGAAAATTATGATTTTATATTTGATATAAATGTCCGTGGTGCCTGGCTTGGTATGCAAGAACAAGCAAGACAAATGATTAAACAAGGTAAGCAAAATGAGCCATATAAAATTTTGCATGTTGCATCAATTTTATCGCGAGAAACTTTTGATGATGTTGTCATTTATGGTGCAAGTAAACATGCAGTTGCAGGTTTAATAAAAGGTGGAGCTAAGGGATTGGCTGAGTATGGTATAAATGTTAATGGATATGGACCAGGTGTTGTTAGAACAGAGATGTGGGAGCAATTAGACAAAGAGTTAGTTGCAATGGGTAAGTTTAAAAAACATGGTGAGTCTATGGACTCTATAGCTGAAAATATGATTTTAATGAAACGATATTCATATCCAGAAGATATTGTCGGAACAGCTTCATTTTTAGCATCAAAAGACTCCGATTATATGACAGGCCAAATACTTATGATTGATGGAGGGATGGTTATTCAATAAATGACTGAACCTACAATAATTAAACCAGAAGATATTAATCCAAATTATAATTGGCATAGAAGAGTCCCTTCTCATGGAAGAACAAATGTTGATTATGAAGAGAGAATTAATTTCCCAAGACTTCATAAATACAGGCTTGGCAGAGCAAGACAGGCATTAAAAAAATCGAAGGCTGGTTCTTTACTTTGTTTTGATAACAATAATATACGTTATCTCACTAGTACAGTTATTGGAGAATGGTCAAGAGACAAAATTTGTAGATATTCTTTATTGGCACAAGATCACGACCCTATTCTTTGGGATTTTGGTTCAGCTGCGAAACACCATCAAATTTTCTCACCTTGGCTTCCTAAAGAAAACTGGAAGGCAGGAATGGTTGGACTCAGAGGCACCGTCCACCCAGATGCAGGTTTGATGAAAAATGCAGCAAAAGAAATTAAATCAATGTTAAATGAAAAAGGATTGGCTAATGAACCAGTTGGTGTTGACCTCGTTGAGCCAGCAATGATGTTTGCTCTTCAAGAGGAGGGTTTGGAAATTATTGATGGCCAACAAATTTTACTCGAAGCTAGAGAAATCAAATCTTACGATGAACTTATGTTGTTAAATCAAGCAGCATCTATGGTTGATGCAACATACCATCAAATATATGAGACTATGAAGCCTGGTGTAAGTGAAGCTCAAATAGTAGCAAATGCTAACAAACTTTTATACGAACTTGGCTCAGACGATGTCGAAGCCATTAATGCTATTTCAGGTGAGAGGTGCAACCCTCATCCTCATAATTTTACAGACAGAATATTTAGACCAGGAGATCAGGCATTTTTTGATATCCTCCAATCCTACATGGGCTATCGCACCTGCTATTACAGAACTTTTAATATCGGAAGAGCATCAGAATCGCAAAATGACGCTTATAAACAGTGCAGAGAATGGTTAGACAAAGCTATAGAGCTCGTTAAACCCGGAGTGTCAACTGACAAAATAGCTGCAGTATGGCCTAAAGCTGAAGAGTTTGGTTTTGCTGATGAAATGTCTGCATTTGCTTTACAGTTTGGTCATGGACTAGGGTTAGCTATCCATGAAAGACCAATCATCAGTCGTTTAGTTTCTATGGACTCACCAGACGAGATCAAAGAGGGAATGGTTTTTGCACTTGAAACTTACTGTCCAGCTAAAGATGGTTACTCAGCTGCCAGAATTGAAGAGGAATTAATAGTTACTGACAAAGGTTGTCAAGTAATATCATTATTTCCAGCCGAAGATTTGCCTATCGCCAATAAATATTAATGGAAGATAAATTAAATGATGACATAGGCGAAGCAAAGAGACTTCAACTCTGGGAAATGATGCTCAAATTAAGATCGGTTGAAAAAAAAGCATACGATTTATTTCTTCAAAATTTAATAAAAGGAACAAGCCATTTAGCACTAGGACAGGAGGCTATAGCTGGTGCATTTGGAATAGCTCTCCAAGAGGGCGACTATACTTTTTGTACTTACAGAGGACATGCCCATACCTTAGCTAGAGGTTCCTCTATCGAAGGTGTCCTAGGGGAATTAATGGGACGACAATGTGGTTTGATGAAGGGTAAAGGTGGTTCCATGCATCTTACTGATGTTGAAAAAGGTGTAATGGGATCTTACGCTATTATTGGAGCTCACCTTACAATAGCAAATGGGACTGCGTTAGCATCTAAGTACAACAAGACAAAAGAGGTAAGTGTTTGTTTTTTTGGCGACGGCACTACTAACATAGGAGCATTTCATGAAGCTTTAAATATGGCTAAAATATGGGACTTACCGATAGTTTTTGTATGTGAGAATAACTTGTATATGGAATATACTGCCATTAGTGAAGTTACAGCCGTAGAACATCCCGCAGCAGATAGGGCATCAGCCTACAGCTTAGATAAAATTATTGTAGATGGTAATGACGCCGATGAAATGTATCGCACAGCTCAAACTGCGATAAAAAAAGCTAGATACGGTCATGGCCCTAGTTTAATTGAGGCAAAAACATACAGACACAGTGGACATTCAAGAGCAGATCCAGGAAAATACAGACCAGATGAAGAGGTAAAAGATTGGATGGAAAACAAAGACCCAATTAAAAACTATAGACAAAAACTTTTAGAATTTAATATTGATGAAAAAACAATAACTGGAATAGAGAGTAAAATTCAACAACAAGTAGAAGAAGCAACAAATATTTCCAAGAATTCTCCGATCCCAGATATTAAAGAAATTTATACAGATGTTTGGGCAGACGGTGGATATAAATGGCACAATTAACTTATAGAGAGAGTGTTTCATTAGCTATTGCTCAAGCTATGAGAAAAGACCCTAAGGTTTTTTTTATTGGTGAAGATGTTGGAGCAGCGGGAGGTGTTTTTAAAGCCACCGTTGGTCTTTTGGATGAATTTGGAAAAGAAAGAGTTATGGATGCTCCCATTTCTGAGCAAGCTATTCTAGGTGCAGCTATGGGAGCAGCAATGACAGGTTTGCGACCAATAGCTGAAATTATGTTTTCTGATTTCTTAGCAGTATGCTGGGATATTATTGCCAATCAAATCGCTAAGACTAGATATATGTCCGATGGTCAAATTAATATTCCTTTAGTCATAAGAACTGCAAATGGTGGAGGGTCAAAATTTGGTGCTCAGCATTCTCAAAGTTTAGAAAATTGGTCGATGATGATACCAGGCTTAAAAGTAGTAGCTCCTAGTTGTGCTAGTGATGTCCTAGGCTTAATGGATGCATCAGTTAAAGATCCTGATCCGGTGATATTTTATGAACATAAATCTCTTTATGCTTCTAAAGAACAATTAGAAAATACAAATTTATCAATTCCATTAGGGCAGGCTAATATACTTCACGAAGGAGCAGATATTACTATAATAGGCTTAGCTTTGATGGCACAGCGTTCAAAAAAAGCTGCACAAATTTTAAAAGAAAAACATAATATTAATGCAAAAGTTATAGATCTGAGAACTTTGGTTCCTCTAGATTTACAGACCATTAAAAGATCTATTATTGAAACTGGATTAGTCATCACTGTAGAGGAAAATCCAAGGTTATGTGGATGGGGTGCAGAGATTTCATCTCTCATAACCGAGCATTGCTTCTCTAATTTAAAGGGACCAGTTACTCGAGTCACAACACCTCACGTACCTCTTCCTAGTGCTGATATACTAGAGGATAATACTATTCCTTCAGTAGATTTGATAATTAATGAAGTTATAAAAAAAGTAAAAGGAGAATAGCTATGGAAATAATAATGCCCTCACTTGGTGAGACAGTTGATGAAGGAAAAGTCATAAAATGGCATAAAAATGTTGGAGATGAAATTAAAGAAGGAGATATTTTATGTGAGGTTGAAACAGATAAGACTGCTGCTGAAATTCCGTCAACAGTAAATGGAACACTAACTGAAATCACGGCACCTGAGGGGGAAACAATACCTGTCGGCGGCAAAATTGCTACTGTAGAATAATCTATGAAATGCTATATTTAAAAAAATGAAGATTACAGATTCAAAATTTTATAGAGATAAATGTTATATTAATGGAGAATGGATTACATCTGACTCCGGAGAAACTATCTCAGTTAACAATCCTGCAACTTTAGAAGAAATTGGAACTGTCCCTAAATGTGAGACAGCTGAGACTAAAAGAGCCATAGAAGCTGCAAATGAAGCTTGGCCAGAGTGGAGAGCAAAGTCAGCAAGACAGCGCTCAGATATTCTTCGAAAATGGTTTGATCTTATGATCCAAAACAAAGAAGAATTGGCTCAAATGATGACTATTGAACAAGGAAAACCTATTAATGAATCTAGAGGTGAAATTGGCTATGGTGCATCCTTTGTAGAGTGGTTCTCAGAGGAAGCTAAAAGAGTTTATGGAGATACAATTCCTGATCCCATGACCGATCGAAGAATTGTAGTTCTCAAACAGCCAGTTGGTGTTGTAGCATCGATTACTCCTTGGAATTTTCCAAATGCTATGATTACAAGAAAATGTGCACCAGCTTTAGCTGTCGGTTGTCCTGTTGTTATTAAACCAGCAAGTCAAACTCCTTTTTCAGCATTAGCACTTGCCGTATTAGCTGAGGAGGCTGGCTTTCCTAAAGGCACTTTGAATGTTATTACAGGAAAAGCATCGGCTATCGGAGATGAATTAGCTTCTAACCCAATTGTCAGGAAACTCTCTTTTACCGGGTCCACTGAAATTGGAAAAATTTTGTTACAAAAATGCTCAGGCACAGTCAAAAAAGTCTCAATGGAATTGGGTGGCCACGCTCCCTTTATAGTTTTTGATGATGCTAATATAGACGATGCAGTTGCAGGTGCTATGCAGAGTAAATTTAGAAATACAGGTCAAACCTGTGTTTGTGCAAATCGTATTTATGTTCAAGAAAAAGTTCATGAGGAATTTTGTAAAAAGTTCGTAGATGCGGTCTCTAAAATGAAAGTTGGAGATGGACTCAATGAAGAAAATTCCTCTGGTCCGATGATCGATGAACATTCCTTAAGCAAAGTTGAAGAGCATGTAGAAGATGCTGTTGCATATGGGGCAAAAGTAGCAATAGGAGGTGCAAGGCACTCTCTGGGATTGAATTTTTATCAACCCACAATCTTAACTGATGTAACCCCACAAGCTAAAATTACAACTGAGGAAACCTTTGGCCCTGTTGCACCTATATATAAATTTAAAGACGAAAAAGAAGTTATTGATTTAGCAAATAACTCTCCTTATGGATTAGCTTCATATTTTTATTCAAGAGATATAGGAAGAATTTGGAGAGTTGCAGAAGCTCTTGAGTACGGAATGGTTGGTGTAAATACTGGTTTAACCTCAAAAGCGGAGGCTCCATTTGGTGGAATTAAAGAGTCAGGCCTTGGAAGAGAAGGTTCAAAATATGGTATTGATGATTTTATTGAAATAAAATACGTCAATATGTGCGGCTTAGATAAATAAAAATATTTAATGAGCAAAGTCTTCAAGGTTGGATTAATAGGTTGTGGTCATATATCCGAAACTTATTTTCGAGGTCACGATTACTTTAATAATTTTAAAATTACTAAATGTGCAGATATTAATTCTGAAAATGCAGAAAAATGTGCTGACACCTATGATATTACAGCCTGTTCAGTAGATGAACTATTAAAAGACACTGAGATTGAAGTAATTTTAAATTTAACAATACCCAGAGCACATTATGAAGTTGCAAAACAATCTTTAGAAAATAGAAAGCATGTTTACAGTGAAAAACCTATGGCTGTCAATTTCTCAGAGGGTGAGGAACTTTTAGCACTTTCAAAATCTAAAGGTTTATATATTGGAAACGCTCCCGATACATTTTTGGGTGGAGGTATACAAAAATCGATAGATTTAATTAATCAAAATAAAATAGGAAATGTTCGACTTGGAAGTGCCATCTTTGCTTATCCAGGCGTCCAATCATATCATCCTAATCCAGAGCCTTGGTTTGCTAATAATGAAGGTGGACCGGTAATGGATATGGGACCATACTATCTTACAGCATTAGTAAATCTTTTGGGACCAGCTAAAAGTGTCCATGGAATATCCACTAAAGTTTTCGAAAAAAGAGTAATTGGGATAGGCCCTAAAAAAGATCAAGAATTTTCAGTCGAGTGTCCAACAAGCTATCTAGTTAACTTAGAATTTCATAATCAAGCTTTAATTCAAATTACTCTTTCATTTGATGTGGTTACTCATCAGCGCAATCATATTGAGCTTTACGGAGATAGGGGCTCAATGATAGTCCCAGACCCCAACATGTTTGGAGGGTCAGTTATGACAAGTAATGATGACTCTGGAATATGGGAAGAGCATAAAACTGATGATTTACCACTTGGGAGAATAAATATTACTACTCAAAGCGGAAGAGCTAACGAGTCCCCTACAAATGCAAATTACCGTGGAGTAGGTCTAGCTGAGATGCTTTATTGCATAGAAAATGGCATAAATCATAGGTGTAATGGCGAACTGTCACTTCATGTTTTAGACATTATTAAATCTACTATGAAGGCAGCAGACTCAAGGACAACACAGGATATCAAAACATCATGTCAAAAAGCTGATTACTTCACCCTAGAAGAAATACAAAAAATTCTTAAGTAATATAGATATTTCCTTTAGACTACATTTTCTCAAATGGAATTTAATAAATCAAATAAAATACTAGTAATAGGCAGAGCAGGTATGGATATATATCCTGAACCCCCAGGTACTAAAATATCTGAGGTTAAAAATTTTTCTACTCATCTAGGTGGATCTGCTGCTAATACCTGTGTGGCTTTATCTCAGTTAGGTGTACAGTCAGATCTTTTGACCTGTGTATCAGAGGATGCCATTGGTGAGTATATTTTTGAAAAATTGAAGGAATTCAATGTGGGAAGTAACTTTTGTAGAAGAGTAAAAAATAAGTTTCAAACACAAGTAGCTGTTGTGGAAACTATTCTTAAAAATAACCAATCTATTTTATACAGAAATAATTCTTGTGATTTACAGTTAAACAAAAACGATATAGACAATATTAATTTTCAAGATTATTCGGCTGTATTTATTTCTGGCACTACTTTGTCTTCTAACCCATCAAGGGACGCAGTATTTTATGCCACTCAAAAGGCATCATCGCTCAGTATTCCCTTAATTATTGATATGGATTATAGGCCATACAATTGGGAGTCAGATGAAATTAAATCAAAAATCTATAAAAAAATTATGAATGAAATGGATATTATTATAGGAAATGATTTAGAATTTAATATTGCAGATAATTCCACAGAAGGTTTTCAATTAGCCAAAAGCTTTATAAATGAGAAACCATCAATTATAATCTACAAAATGGGTGAAAAAGGATCGACTGTTATTACTAAAGAAAAAGAACAAAATTTTGGAATATTTAAAGTTGAAGCTATAAAACCAACAGGAGCGGGAGATGCTTTTAATGGGGGTTTTATCAGCTCTGTTCTTCAAGGATATTCACTGGAGGACTCTATTGAAAGAGGCTCAGCAAACGCAGCTATCGTTGTCACTAAGGTGGGCTGCTCTTCAGCAATGCCAAATACTGATGAACTAGAAAATTTTATTAATCAACAAACAATGGAGATATAGATGCATATACCTTACTCAGACAATAAGAATATCGCTTTATTTGGTGAGCAAAATAAAACCGTTCCCTTAGTATACTTTAACATTATTAATTTAAAAAAAGGTGAGAGTTATAGTTATAAACTTCCTGAGCACGAAACCAGCGTCGTTCCAGCTACAGGCATAGTGGAGCTCGAAGTTGATGGTATTAGACTTGGTCAAATTGGCACTAGAAAATCTGACGTTTGGGATGGAGAACCAGAAGGCAGCTACATACCTACAAATGCAGAATGTACAATCACATGTCTTTCGGACAGTACGGAGTGTTTTATTGCTGGAGGTATTTATGAGAAAAAATTAGAGGCATTTTTAGTTCAAAAAAAAGAAATTGATATAGTGCAATATGGATCAGATGATACAAAAACACATCGAAAAATTAAACATATCTTAGGAGCAAAGCATCATGAACAAGTTGGAAGATTACTTGTCAATGAACTCTACACAGTTGGAGCTGGTGGCTGGTCAGGTTTTCCTCCGCATAAGCATGATACAAATAGACTGCCTGATGAAACACGTCATGATGAGGTTTATAATTATCGTTTTAGACCAGGACATGGTTTTGGAGTTCAGGTCATGCAATATGAAGACGACAAAGAAGGTTTTGGTTATCAACTATTTAATGGATCCACAATAGCAATAGATAAGGGCTATCACCCATGTGTTGTTGCACCAGGATACGAAATGTACTATTTTACAATTTTAGTTGGTCTTTCCCAAAGATCACTTGTTCAATATTTTCAAAAAACTCATGCTTATCAATTAGAAACAATTCCTGGAATTAAGGATATGATAGCTAAGTATAAATGACGATTGCAAGCCTCTCAGATGTTTTACAAAAGGCAAAAAAAGATAATTATGCAGTCGCAGGATTAGTTGTACTAGGCTGGGAAGATGCAAGATGCTACGCAGAGACAGCCGATGAACTTGGGTTACCCGTAATTCTTCAAGCGGGACCAGGTTGTAGAGCAAATACTCCATTACCAGTTTTAGGTAAAATGTTTAGATACTTGGCTGAGCAATCCTCCAGTCCTGTCGTTTGTCATTTAGATCATGGTTATGCTAAGGAAGAATGTCTAGAGGCTATAGACAATGGATTTACATCTATTATGTTTGATGGGTCTAAGCTTTCACTCAATGAAAATGTTGAAAAAACAAGAGAAATTGTTGAATTAGCACATAAACAAAATATTTCCGTAGAGGGAGAAATTGGTTTTGTTGGGTATAGTGAGGGCGCTAAATCACAAAGCACAGACCCAGAGGAAGCAAAAACTTTTGCTACCTTAACAGAATGTGATGCAATGGCAATTAGCGCAGGTAACGTACACTTACAGACCCAAAAATCTTCATCAATTGATATGCAAGTCATAAAGAAAATAGAAACTTTAACAGATGTGCCGTTAGTTCTTCATGGAAGTAGTGGGATTGAAGACACACTTAAAAGAACAATAGCTAATACCACGAATGTTTGTAAATTCAACATTGGAACTGAACTAAGGAAAACATTTGGTGATACTTTAAGAGAGGAAGTAATAAAAGACCCAGACACTTATGACCGTATTAAATTAATCAATTCCACAATCCCAAGATTAAAAGAAGTAACAAAAAAAGTTTTAGAGAATATATCCAAAATTTAATCATTAATGATTAAATCTAATACTATTGAAAATAAATTTTTAAGAGTAAGGACTCTTAATATTGGAGCTACATTATTTGAAGTTTTTTATAAAAAGAAAAAAATAAATTTAATACTCAACTTAGGTAATATCTCTTCCTATAAAAATAATAAAAACTACCTAGGCGCAACATGTGGTAGGTATGCAAATAGAATTAGAAATAGCCAATTTAAAATTAAGGGTATTAATTATAAATTAACAAGAAATGAGGGAAAAAATATTTTACATGGAGGTAAAAAAGGATTTGACTCAAAAATATGGAGTGTTAAAAACTCATCAAAATCTCATATTACTTATTATTATATATCACCGGATAAAGAGGAGGGTTTTCCAGGAGAACTATGCTCCTCATGCAGATACTCAATCAAAAACTCTGTTCTTAGTATTAATTTAAGAGCAAAAACTACAAAATCCACACATGTAAATTTAGTCAATCATGCATATTGGAACCTAGATAAAATTAAAAAGAATGTTTTTGATCATTACGTCCAAATAAATGCTAATCATTATTTAGAAAATGATGATGAAAATATACCTACAGGTAAGGTGATTAGTGTAGATGGTACAAGCTTTAATTTTAAAAAACCAAGTAAGATTAAAGATAAATTTACCAATAAATTAAACAGTTTTGATGAAAACTTCATTATTAATAAGAATTCAAAATTTATAGCTAAAATCAAATCTTCTAAAAGTAATATTTCATTGAGAATTTCTTCAAACCAACCAGGTGTACAATTTTATACAGGTCAACATTTAAAATACTCTACTGATCGTAAGACAATTAAAAAATATCAAGGAATGTGTTTTGAGACACAGGGATTTCCTAATGCACCAAATAATTCAAAATTTCCATCAACTCGATTAGATCCATCACAAACTTATAAGCATAATATAAAGTTTGAGATTGAAGAGATTAAATAACTATTCTTGTTTTTCTCTAAGTTTTATATTAAGTGAGTCAAAGAATATTTGAGGCACACTGAAAGCAAAGTTATTTAACAATGCAACAGAACTAACTTGTATTTGGTTTCCGTCTAACAATGGATCAATAAATTTTGATATTTGAATTTTATCATCTATATAATTCCAATTAAAAGTGGCATGAACTCCTTTGCCATCTATATCGTAAAGATTTACAAAAATTATTGTTCCATTATTAAGAGTAAATCTAGTCTTTAAATCTGGAGAGTTAGGTAAATCAGACTTAAGAATAAAACCATTATGTTGTAAATCTGTTAATATATTTTGAGCATCAATAATTTTATCATCATCAATTTCATTGAATTGAGAAGTCAAATTTGTATGAATAAATTTCCCTTCAACTGTATTTAGATTGATCATATTTTGATTATATATTTGAATTGATTTTATTTGAGATTTACCAATATTAATTAAATCCGTCGGTACCCAGTAGAAATCAGATACATCAGCTGATAAATTGGTTGAAACTAAATAAGATTGATTGGAGTCAGTTGCCTTTACATAAGATCCTGGAATATTATAATTATATATACCTATATCTAGAGAATATAAAACTTCATCATTTTTAGACTTTAATAGTAATTGCATTTTATTTTCTTCATCAAGACCCAATTTAAAAAGGAGATCTTCACGATTAGTTTTAGCATCTATAATTTTTGCTTCACGAAGTTGAATAAAAAATCTGCTTAAAAGTTCAGTATTTGCAGGGAAATTATCAGAACTTGAAATTAGCCATTGATTATCAATATTCTCAATTACCGATTTTCCAGTTTGGTTAGAAAACTCTATATAAGCAATATTTGGTAAAACATCACCAAAACTTGGAAATAATACCTCAGACGTTGAGTTGGTAGAGTCAGATTTATCATCAAAATACATTCCAAGTGCAACAACCAAAAATCCCAAAGATAATAAAATTAAGATTTTTAAATTTTTAATAAACATTTAATTGCTCTTTCTTTTTTTAATACCAAGTTGTCTTGGAATAAGAAACATTAACAAAATTAAAAGAATAGGAATTAAAAAAGTGTTTAAAATATTAATTTGATTTGCAAGTCGATCTATGTCTTTACTTAGATTTCTTCTAACTTCTCTTAATTCTTGGCGCGTATTCTCAACCTGCAATTGAAAGTTTGCTAGTTCCATTAATTGTTTATCAGATAAATTAACTGTCTCTACATCTCTACCGCCAGATAAATTTTGAATTTGGCTTAAGGTATTATCAAGTTGTGCTTGTAATTGTTGTTCTTGTCCTAAATACATCTGCTCCGCCTCAGCTTGTAATTTTTGAACAACGACAAATGGCCTAAATGGAGCTTCCTTGTTTCTTAAATTAATAAATTCATCATACCCAGTCATCGAGTCAAATACATTAGTCACTAAACTTCCATTGTCTGATGTTGCCTCGATCACGTTGGTGTCGAGAAACTTTTGTATTCTCGCCCAAAAGGCATTTCTAATAAAGTCAGCATCACTAAAGATAACTACATTTAGATTTTTTGATGATATTTCTAAATGATCATTATTCTTAAATTCGAAGTCATTAAAACTACTCTTTGCAACACCGCTTAATTTTACGCCAAAATCGTAAGAAACCCCTGTTGGTTTGAAATTATTAATAAGTTTAATTGGATCGTGGACTTCTTTCATTGGTAAATCCATTGTCACTTCACTAGATGACATAATAGGGATGTATAAAATTTCACTTTGATCATCTAATTGTGAAAGACCTCCAGGTGATACTAGTCTTATCAAAGATAGACCATCACCGATTTCTTCTGATTGATTTATGTATTGACCTCTAACTTCTGGCCAATTCAATTTCAATAAAGTTTGAAGAGATGTATTTTCAGTTATATTTTGTTGTGTTTGAAGTCTTGTAGCTTGAGCTCCATCCAAGATAACATTGCTATTGTAGTTGATATTAAGTGTTTTTAAGACTTTTTCTAAATTTGAAGATTTATTTGAATGGTCATTTTTCTCAAAGAAAGGATCCAGAAAAATAACAGATTTTCCTCCATTTAGGATGAATTGTTCAATTGCATACTCTGTTTTTTCTGTAATATCAGAGGGGTGATATACAACTAATAAATCAACACCCTCAAAATTTTCAACGTCGGTATCTAAAAATTCGAAATCATAAAAATAACTTAGTTCCTCTAATATTGTATATTCTCCTTGTCCAAGTTGATTATTTGGCATCATAGGAGGTGTTGTGTCTACCCATGATAGAAAACCGATCATTGGTTTTTTTGATCTATTTAATTTGTATATAATGTCAGTTAATTGCTTTTCCAATGTCCCTGCTTTTGAAGGATCAAAGAAGGATACAGTTTCAATATCATCAGTAGTATTAGAAGCTATTAATCCAAAATATACTTTAGATCCCTCTTGATCTATTGGAAAACCTTGAACTCCATACCTGTTAACATAATCCTCATCATCTGAATAAGGTTCTGGCTCAATAAAATTTAATTCAATTTTACCAGAGGCAAGATCTGAGTACCTGTTTAGTAAACCCTGAACTTGGTTGGCATAATTCTGAATTATAGGAATATTTTTAGATAAATTTCTACTATACACAAAATTAATTTTAAGAGGCTCTTCAATTTCATCTATAACTCTTTTTGTACCACTTGAAAGAGTAAAAGTTTTGGTTGAGGTAAAATCAATACCTAAATTAAAATTAATTTTTTGGATAATAAAATTAAAAGAAAGAAATAAAATAACAGTACTTAAAATTGAAATAAGAATATAGTTTTTTTGTAAAAATTTATTCATTAGTCTCGATTTTGAAATTTTATAATTGTTAAATAGTTCCAAAGAGCAATAAAAGATAAAAAGAAAAATAATCCTTTAATAGAGAAGAAACCTGTTTGAATAGTTGAGAAATGTGTCAAAAAACTAAAACTTGAAATTAATTCAACAATCTCAATTGGTAAAATTCCTGTGATAAAATTAATCATTAGAGGAAAGCCACTAATCGTAAAAAGAAAGGAAACCATAATAGATAAAATAAAAGCAATTATTTGATTATTGGTAAGTGAAGAAAAGAAAATTCCCAGTGAAACGTATGCACCAGCCATTATAATCACACCCAGATATTGCCCAACTATTACAGTATTATCTGGGTTTCCTAAATAATTAACTGTAATCCATATTGGAAAAGTAAGGATAATAGAAAATACAACAAATGCCCAAGTAGCAAAAAATTTACTCAAAACTATTTTCCAAAGCGGTACAGGAAGAGTTAATAAAAGTTCTATCGTGCCTAGTCTTTTTTCCTCTGACCAACTTTTCATAGTTACAGCTGATACAAAGAATATAAATACCCAAGGTATAAAGCTAAAAAAAACCGTTAAGTCTGCTACACCTGAAGAAAAAAAAGATCCAAAGTAAAAAGTAAGCGACATTGAAGTTAAAATAAAAATTGCAGTAAATATGTAGGCAACAGGAGTTATAAAATATAGTTTTAGTTCTCTTTTGATTAAGGCTAACATTATTTTACTAACTTCCTAAATTTTTCATCTAAAGTTTTACCTACTTTCTTTTTTAATTGTGTAGGTGTACCCTCAAATACTTTTTCACCATTGTTAATTATAAGACATTTGTTACAAACCTCTGGAACTTCATCGAGTATATGTGTTGAAATTATTATTGCTTTTGTCTTTGATAATTTTGTAATTAATTTTCTTACTTCAAATTTTTGAAGAGGGTCTAAACCATCTGTTGGTTCGTCTAATATCAATAATTTTGGATTATGAATAAGGGCTTGAGCAATACCCACTCTTCTTTTAAAACCTTTTGATAAAGTTTCTATAGGTACATCCTTCACTTCTTCGAGCTGTAGATCACTAATAGCTTTTTTAATAGCAGTCTTAGGATTTTTTATTTCTCTAACTTGGCAAACATAATCTAAATATAGATAAGGAGATAAATCTAAATATAATGGGACTCCCTCAGGTAGGTATCCAATCATTGATTTTGTAAATATTGGATCTTCATCAATATTCTTATTATTGATGACCACACTTCCTTTATCAGATTTAAGGTAACCAGTAATTACTCTCATGGATGTAGTTTTACCAGCACCATTTGGGCCTAAAAAACCCATAACGTCTCCAACTTTTACTTCAAATGAGAGGTCATTTATGGCTTTAAAATCACCAAAATTTTTAGATATGTCATTAACTTGTAGCATTTTTGATAATTATTTAGTCTATAAATTCATAATTTCAAGAACTTAGATATTTAATTATTGGGCAAATATAAACATTTTACCAAGCAGATCTATAAATATCATAGGCGTCTTTTTCTGAGATTTCCTTGGGGTTGTTAATTAGCAAACGTGTTTGTTTCATAGCATCTTTGGCCATAGTTTCACAAGCACTTTCAGGAATATTCACATCTCGTAACCTTTGTTCTAAACCAAGTTCACTTGAAAGATTAGATAACTTTTCGATAAAATTTGATGCAATATCTTGAGTGCTAGTTGAAGTATTAATATCTGGAAAAATAATAGGAGCAATCTCGCTATATAACTTAGCGGCACTTTGCTCTGTAATATTAAATCTTAAAACATATGGTAATACGATTGCATTTGATAGTCCATGAGGTATGTGAAATGTTCCACCTATAGGGTATGCAAGTGCGTGCACCCCAGCCACTGGAGAGTTTCCAAAAGAGACACCAGCTAACATAGATCCAATTAACATATTTGATCTAGCATCAACATTATTGCCGTCTGTGACAGCTTTTTGAATGGAACTTCCTAAAAGTTTTAAAGCTTCTTTAGCCAAAGTTTTTGAAATTAAATTATTGTTTATACTTTTAGATGCATAAGACTCAATAGCGTGGACCATTGCATCAATACCTGTCGCCGCCGTAATATGTGGAGGCAGTCCCAAAGTTAACAAAGGATCAAGTATAGCTAAGTCAGGAAGGATGATAGAAGAGGAAACTCCTTTTTTTTCTAAATCATCTTGTGTAATTATAGATATGGGTGTCACTTCTGAACCAGTACCTGATGTTGTCGGATATAAAACTAAAGGCAATCTAGGTCCTTTTGCATTAGCTACCCCCCAAGCTTGATGGATGTCTTCATTTGACCCTATCAAAAGAGCAGTTAGCTTAGCCACATCCATAGAAGAACCGCCACCAAAACCTATCACACCCGTTGCCTTGAAATCTTTTCCTTCTTGAACGCATTTCAATAGAGTTTTTAAAGAAGGATCTGCTTCTACATTATCAAAAATTAATATTTCCGAATTTTTTTGAAGAGCGGATATGGTTTTATCAATCAATCCTAATTTAACTAGACCAGGATCTGTAACAAAGAGGATTCTGTTCCCAAGTTTGTTTGATACTTCTTCAGCTGTATTTTCTGAATGTCCCTCACCAAATCGAATACCTGCTGTTGTGTTAAATTGAAAAGGTTGCATTTGAGCAATATAAATTATGTAAAGTTTATTTCCTATAAAAAATATCCTTATTTTATTGAATAAAATAAACCCACAGGATTTTTTAAATAAGACTTTCTTATAGGTTTTATATTTTTATACTTAAATTGTGTCTAAAGTAATTACCATCGCTCAACAAAAAGGTGGTTCTGGAAAAACAACAATTGCTGCTAATTTAGCAACTGTTTTTTCAATTAAACACAATCTTTCCACCGTGATTTTAGATACCGACCCGCAAGGTAGTTTGGGTAAGTGGTTTCTTATGAGAAAAGATAAACTCAAAGACAAGAATACAATAGAATTTAAAACCGCAAGTCTATGGGGCGCTCAATATGAAGCTAAATCTCTTAAGCAAAAATCAGACATAGTCATAATTGATACTCCACCCAAGATAGACGCGGATGGCAGGCCTGCAATTGAAATAGCAGATTTAGTAGTTATTCCAATTTCTCCTTCACAGGTAGATTTTTGGGCAACGGAGTCAATTATTGAGTTAGCAAAACGTGAAAAAAAGGAAATTTTAATTTTAATCAATAGAGCAAATGCTAAATCAAAATTAATTCATGAAGCAATAAAATTTGTCGATCGCATGAAAGTCAAAAAAGCAAAAACTATTTTAGGTAATAGACAAATTTTTGTTTCCTCTATGGGCCTTGGCCTCACAGTTGTAGAAAAACAAAGAACTGGAAAAGGTTGTTTGGAAATGTTGGCCCTAGCTAAGGAAATTAAATCATTTCTCAATATATAATTTTTAAATTATTACTATGAACAAAAATATTGACTATGAGCAGCTGGAAAATATTAGTTCAAGTTTATTAAAAGGCTTTATCAGTTGGATTGAAATAAATGATAGTCAAGAACGAGCCATGATTCTTGATAGTGCCTATCAATTTAAATTTTCAATTTTAGAGCAAGATAAATCAACAGTTCAAAAAAAATATTTTATTTCCCCTAAAGATTTATCAAAGGATGAGGCAACATTATTATTGAATCAATGGAAAGATACATTTTCTCAAATAATCAATTCTGATTTAGATAGAATTTCTAAAGACTCTTTTAAATTATGGTTTCTCAGTTTAGCATCATTTCTTATGCCTATTTTAGAAAATGAGACAAAAGTTTTATGGGATAAATTATTAGAGGGGGTTGAATATTGTCAAAATTTTTCAATAAAAGATGTTCCTTATCCACTCAATAAAATTACAAAGAACTAAATCAATGTTACAATGATGTATGCTAAGGATTTTGTCATTAAGCCTCTCTTTGTTGCTCATTTCTCTTAATTCTCATGCTATAGATCTTTTTGGTTATAAGTTATATGAGAATATATTTAAGTATGAAAATGACGGGGACATAAAGTTTAAAAAAGAAATAATTGAAAGCATATCAATTCAAGAAGAAAGAGTTTTGATCTCAAATAAATATCTTAAAAACTATGTTATTAAAGCCACCAAAACTGGAAATATTTATGAAATACACGGCTCAAATAAATTACTTCAATTAAATCCTGTGGAATGCTTGGATATACAAAGTCAATTTATAAAATCTTTTCAAAATAAAAATTCTGATGAATATTCTACTGAAGTAAAACAGTTTCCAAATAAACTTAAAAGTAAAACAACTTGGGAAATTTACCTCGATAGTATCACAGATGATAATAAGTTAATTTTTTCTGTTACTTGCGACTATAGTTTCAATAACAGAAGAATGGATATTATACTGAGTGATAATTCCTACATGATAAATGAGAACAAAAAATATGATTTGTTATTAGAGGATAAAAGTCAAACTACACAAGTAAAAGAAATTGACACTAGTGGAATTTAGTAACCAAAGATAACATATTTATAATAATGTAAGCCTTAATTTCAGATTTCAACTCTTCATAAGTAGAGGGAAGTTTGTCACTCAATTGAAAAGAAAAATCAACGATCTCATACGCCTCCTCTTTGTGCATACTAATTTCATTTGATAAATCTAGCGCAAGCTTTTCTCTTATTAAGAAAAGGGCAGTGATTTTTCTTTTTTTACTTTTTCTCAAATTATTTTTTAGATGGTTTCTTAAGTTTCATACCTGTTCCACCAAGCTGCATTCCACCAGAACCTTTACACAAACTTTTCTTTTCTTTGTCACACTTTTCAATTTTTTTCTCTTCTTTTTTTGACTCTTTTTTCTCTTCTTTTATATCCTCTGTTTTCACTACTTTTTCTTCAACTACTTGGTTTGATGAGGGTTCAATATTTTGAACACTTGAAGTTACTGTTCCAACTTGAATATTTGATAGCATTTCAATTATTTGATCTTGTTTTGATTGTTTATCACTTTGTTTAGATTTCCAAGATTTTGGCAGCTTTAAATCAATGCAACTTTCAGATCCACAAAACAAGACATCGCCAGTTTCATTATCAAACAAAAAACCACCGCAATTTTCAACACCTTTTTGCGTACAATTAGGTATATGCATTTCATATTCAGCTTTACCAGATAAGGGCGCTAATAAAACAAATACAATTAGGACAGCTAATAATCTCATCATTGAATAATGTATCATTTGTTAAAATATTTTCTAAAGCTTTTATTCATATTTAAAACTTTCCCCCGGTAAGGTAGATTTCATAAAATTATTCTCAGTCAATCTTTCAAGCCATGTTTTTAGTTTAGGATTGTTCTCACCCCAGTTACTATTAAGTCTCAGCGAAGTATAGTCTAACGCGCAAGCAACCGATATCTGGTCCATTGTAAGATGATCGCTAACAAATTCATCAAATTTATTTTCAATCCATTGAATAGATCTTAAAATTTTTTTTTCGTATCTTTCAATTGATTTGGATCTTTGTTCGTCTTCTGGTATCGCTGATGTTTCTATATATCGATTTACTGCATTTTCCATTATTCCATTAGAAATACTAATCATCGTCATACATTCCCAGTATCGTTCATTTGGATAAATAGACTTTCGTTTTGAGATACTATCAAAGTATAAACAAATATTATCACTATCAGTAATTGTCTTATTCCCAACTATTAGGGTTGGGACTTGTCTCAAGGGATTAAACTCATCAAGAAATCTGGATTTGTAAATATTTATCTTTTCCTCTTCATGTTCAATTTCTAAGACTAAAGCAGCGACTTTACATTTTCTACCAAATGGAGATGTGGGACCATTATATAATAAAGGAATATTGCTCATTTATTCGATCACTACAGCTACAGTACCTGGATTAACTCCCTCTTGATCATTACTGATATTGACCTGAGAAATAGTTCCACTTACTGGAGCACTATGATTTACCTCTGATTTCATTACTTCCATAATAAATAAAACATCTCCCTCGTTCACTTCATCACCAACTTCTACTAGGACCTTCCATATGTTCCCAGGCACAGAGGTCAAAACTTCAGTGGTCATTGTTAAATAATACTTCCCATTGAACAAAGAGAGGTTTGCTCAGATCTCATTTCTTGAGCTTCTAGCACACTTATTTCTTTAAATTTAAATTTTTCATTTGGTTTTGCTTGACCAAGTTTCCAAAAAGAGGCTGAGGGAACTGTAAATGGAACTATAAATCCCCCCATGCTTGGACCATCATTTACAAGGATAATTGGTGTTTGACCTGCGAGATTTATGCCACCAATAGGGTATCCTTGATCTATAATATTTGAGGGTTCATAACCATGCTCAGGTGATTTATTTGTCGCTTTTTCGTTAAAACTAAGTAAGGGCCCATCAAGTCTAAACCCTGTTCGGTCACTTCTGGCTTGAAGTTTCCAATCAGCTTTTAAAAATGTTTCATAACCAGCATTATCTAACCAATCATCATTTGGTCCCCTAACTACCTCAATCTCCCATACTCCTGAATTAGTAATGTCTGGGATAGATTCAGCTCTTATCTTTCTTCCAATTTTTCCTTTTGAGTTACCAAGTGAAATTTTTTGACTTTCTTTTAAAGCATAACCATCAATTCCTCCAACACCAGCTTTATGAAATGTCGATTGAGAACCCAACCATTTTTCTGAGTCAATGCCTCCAGAAAAAGCAATATAGGATCGGGCACCAGTAACAGTAAAACCAAGTTCAAGAGTTTGATTAGATTTCACCATTATACTTTCCCACATTGGAATAGACCTACCATCAATTTTTGGTTGCATATCTGCGCCACAAATTGAAATAACATGATCTTTTTCAAATTTAAGAGTAGGGCCTGTATACTGGCATTCAAGTGCACCCGTATTTTCATGGTTCCCTACAAGAAGATTTGCAAGCCTAAAAGACCAACTGTCCATAGGTCCAGAAGGGGGGAAACCTTGATTTAGAAATCCAATTCTTCCCGGGTAATCTTGAACAGATGTTTCTAAACCTGGTTTTATAACTTCAAACATTTAAAATTTCTTATTATAGTCTAATTGTGTTAGCCATTGTTTATATTTTTTTATTGAAAATTTGTGCTCATCAATGAGGTCATATTTATATGTTTTCTCTTTAACTTTTTTTTCTATCATCTCGAACTCATCATAATCACAAGGTATAAATTTAATTCTGTCTCCAGGTCTAAATAAACAAATACTATCTTTGAACACATCAAAGTTTTTTTCTGGATCCCATATTGGAACTGGGGTTCGACCAAATATTTGATATCCACCTGGAAGACGGTCTGGATATATTGCAGTTGATGACCCGCCCATGCCAACAGTTCCTTTTGGTGTCCAAGTTCTTGGAGGGTTGTACTTAGGCGCTGTTAACTTACATCGGGGATCTAAAGGCATAGTGAAAGGAAGACCTGGCCAAAAACCAAGAGAGGCGACCCAATATTCTGTACCAGAGTGAACTCTCACAAAATGGTCAACATTATCTAAATTATTTAATTCGACAATAAATTCAGGATCAG
>CACKOX010000013.1 GCA_902601865.1 uncultured Alphaproteobacteria bacterium | reverse complement strand
CTTGGCAGAAACAGCTGCTGCACTAACAGTTGAGCATCCTGATTACTCTTATTTAGCAGGCAGAATTAAAGCTAATGCTCTTCATAAAGAAACACCAGGCTTTATTATTGCAACTAAAAATCTTTATGAAGATGGATTACTACGTGATGAATATTATGAAAAAGTAAAAGCAAATGCAGAAGAAATAGAAAAAATTATTGACTACGATAGAGATTATTATTTTGATTATTTTGCACTAACCACTTTATTTAGAGCATATCTCCTCCAGTCAAATAATAAAACTGCAGAAAGACCTCAGGATTTGTGGATGAGAGTTGCTCTATGTGTATCAGGAGATAAGTTCGATTTTTATCAGGTTAAAAAAACCTATGATAGTTTATCTCAAGGTTTCTATACACATGCAACGCCCACTCTTTTCAATAGTGGTTTAAAAATGCAACAGCTATCATCTTGTTTTTTGATTGGAATGGAAGATGACTCTATTGAAGGAATTTTTAATACAGTAAAAGACTGTGCTTTAATTTCTAAAACTGCAGGTGGTATCGGCCTTCATGCCCATAATATTAGAGGTGGTGGAAGTCGTATTAAATCAACAAATGGCAAGTCGAATGGACTAATTCCATTTCTTAAAATTTTTAATGAAACTGCAAGATCTGTTGACCAAGGTGGTGGCAAGAGAAAGGGCTCATTTGCAGTCTATTTAGAGCCATGGCATGCTGATATTGAGTCATTTTTAGAGCTTAGAAAAAACACAGGTGCTGAAGAATTCAGAGCTAGAGATTTATTTTATGCTCTTTGGATACCAGATTTATTTATGGAAAGAGTTGAAGAGGATGCTGATTGGACATTAATGAGTGAACATGAATGTCCTGGATTGTCTGATACTTATGGGAAAGAATTTGTAGAACTATACACTAAATACGAAAATGAAATGCCTGATCTTAAAAGAATTAAGGCAAGAGCCTTGATGTCAAAGATCATTGAAGCACAAATTGAAACTGGTCAACCGTATATGCTTTACAAAGATGCTGTAAATGAAAAATCTAACCAAAAGAATATTGGTGTAATTAAATCATCTAACCTATGTGCTGAAATTGTTGAATACTCTGAAAAAGATGAAACAGCTGTTTGTAATCTAGCGTCAATCGCATTACCAAAGTTTGTCACAGATGAAAGTAAATTCGATTACCAAAACTTATACCAAGTTGCAAAACTAGCTACAAAAAACTTAGATCAGGTCATAGATATAAACTTTTATCCTACAGATAAGACAGAGAACTCGAATAGTCGTCATCGACCAATTGGCCTTGGCATCCAAGGTCTGGCTGATGTTTATTTCAAAATGAATATTGCATATGACTCTGTTCAAGCACAAATTATTAATAAACAAATATTTGAAACAGTTTACTTTGGTGCCTTAGAGGCATCAATGGAGCTTGCAACTGACAAAGGGCCCTATTCTACTTTTAAGGGCTCACCTCTTTCTGAGGGACAATTTCAATTTGATCTGTGGGGCGTTAAACCATCAAGTATGTGGGACTGGAAAGGCCTAATGGAGAAGATTCAAAAACACGGTGTACGCAATTCCTTGACAACAGCATGTATGCCTACAGCTTCAACTGGTATCATCTTGGGGAATACAGAAACTTTCCAAGTGCAAACATCAAATATTTATAAACGACAAACTCTCTCTGGTGAATTTTTATTAGTAAATCGTCACCTTGTAAAAGAATTGATGAAAAGGGACCTTTGGAGTAAAGAATTACGCGATCAAATTATATTAGAAAATGGCTCTGTTCAGAATATTGAGGGATTTCCCGAAGACCTAAAAGATGTTTACAAAACTGTTTGGGAAACATCTCAAAAAACAGTTATTGATATGGCAGCGGACAGAGCGCCATTTATCGATCAAACCCAATCCATGAACTTATGGTTAGCAACCCCTACTTTTGGAAAAGTGAACTCTATGCATATGTATGCATGGAAAAAAGGCTTGAAAACAGGCATGTATTACCTGAGAAGCCGGTCAGCTGTAGACGCAGTTAAAGTAACCGTGTCCTCTGAAAAGAAAGCAAAAGAGTCTTATGTGAAAGAGGCGCAATCTAATGAACCAGAAGATTGCGTAACATGTAGTGCGTAAGATGTTTTATCAATTTATTTTAAGGAGCAAGTCATGATATCTAAAGGATGCAAATCAATTTTCCCTATTCAACATCAAGAAATTTTCGATCGTTATAAACAACATGTACAAGCGTTTTGGACGCCCGAAGAAGTTTCACTCCAAGATGATTTAAGAGATCTAAAGACACTTGGCGAGGGAGAAATACACTTTATTAAACATGTGCTTGCGTTTTTTGCTAATTCGGAGGCAATGATAAACGAGAATCTAGCATCAAGATTTTATAATGAAATTTTAATTCCTGAGTCTCGATTATTTATTACTATGCAGATGCTAAATGAATCTATTCATGCTGAAATGTATGGTTTACAAATAGAAGCCTACGTCGAGGACCCATCAGAAAAAGATAAGTTGTTCTCTGCAATTCAAAATGTTCCCTGTATTAATAAAAAAGCACAGTGGGTTTCAAAATGGCTTAATGGAAATCAAAATTTACTTATGCGTTTAATAGCTTTTGGGTTGGTTGAGGGGTTATTTTTTGCAGGATCTTTTTGTGCCATTTATTACTTTAGAAAAAGAGGTCTGCTTCCAGGTCTAGCACTTTCTAATGATTGGATTGCAAGAGATGAAGGAATGCATTTTAGTTTCTCTGCTTTAATGTTTAAAACATTAAGTGAAAAGTTTAATAAGGGAACATTGTCAGATGAAGATATTAAATCAATGGATTTAATACCAGGTGCTGTGACTCAATCAGAGTTTGAGGAAATTGTTAGAGAAGCAGTTGAATTTGAAAAAGAATTTGTCACCGACGCGCTACCCGTTGATCTTATTGGCATGAACAAAGAGATGATGTGTATGTATATCGAAGCTGTATCAGATCGTATAGCTGATCTTTTTGGATTTGATAGAGTGTTTAATACAGAAAATCCATTTGACTTTATGAGAGCTCTGGATGTTCAAAATGTGACTAACTTTTTTGAAAAAAGAGTTTCTGAATATCAACGCCCAACAGATCGCTCCTTGTCATTTGATGAGTCTTTCTAAGTGGAAGTAAAGATATATAGCAAAGATAATTGTGTTTTTTGTACTATGGCTAAGTCAGCCTTGGCAACTCATGACCCAGAAATATTGATGTTAAATCAAGATTATAGTAGAGAACAATTTTTCGAAATATTTCCAACTGCTAAGACTTTCCCACAAATAATTATCAATGGTGAAAAAATTGGCGGATACCATGAATTAGAAAGATGGATGGCCTTTAACAAGCCTGATGATGATTTCTAATGAGCTTCACCCCAATTTAATCCACCACCAAAGTCAACTTTTATAGGTGTTTTAAATGACTTATATTTTTGATGTGATGTTTCCATCAACTTAGCTATTTCTGGAATGATATCTTTTTCTTTTTTATAAATTTCAAATAAAAGCTCATCATGAACTTGAGATGTCATTTTAGATTTACATTTATTTTTCTCTAAATAGTTATGAATATCCAACATTGCAATTTTTATTAACTCAGATGCTGTGCCTTGAATAGGTGCATTGATAGCTTGTCTTTCTGCAAAAGATCGGAGCATAAAGTTTTTAGCATTGATGTCTTTAATGTGAGACTTTCTTCCAAATAGGTTTTCAACGTAGCCTAGTTTTTTTGCTTTTTCGGTGGTTGCTTTCATAAAGTCATTAATATTTGGAAATTTTTTAAAATAGTTATCTATGAAAAGCTTAGCTTCAGCATTGCTAACACCTAACTGTTTAGCTAAACCATATTGGCTAATTCCATAGATTATTCCAAAATTAATAATCTTAGCCATCCTTCTGTCATTATCGTTAATTATTTTTTTATTAAAAACTAATTGGCCCGTACTTTCATGAATGTCCTGATCTTCTTGGAAAGCTTTCAATAAATTTGGGTCTTCACACGCCTCACATAAAACTCTAAGTTCAATTTGTGAGTAGTCAAAACTATAAAGCTCATGCTCTTTTTCAGCTATAAAGGCTGTCCTTATCTTTTTTCCAATTTCAGTTCTGATAGGGATGTTTTGAAGATTAGGTTCAGATGAACTTAGTCGTCCTGTTATGGTTGCGGCAATATTAAATGTGCTATGAACCCTGTCTTTTTTATCTGCGTGGTCAGCTAATGATGAGGTGTAGGTAGACACAAGCTTAGAGTATTGCCTCCATTGCAAAATATGTGAGGCTATTTCAACACCTTCGGACTCTAACTGCTCTAATACTTTCACATTTGTTTGAAAGTCTCCTGCCTTAGTCTTCTTTGTGACTTTAATGTCTAATTTCTTGAAAATTTCAGTTAATTGTTTTGGTGATCCAATATTGAATTCTTCACCAGCAATCTTAAATATTTTTTGTTCAATTTTATCGATCTCTTTGTTGAGATCTTTTTCTAGTTTATTTAAAAATTTTAAATCAATTTTACAACCAGTACTCTCTACTTCTTGAAGAACCAAACTTAGTTTTTTATCAATATCATAATAAATCCAACTATCTAAGGACTCAGCTATCTGCTCATTAAGAGTTTCATATAATTTGAAAGTGGCATATGCATCATGAGCAGCATAATTTGTAGCAGCTTCTAATGGCACTTCAGAAAAATCTTTGTATTTTCTCTTGGACTCATTTTTTATAACATCTTTGAACTTTTCTTTTTCTTCTCCAAAATAGTAATAATACAAATCCTCTAAGTTATGTTTTGTTAAACCATTGTTCACAAAAAAAGACATAAGCAATGTATCTTGGAAAGAGACAGTGTTCACACCAAAACGTTTTAATATTACAGAGTCATATTTTGCATTGTGAAATAATTTTAATATGGATTCATCTCCACACAGTTCACTAAGGTTTTTGAGCACACTTTCTTGATCTTTCTTGGATAATTCATTTTCCGGGGATTTAAACGGTAAGTAATAAGCTTGGTCGGCATTCGATAAAGATACTCCAATAATATTTGCAGTATTTACGTCTAAACTGTCAGTTTCTAAATCCACAGCCAATATTTTTTCAGATTTAAGAGAATTGAGATATTCTATTATTTCTTTTGTTTTAGTTAATGATTTAAAATCTATATTTTTTTTTGATGCATGAGGTTTTGTTTCATTGGCACTAGTTCTTATAAGGGATTTAAATTCGTACTTTTTGAAGAAGTCATTCAACTTTGTGGAGTCATCAAATTGTTTTAACTTTTCTATTTTAATGGGTAACTCAAGATCGTTTTTTAAAATGACAAGCTTATGACTAATTTTTGCAGACTCCTCATGATCAGTAATAAGGTTTTTTATTCTAACATTTGAAATTTGATCTTTTTTTAGCAAAAGCTCCTCAAAAGTACCGAATTCATTAATTAATTTAGCAGCTGTTTTAGGACCTATTCCTGGAACCCCCGGTATATTATCAACACTGTCTCCTATTAAAGCTTGAACATCTGTAATTCTATCTGGGCCAACTCCAAATTTTTCCATTACTTTTGCTTCATCAATCTCAACATTTTTCATTGGGTCCATGATGCGATTGTTCGCCGATAACAATTGAAAAAGATCTTTGTCAGAACTAAATACAGTAGTGGGTATTTTATTATTCTCTCCATATTTAACATAGCTTGCAATAACGTCATCGGCCTCAAAATCTTTTTTTTCAATGACGTCGAGTCCAAAAGCTTCAATAGCTTCGCGAATGATACTAAATTGGGGTATTAAATCCTCAGGTGCCTCTCCGCGGTTCGCTTTGTAATCAGGAAATAAAGTGTTTCGAAAAGTATTCTTACCGGCATCAAGTATTATTAGTATTTTGTCACTGGGGTGTTCTTCAATTAGTCTAAGCATCATATTACAAAATCCATAAACAGCATTGGTAGGTATGCCTTTAGAATTATTCATTGGAGGTAAGGCGTAATAGGCTCGGAAAATATATCCTGAGCCATCTACAAGAATTAATCGTGACTCAGACATCTAGGCAGAATAACAAAGATTGCAGGTATATACTATTCTTTAGGGGCGTGCTTATTTAGAATTCTTTGAAGAGTTCTTCGATGCATTTTTAATCGTCTTGCTGTTTCAGAAACATTACGGTTACACTGAGTAAAAACTCTTTGTATATGTTCCCATCTAATTCTATCAGCGGACATTGGATTTTCAGGAGGTGGGGGCAGAGATGTAGCTGTGGAGGACATTAGTGACTTTTCAATATCATCAATATTAGCTGGTTTTGTTAAATAATCATCAGCGCCTAATTTTACAGATGACACTGCTGTAGCTATGTTGCCGTAACTAGTTAACATAACGGTCCGACACTCTGGGTTTTGCTCTTTTATTACCTTAATAACATCGAGTCCAGAGCCGTCTCCTAAGCGTAGGTCAACTATGGCGTAATTAAAGTTATTGCCTGATAAAAGGTCTAATGCCTCTTTTTTAGACGCAGCTGCTGTTACTGTGAAATCTTTTCGTTGAAAAGAAGTGGTTAATCGCTCTCGAAAGGGCTTATCGTCCTCAATAATAAAAAGTGTTTTGTCTTTTGTTACTGCGTTTTGTTCTAAATCTGCCATGTTAAAGTTACTTCTGCTCCATTATTACTTTGTACTGATATTTCACCATTTAGATTTTCAATCATTTGTTTTGTTATGAATAACCCAAGGCCCATATTTACCCCTTTTTCAGGCCTGCTAGAATAGAATGGTTTTCCAAAATTAGCTATAAACTTTTTATCAAAACCTGGGCCGTCATCACGGATTTTGATAGAATATGTATTTGTTGAAGTTTCTGAAATTATTAATATTTCTTTATACGCAAAACTAATTGCATTTTTGATTATATTATTCATAGCGATATTAAGCTCAGGTGTAATTTTAATATTAATATTTTTAGAATTTTCATCCGATCTATAATCTAAATTTATTGCACGATAATTATTTGAGAATTGTTCGCACAAAGATTGTGCATATGCATCTAATGACATATTAGTTATTTCAGAGGAGAGTTCTGCAGACTCAGGATTAGTTGAAAGTTCTTTAAGTATTGCCTTACATCTATCTAATTCTAACAATAACGTTTTAATATCTTTTCCATAATCATCTTTTAGTTTTTTATCTTGATTAAAGTCTCCGACAATTAGGTTTATTGTATTCAATGGTGTCCCTAGTTCATGAACAGCTGCTGCTGCTAGCCCACCTACTTTTAAAAGTTCTTTTTCATTTTGAAGTTGCTTGCTTGCCAATTCATATGCTTTTTGCGTGCTTTTGTAGTTTAGAGAAAAGTAATAAAGATAAAAAACTAAAAATATACTGCTTATAAAAAGAGAGATCATGATAGCTAGACTATATGTAAAATTAATATTGGGATGAACGGATGGAGGAAGAGCAATAAAGAAATTAAATATTAAGGCAAAGCAAACTAACGCCAAACTTAAAATAATAATTATTCTTTCTATCGCTAGGTATGATGCTGCAATAGCAATAGGAGCTAAGATGATAAATATAAATGGATTAGTGTATCCCCCGTTCAAAGCAATTAAACTCGAAATTTGAATGATATCAAAACATAAAAATATGAAGACTTGTTTTTCTGAAATAATTTTATCACCTTTGTTTAAGTAAAAACCTAAGATAATGCTAGCCATCAAGACAAAGGCTATAATCCATGAAGCAGTTGCAACAATTTTTGAAATCTCGAAAAAATACTGTGTAATTGATAAAGTAGCGGCCTGACCGCCAAAAGCAATAGCTCGTATAATTAGAAAATCAGAGGAATTGACGAAAAGAGAGTTTTTTTGATTATCCAACTAAATATCTAAGTTTGCTACTTTAACTGAATTTTCTTGAATAAAACTTTTCCTATCGGTCACATCATCTCCCATGAGCATGATGAGTTGTCTTTCGGCATTAATTTGATCTTCGAGTTTAACTTGAAGCAACTTTCTATTTGCTCGGTCTAAAGTTGTCTCCCATAATTGTTCAGGGTTCATTTCACCAAGGCCCTTGTATCGACTTATTGATTGACCTTTTTTACTCATCTCAAAGAGAGTGTTAAAAAATTCTACAAGTCCATTGCAATTAAAGTTTTCTTTTGATGATAACTTAGAAATCCCAAAATAAGCATCAGTAGATTTTGAAAAACCCATTTTGTTATAAAGATCTAAATTTCCTATAGAAATAAACTCTCTTAAATGTAGTAATTTATCTAAGGGCACTTTTATAATTTTATTATAACCCTCTTTCTCTTGTAAAAAAACAAGTTCATTACTAATCATACTTTGAAATGTAAATTTAATATTTTGTGATTTATAAACCTGATTTAAATTGGAAAGAAAAATTTTAAATTGTGACTTTTCAATTTTATTTGGAGGAAAATCCATGAAAAATAATCCAGTATTAATAATTTGATCAAAGAACTGTGTGTCTAAATATGTAAGGTCTAAATTTTGATAAGCAGAGTTTGCACGAGAGGCCAAATCAATTAACTCATTTAACTGCTCCTCTTTTAGTTGGATTTTTTTCTTTTTATTGTAAATGTTAAAGTCAAGATCATCTTTATTATTTAAAAGTAAAAACTTTGTAAGTTCCTTATCGTCTAATAAATAATTTTCCGCATTTCCTTTTTTAACCTTATAAAGAGGGGGTTGAGCAATATACAACCGTCCGGTGGTTATGATATCTCTCATAAATTGATAAAAAAATGTGAGCAATAAAGTTCTAATATGACTACCGTCGACATCGGCGTCTGTCATAATAACAATCTTATGATAACGCATTGAGTCAGGGTTAAAATAATCAGATGGATTATATTCTTTATCCTTTGGTGGATTTCCATATCCAGCACCAATTGCAGTGATAAGAGCAGAAATTTCATTATTTTCTAAGATTTTATGGGGATTGGCTTTAATTACATTTAATATTTTGCCTCTAAGTGGAAGTATGGCTTGAGTTACTCTATCTCGACCTTGCTTAGCAGAGCCACCAGCAGAGTCACCCTCAACTATGAAAAGCTCAGAGTTAATAGGGTCTTTTTCTTGGCAGTCAGCTAATTTACCTGGAAGTGATGATGTCTCTAATACATTTTTTCTTCTTGTTAGCTCCCTAGCCTTTCTTGCTGCTTCTCGAGCACTTGCGGCCTCAATAATTTTTGATACTAACTTTTTTGCCTCTCCTGGTGTTTGTTCAAGCCAAGCGCTTAATTGTTCTGAGATAATTTTCTCAACAACAGGTCTAACTTCTGATGAAACTAATTTATCTTTTGTTTGCGATGAAAACTTAGGGTCAGGAACCTTAACAGATAATACACATGTCATACCCTCTCTAGCATCATCTCCTGATATAGTAATATTACCTTTCTTTGAGACAGCAACGGTGTTTGAATATCCAACTAGTGAGCGAGTAAGTGCTGATCGAAAACCTTGTAGGTGTGTTCCTCCATCTCCTTGGGGTATGTTGTTAGTGAAACATAGCATATTTTCATTGTATCCATCATTCCATTGCAAAGCCCCTTCAACTTTAATTCCATTAGACTCACCATTAAATGGGATTATTTTATTTAGAGTTGATTTTCTAGAATTCAGAAATTGAACATATGCTGTTAAACCTCCTTGATAATAAAACTCTATTGGTTCTGCCTTAGGGGTGCGCATGTCAGCCAAAGTTACTCGGACGTTAGAATTAAGAAAAGCTAATTGACGAACTCTATTTTCTAAGGTTTTAAGTACTAAAGTTGTGTTAGAAAAAATTTTTTTGGATGGCCAAAATTGAACAGTGGTACCAGTTCTCTCAGTTTTTTTCATAACTCCCACCTCAGTTAATTTTTTTGATGTAACTCCATCTTTAAATTCCATAGTGTGAATTTTTCCCCCTCTACGGATAGTTAGAGAAAGTTTTTCAGATAAAGCATTTACAACAGAAACACCGACTCCGTGAAGGCCTCCCGAAATTTTATAACTATTTTGGTCAAATTTACCTCCTGCATGTAATTGAGTCATTATAACTTCAGCAGCAGGTACCTTTTCAGTTTTATGCTTATCTACAGGTATTCCTCTGCCATTATCAGAGATTGTTGCTGAACCATCTTTATTTATAATTAATTGAATATTGTCACAATATCCTCCAAGCGCCTCATCGATAGAATTATCAAGTACCTCGTAAACCATATGATGCAGACCTGTGCCATCATCAGTATCACCAATATACATACCCGGTCTTTTTCTCACGGCCTCTAAGCCCTTTAAGACCTTAATTGAGGATGCTGTATATTGATCTGCCATTACAAAATTTCCTTTATTTCTAAATTGTCTATATTCCCTTTGAGCGTGAAGTTATCAGTGGTTGAAAAGAATGTCTGAAATTTATTTTCTGCACAGTATTCAATAACTTTATTAATATTTACCATATCAAAGTTATCAAATATTTCATCAATTAAAAAAATAGTAATTCTGTTACGATTTAGAAATTTTGCACAACTAAGAAGTAGGCTTAAAATTAACATTTTTGACTGTGCAGAAGATAGTTGAGAAATATTTTTTTGATTGTTTGTAATCTCAAAAATTGATTTTTTGGGGTCATGATCTGACTGAAGTTTATGATCATTTGGCCATTGACTCTCATCCGAAAGACCTCTTTGAAATTTTTCTAAAAAGTTTTCTTTTTCTGATAAGCCAAAACTTGGAATGATTTCAAAATCAAAGAACTTTTTGCTTTCATCTGATAAAAAATTTTGAAATTCTTTGAGAAACTCTATTTTGATTTCAATAATAGACTTACCTATGTCAAAAAGTTGTTTATCGATTGAAATAAGCCATGAATTATCCTGTGAGGATTGCAATATTCTTTTCTTTTCTCTTCTTAGCTTGGTGTATTGATTCAATAAACTGAATAATTTTGGTTCAAAATAACAAATAATTCGATTAATAGTATTTCTTTGATATTGAGTATCTTTAATAAAATAAACCTTATCTATCTCCGTAAACCAAAACAGTTGAAAAATATCCAATAATTTTTGTTGTTGTATTTTTTTATCATTTAAAAAATATTGTTTAGACCATCTTTCATCTTTGTTACTTAATTCAATAGTTAAATGATTTTCTAAATCCTCATTCTCAAAATCAAATGTAATAGAACTCTTTAATTTTTCTTGTTTTTGAAAAATAAAATTTTGTATTCCATCTTTTCTAAAGCCTGTGCCAGGGCATAAAAAACTTATGGCCTCTAAAATATTGGTCTTTCCAACGGCATTCTTTCCTTTGAACAAAGTATGTTCAAATTTAAAAACTTCTTTTTTGTTTCTGAAATTTCTGTAGTTAGATAACTGTAAACCCTTCAGTGGTGGGGACAATTAAATTCTCATTGGCATTAAAATATATAAACTTGTTGAGTCTTTAGGGTCCTTTACTATGACTGGTGATGATTGGTTAAGTAACTCTAAGATCATAGTATCTCCTTCAATCACATCTTGTAAATCCAAAATATATTTTGAATTAAAAAGTATTTCTAAACCCTCAGCAGCATAGTTTGCTGCAACCTCTTCGTCTCCTTTGTTGCTGTCTGTGCTTGTAGCCATAATCTTAATACTATTATTTTCAAATTGTAATTTAACTGTGGGTGTTTTGTCTTGATTTACAGTCGAGACTCTATCAATAGCATTAAAAAAAGGTTCCGCTTCAACTTGTAGTAATTTGTCATTAGATACAGGTATTACTTTTTCGTAATCTGGGAAAGTTCCATCGATAAGCTTACTTATTATTATGAAGTTATCTGCTTCTAAGCTTACCTGAGTATC
Source organism: uncultured Alphaproteobacteria bacterium (assembly GCA_902601865.1). Taxonomy (GTDB): domain Bacteria; phylum Pseudomonadota; class Alphaproteobacteria; order HIMB59; family HIMB59; genus HIMB59. The sequence goes on along the minus strand of CACKOX010000013.1, from coordinate 23,296 downwards.
TGTGCATATTATTTTTACCTTACCTTCAAAGTCCCCTAACATACGGTCTAACTGAAGTATAAATTTTCTTGGGAGAATAATGCCTGATATGTTAATTACATTTGCTAGATCTAACTCCGTCTTAGCTAATCTATGACCGTCAGTAGCAACACATCTTAAGGTAGAATTTGCTCCATTGGTGATAGTATGAAAGTAAATACCATTGAGATAATATCTTGTCTCTTCGGCAGATATTGCAAATTTTGTTTTGTTAAAGAGTCTTTTAATCTGAGGTATAGATAGCTCGAAAGAGTTTGTTGGGTCTAACGGTACAAACTTTGGGAACTCGTCTGCCGTTAATGCGTTTAATTCGAAAACAGAGTTATCAGAATTTATTATTAATCTGTTTCCCTCTAATTTACATTTTACAATAGAGTTTTTTTTTGTTTTACGAATTATATCAGTAAGTATTCTTGAGTTAACCGTTGCTTCACCATTTTTTGAAGAGTCAGTTGAAACAAACTCTCGAATAGAGATGTCCATATCTGTCGATCTTATTTCAATTTGGTTGTTGTCACATTTAATATAAATATTGGATAAAATGGGAATAGTCGATCTACTGTCAACAATTGAACTGACATGAGTTAAAACTCTTAAAAAAGCCTCTCGACTAACTCTAAAATCCATTTAGGAAGTTTGCAATATTCTAGTCAAAAGTTCAATATCTTCTGCTAAGTTAGGGTCATTAACCATAATTTCTTCAATAGTTTTAATAGCATGGATAACGGTAGTGTGGTCTCTGCCACCAAATTTTCTACCAATTTCAGGTAAAGATCTGGTTGTAATTGATTTTGCTAAATACATAGCTACCTGTCTTGGACGCGCAACAGATCTCGATCTTCTAGGAGAATGCATATCTGAAAGTTTAATATTGTAATGCTCAACAACTTTCTTTTGGATTTCATCAATTGTAATTTTTCTAGAGTTAGTTCTAAGTAAATCTTTTAATACATCTTTCACAAGGTCAACAGATATTTCAGAATCCTGAATTGATGCATGAACAGCCAATCTATTTAAGGCACCTTCCATTTCTCTGACATTATTGGTAATTTTATTTGCTAAAAATTCCATTACTTCTTGTGTTAGCTGTAAAGATTTTTGCTCAGCCTTTGCTTGAAGGATACCTAATCGTAACTCGTAGGTTAAAGGGTGTATATCTGCAACTAATCCCCAGCCTAATCTAGATTTTAATCTATCCTCTAAGCCGTCAAGATCTGCGGGTGATTTATCTGCTGAAATAATAATTTGTCTTTTTTTGTCAATTAAAGTGTTAAAAGTATGGAAAAATTCTTCTTGGGTATTGTCTTTACCAATAATAAATTGCACATCATCTATCATAAGAACATCTACTGATCTGAACTGTTCTTTAAAGCTCATAATATTTTTAAACCTGAGGGCTTTGATAAATTGATACATAAATTTTTCTGCAGTTAAATAAACAACATTTTTTTTTGGATTTCTTTTTTTTATGTTCCAAGCTACTGCATGCATTAAATGTGTTTTGCCTAAACCAACACCTCCATACAAAAATAATGGATTAAAGCTTACTACCTCTGATTGAGCAACTCGCTGTGCAGCTGCGTATGCTAGCTCATTGGGCTTTCCAACAATAAAATTATCAAAAGTAAATTTTGGATCTAATGGTGCAGAGATGTCATCATAATATGTGTCTTCATCATCATCTTTATCTTCATAAATTACCTCTGTGCCAGGAATAATACGATCATTATTCTCTTTTACGAGTATCGCTAGTTTATCAATACTATGCCCTTGATCCATATAAGCTTTTTTGATAACTGAGGCATAGTTTTTTATTATCCAATCACGTAAAAATCTTGTTGGAACTGAAAGGGTGAGAGAAGTATCTATATGAGATTCAAAATAAATTGGTTTAATCCAATTTTGGAAGGTATCTTTGTCTAGAGATTTTTTTAATTCAGATGATATCTTGGACCAGGACACATCTATGCCACCTTGATGCAGTTCTTCTTCCACTATGTATATTCCTTCCTCTAAACGAAGGCGTATTTAAACATGAAAAGCTAAAAAAGAAGAATAAAAAAAAGCGTTTTTTTTAAAAAAAATATCTTGAAAAAAATAATTATTTAGAAATTGCAGAAATATCTTTTTGAAGTTTGGAAATAGTTCTTGAAGCTTTATTAAGATGCATAATTTTCTTCTTAGTAGACTTATGCAAAACAGACATAACCATTTTTAATTTTTCCATTGATTCATCTACTTTTTTATCTTTGATGAGTTTATCAATTGCCTTCAATTGGGTTGAAACATTAGATTTTACTGCTTTGTTTACAGTTTTTTTTCTATCAGATTGACGAAGTCTTTTTTTTGCTGATTTGTGTTGTGGCATATAAAAATATTGTTAACAGGTTATTCGTTTAATAACGTTAATAACTTATATAGATTTTTTTATTTTTGTAAAGCAGGTGAAAAAAAGGTCGAACGACCATTTTGAATGATTTTTTTTATTTTATAGGATTTTTTTTTATAAATTACATGCTTCTTTTGGTAAACCTTAAACAAACTCTGGAAACTTCCCAGTGTTCCATCTGGAGATTTGTAATCATTTATAGATGAGCCTCCGTTCTTCAAAGATAATTTTAATACAAATTTGCAAGAGCTTATTAGCCGAGTCAATTCTGCTAAATTAAGAGAGTTAGTAAGCCTTAGAGGGCTTAATCTTGAATGAAAAAGTGCCTCGTTTGCATAAATGTTTCCAATTCCTACAATCAAACTTTGATTGAGCAACGCCTGTTTCAAAGATACTTTTTTGCTAATAAATTTATTATATATTTCTTTCATCCTTACCTTGTTAACTAATAGATCAGTACCATAATTGTTAAAAAAAATTTCTACCTCTTTTATATCTTCAAGTCTAAAAAACATGCCAAACCGACGAGGATCATTGAAGACTATTTTAAATTTATCAAATTGAAGAATGACGTGATCGTGTTTCTCTTTTTTATAATTTTCATTTAAATAAAACTTTAATCTTCCACTCATTCCTAAATGAACTATCAAATAATTATCATTATCTAGTCTTATAACGATATATTTTGCAAAACGTTTTACAGATATAATTTTTCTCTGAGATATAGACTCAAGATCTTTAAAGTTTAAACTTTTTCTTAATTTTTTTTGTGACTTATTAATGGAAATAATTTTTTTTCCTTTAACTTTTGAGGTTAAATATCTTATTGTAGTTTCTACTTCAGGTAATTCAGGCATGGTGTCTAAAAATAGTACAAATCAATATAATATTACAGATATTTTTGAAAATGTATCTCATGCAAAATATGACTTAATGAATGATGTAATGAGTCTAGGCATACATAGACTTTGGAAAAAATATTTTGTAGATCTTGTCTCATCGAAACATAACGCTAATGAAAAAATTTTAGATATAGCAAGTGGTAGTGGGGATATCTTCAATTTAATACCTATAACAAAAAATCTTTATGCAATAGACCCTGTCTCTGAAATGCACAATATATCTCGAAAAAAAAATAAATCTAAAAATATTAATTACCAAGTAGGATATGCAGAAAACCTACCATACAGGAAAAATTTTTTTCAAACGATAACTTGTACTTACGGTGTGAGAAATTTTAAAAATCGAAAAGATGGCTTTACTGAGATCTATAGATGCTTAAAAAAAAATGGTTATTTTTTAATTATGGAATTTGGCATACCAAAAAGAAATTTACTTAATAAACCATATAAAAACTTTTTAAAATATGTTTTGCCTTTTACTGGGAGTATCGTCGCTCATGATAGACACAGTTATAAATACTTAGCTGAAAGTATTATTTCTTTTCCCTCTCAAATTAGTCTTGTGAATGAGCTGAAAAATATTGGTTTTTCTCATGTTAAAACTATTGATTTCATTTCTGGGGCGAACAGCATATATATATTGCAGAAAAAATGAAAATATTAATCATTATTACGGGAAGTGTTGGCTGCTACAAGTCTTTAGATTTAATTCGTGAATGCCAAAAAAAATCAATTGACTATGAAGTTATCGCAACAAAAAACACATTTGAATTTATTTCTAAATTATTACTTGAAACAATTTGTAATAAACAAGTTTATTCTGAACTTTTTGATTTAGATATGGAAAAAAAAATTGGACATATAAAATTAGCTCGAGATAATTCTCATATTATTGTTTACCCTGCAACAGCTAACATTATTTCTAAATTTGCAAAGGGTTTTTGTGATGATCTTGCGTTGACATGTATGATTGCAGCAAACAAACCTATGTATTTTGCTCCTGCTATGAACAAAGAAATGTGGGCTAATCCGATTATTCAAAATAATGTGGACTATTTAAAGAAAATTGGTCATCAGTTTATTGGGCCTGATGACGGCTCTTTAGCCTGTGGTGAGTATGGAAGTGGTCGATTAGTTGACCCTGGCGAAATACTTAATCAACTTAAATAAGTGAAAAAAGCATTAATAACCATTGGGTCTACTCGAGAGTATATTGATCCGGTAAGATATATCTCTAATGAGTCATCGGGTCGGCAAGGTATGGCATTAATAAAAAGTCTCTTAAAATCTAATTATAAAATTATTTGTTTACATGGATATATTCAAGTTAAACAAATAGTTTCAAAAAATGTTAAGTATATTTTTACTTCCAGTGCTAAAGATATGTTGAAAGAAGCGAAAAAATATAAGTCAGTAGATTTAGGAATTTTTAATGCAGCGGTTAGTGACTATAAAGTTGAAAAATATAGTAAAGTGAAAATTAAAAAAAATAATGGCTTATCTTTGAAACTGATTAACAATCCTGATGTTTTAAAATCAATGTCGACTGGAAAAAATAAACCTAAAATTACAGTTGGATTTGCTTATGAAACTGACAATGTATTGCAGAATGCAAAAAAAAAGCTATTGAGCAAAAATTGTGATTTTATTGTTTTAAACTATCCAACACCTAAAAATAAAATTTTTAATACCAACTATAACAATGGTATTTTGATTGGGAGATCGGGTGCCTCATTAAAAATAGGTAGTGTTAGCAAAACAATTTTTGCTGATAAAATAGTTAAATTTCTTAAGAATATTAAAGCTTAATATGGTTGATATTAAAGTGAAAAAAATAGATGACAGTGTTGATCTTCCAGCTTATGAGACATCGTCAAGCGCTGGGATGGATATTAGAGCATTCCTACCAAATGGAAATGTTGATATTGCTCCTCAACAAACAAAACTAATCGGAACGGGGTTGATTTTTGAAATACCTGATGGTCTCGAGGTTCAAATCAGACCTCGAAGTGGATTAGCACTAAAAAACTCAATTACTGTTTTAAATAGCCCAGGGACCATTGATGCAGATTATAGAGGTGAAATTAAAGTGATTTTAATTAATCATGGATCGAACAATTTTGAAGTTACCAATAAGATGAGAATTGCACAAATGGTTGTGTCAAAATATGAAAAGATTAATTTTGAATTGGTAAGTGATTTGAATGCAACGAAGAGAGGAAGTGGTGGCTTTGGGTCAACAGGAACAAAGTGATAAACTGATAGAGGAATTTGGAAGACAAATTCTAGTTCCTGGTATTGATGAAGCAGGACAACTTAATATCTCAAAGAAAAAGGTTTGTATAATTGGGTTAGGTGCCTTGGGAACAGTTGCATCACAATATCTTGTTCGAGCTGGTGTTGGTGAAATACATCTCATTGACCACGATAAAATTGAAAAGTCAAATTTACATCGTCAGATAAATTATGATCTAAATGATATTGGAAAGTCGAAATCAAAAATCTCAAAAAATAAACTTAAGAGTGTTAATATTACGACGATAATTAAAGAGAATTCATTAAATTTTAAGTCTTTTATTGAAGAAAATCCAAAAATTAAATTTGATTTAATATTTGATTGCACTGATAACCATCAAAACAAAATTTTTTCTTCAAAATTTTCTAAGATAAATAAAATATCTTTTGTATCTATCTCAATTAACTCATCAGAGGGCATTTATTTTGCACAAGACTATCAAGAAAATAACTCATCATGTTTTGAGTGTCTTTTTCCATATGCTGATCAGAATCACCGCTGTTTGAACAGTGCTATGATTGGACCGGTTGCAGGCTTTGTTACTAGTTTTGCTTGTATGAAAATTCTATTTGCTCTTGCAAAAAATAAAACTCAATTGGTGAATGAAATAAGCTTGATAGACCTTTTGACTTCAGACATAAACAAACTACAATTGGATAACAAAGATTGTCCTCACTAATATGAACACATTTACACCTCAATCTAGTTATAGTTATGAAGAGATTATTGAATGTGGAAAAGGGAATTTATTTGGAGATGGGAATGCTCAACTACCCGCTCCACCCATGCTTATGTTTGACCGAATTACTACAGTTAATAAGGATGGTGGGGTCCATGGAAAAGGCGAAATAACCGCTGAACTAGATATTAATGCTGATTTATGGTTCTTTAAGTGCCATTTTTTAGGGGATCCCGTCATGCCAGGATGTTTGGGTCTTGACGCTTTATGGCAAATGTTAGGTTTTTATTTAGGTTGGCTTGGATACCCTGGAAAGGGTCGTGCTCTAGGAGTTGGGGAAATCAAATTTGTAGAAGAAATAAAACCGGATAAAGAATTGATTGAATATAAAGTTAGTTTAAAAAAATCCTTAAATAAAAAAGGGCTGTCAATTGGTTATGGAGATGGACAAATAATACACAAAGAAAAAATAATATATCACGCTAATGATTTAAAAGTGGGTTTGTTTAGTGAGTAAAAAAAGAGTTGTCATCACAGGATACGGTATAGTTTCTTGTATAGGCGATAACAAAAAAGAGGTTTTACAAAGTTTAAAAGGTGTGAAATCTGGTATCAGTCATTGTGAAGAATATGAAGAGCTTGGGATGAGAAGTCACGTACATGGCAAACCTAAAATAAATATTGAAGAAAATGTAGATAGAAAAATTTTACGTTTTATGGGTGAAGGTGCTGCTTATAATTATATTGCAATGAAAGAGGCGATTGAACACTCAGGACTTGATGAAACTCTCATATCAAACGTTAATACCGGATTAGTAATGGGGTCTGGCGGTCCATCAACATTTCAATTACAACAAGCATTTGATATAGCAAGAGAAAAAGGTGTTAAAAAAATTGGACCTTACATGGTTACAAGAACAATGGCATCAGGAAATTCTGCCACCTTGGCAACCCCTTTTAAAATTAAAGGCGTTAATTACTCTATCAGCTCAGCATGCTCGACAAGTTTGCATTGTATTGGTAACGCTTACGATCTTATTAGGCATGGACAACAAGAGATTGTATTTGCCGGTGGTGGAGAAGAAACGCATTGGACAATGTCAATTTTATTTGATGCCATGGGAGCGCTTTCAAGTAAATATAATGAAACTCCCGAGGTTGCCTCCCGTGCGTATGACTCTTCTAGAGATGGCTTTGTCATTGGAGGAGGTGCAGGCGTTTTAGTAGTCGAAAGTCTTGATAGTGCTAAAACAAGAGGTGCGAATATTTTAGCGGAAATTCAAGGTTTTGGTCAAACATCAGATGGGTATGACATGGTTCAACCCTCTGGAGAAGGGGCCGTAAGATGTATGCATATGGCAACTCAGGGAAGGCCCGTTGATTACATTAACGCTCATGGAACCTCCACCCCTGTGGGAGACATGATTGAATTAAAAGGTATAAGAGAAGTTTTTGGTGATAATGTTCCTCCAACAAGTTCCACAAAGTCTTTAACTGGTCACTCACTCGGTGCTACTGGTGTACAGGAAGCTGTTTACTCTCTTTTAATGATGGAAAATGATTTTATGGTTGAGTCCGCTAATATTTCAAACCTAGATGAAAAGGCTGAAGGAATGAATATTCTACGAGAGAATAAAAATGATGTTAAAATTAATTCTATCCTATCAAATAGTTTTGGTTTTGGTGGAACCAATGCCTCTATCTATCTAACTAGTTATAATGACTAAGATTTTAGAAGGTAAAAAAGGATTAGTTGTAGGTATCGCTAATGATCACTCTATTGCTTGGGGTATTGCAAAGTCTTTAAGTGATGAGGGAGCAAGTATGTACTTAACTTATCAAAATGACTCTATAAAAAAAAGAGTTGAACCCCTATCTGAGAAAATTAATTGCCTTGGAATTATGCCTTGCGATGTATCTGACACCTCCTCTCTTGAAAGTGTTCGTGATGGAATTAATGGTAATATAGATTTTTTTGTTCATGCTGTCGCCTATTCAGATAAAAATGAACTGTCTGGAAAGTATTTAAATACTTCCAAAGAAAACTTTCTCAAAACTCTACATATTTCTGCATACTCTTTAACTGAAATGATAAGATTGTTCTCCCCAAAGATGAACGACGGCGCTTCTATCATGGCTCTAACTTATTATGGATCAACAAGATATATGCAGAGTTATAATGTAATGGGCGTTGCAAAGGCTGCTTTGGAAACTTCGATAAAGTATCTTTCTGTTGATATGGGTGACAGGGGAATAAGGGTTAATGCGATTTCAGCAGGCCCGATGAGAACTCTGGCGGGTGCTGTAATTAATAAATCAAGAAAGATATATAATTATACTATTGAAAACTCCCCTATTAAAAAACCATTATCATTAGAAGATATTGGCAAATCATCAGTTTACCTAATGAGTGATCTTTCTAAGGGAGTAACTGGGGAAATACTTTATGTTGACAATGGATATAATAATGTTGGTATGAGTATTCAGGATTTGTGATGAAAGTACTTTTTATTTCTATTTTATTGTCTTTAAATTTATTTATTTCTTCTTGTAATACAGTCGGGGGTTTTGCAAGAGGTGTTGTAGATGATGTAAGATCTATAGTGCCTGGAATATGAAATTAATATTAACACTATCAATTATTGGAACTTTAACTTTAACTAGTTGCAATACCGTTATGGGAACAGCCAAAGGTGTTGGAAGAGACGCCAAAGCAGTTTATATTTATTCTAGAGATGCGGTTTCAGGTAGACCTGTATCAGATAAATAAGAATTATTAAGATCATATAGCATCTTAATTTTTAAATTAAGATTTCAAAATAGAGTATTGCAAATATATAAAGTTATTTTTTCTTGAAATATTTTTTCTTATACTTCCTATAAGACTTCTTAGACTTTTTTCTTCTTGAATCTAATTTACTTTTTGGTGCAGAGGCATTTGGACTAATTAATTTTCCAATAGCATTCCAATTTTTTTTATCACCGTCTGTTAAAAAAGTTAAAGCTCTTCCCTTTGCTCCAGCTCTAGCAGTTCGTCCAATGCGGTGAATATAGTCCTCTGGATTTTGAGGAATATCGTAATTAATTACATGTTCTATGTGGGGTATATCTAGACCTCTTGCAGCTACATCAGTTGCTACTAAAATTTGGAATCTGTTTTTTCTAAATTGTAAAATTACTTTTTCTCTTTTACTTTGGCGAAGATCTCCATGAATAGCTTCAGCATTAAATTTATCTTTTCTAAGCTTTAAGGCTATTTTATCAGCACTTCTTTTTGTTTTCACAAAAAGAACTACGGATCCATTTATTTCAAGTAATTCTAATTTTAAATATTCAAATTTTTCTTTTTGGTCTACGTTTTTAATCTCTTGTTTAATGTTTGTAAGGGGAGTGTTTTCCTTCCCCACATTTACTCTCTGAGGATTAGTCATAAAATTTTTTGCTATATCAGATATTTTTTTTGGCAGAGTTGCAGAAAATAATAGTGTTTGATGAGAGGGTAGTTTTTCTATGATAGATTTAATCTCATCTACAAACCCCATGTCCAACATGCGATCAGTTTCATCTAAGACTAAAAAATTAAATTTTGATAATTTTAAACTTTTTCGACGTATGTGGTCGTGAATACGCCCTGGTGTTCCTACAACTAATCTTGCTTTCTTTAATTGTTTTAACTGTTTTTGGATAGAGTCACCTCCAATAATTACGGCTGTATCTATTATATTTTTCATTGATGTAAGGTCCTTTAAGGCACTTGAAACCTGTAAAGCTAACTCTCTAGTTGGTGTGAGAATAATTGCGTAACTATCCTTATCCAAAGTAAGATGATTAATTAATGGAATTCCAAAAGCGTATGTTTTACCAGTTCCAGTTTGTGCTGTACCCAATATATCATTTCCTTCAAGGGCCAGAGGAATAGAAATTTTTTGAATTGGCGTTGGTTTAATTAACTTTAATTTTTTTATGGCATCTAACACCAATAGTGAAATAGATAAATCAGAAAATTTTTGCATGCTTTTTTATCAGAGAGTGTTTGAGAACTATAAGATGAGATCTAGTATCACGAATTAGATGTTCTACCTAGTTAATAATAAATAAGCTATTTATCTTTGAGTGTAGGGATAAGACAAATAGCGCAGATAAATTTAAATATCTGCGCTAGAAATAAATTTTAGACTTCTTTCATGCTGAGTTTTACCTTACCAGCACGATCAACGTCGAGTACTTTCACTTGCACTTCTTGGCCTTCTGATAAAACATCAGATACATTCTCTACTCTTTTTTGAGAGATTTGAGAGACGTGTAGTAAACCATCACGAGCGCCCATAAAGTTAACAAAGGCACCAAACTCAACGATTTTTACAACTTTACCATTGTATACCTTGCCTATTTCAGGCTCAGCGACGATGTCCTCAACCATTTGTTTTGCAGTATTAATAGACTCTTCATTGCTAGATGCAATTTTGACAATACCGTCGTCGTTGACTTCAAGTTTTGCTCCTGAGACCTCTACAATATTTCTGATCACTTTTCCACCAGACCCAATAACATCTTTAATCTTAGCTTTATCAATAGAAATAGAAATTACCTGAGGTGCATGCTTTGAGAACTTAGTACGAGCTTCTGGTAAAGCTTCTGACATAATTCCTATTATATGTTTTCTTCCACCTGATGCTTGATTTAAAGCTATCTCCATGATTTCTTTTGTTATGCTTGTAATTTTAATATCCATTTGAAGTGAAGTAATACCATCCATGGTACCTGCCACTTTGAAGTCCATATCACCTAAGTGATCTTCATCACCAAGGATATCGCTCAACACAACAAAGTCATCGCCTTCTTTGATAAGTCCCATGGCAATTCCACCAATATGTTTTTTAATGGGAACACCTGCTGCCATTAAAGCAAGAGATGAGCCACATACGGTAGCCATAGAACTAGAGCCATTTGATTCAGTTATCTCAGAGACCAATCGAAGCGTATAAGGAAAATCCTCTTTTGTCGGTAACATCGGGTGAACCGCTCTCCATGCTAGCTTACCATGACCTATCTCTCTTCTACCCGTTGAACCCATTCTTCCAACCTCTCCAACTGAGTATGGGGGGAAGTTGTAATGCAACATAAAATGTTGTTTGTGCATAGGGTCAAGAGAGTCAATCATTTGTTCATCGTCTCCTGTTCCAAGGGTTGTAACAACTATTGCTTGGGTTTCTCCTCTGGTAAATAAACAAGAACCATGGGCTCTAGGGAGAAGGTCTAATTCGCATGTAATTTTTCTAACCTCATCAAGTTTTCTACCATCAATTCGATTTTTATTTTTGATGATGTCACCACGTACAACATCTTTTTCAATATTTTTAATAATAGTAGTGGCAGCTAATACTTGATCATCTTCAACGTTATCTATAATTGAAGATCTGATTTCGTCTAACTTCTGACTTCTTTCTTGTTTATCAACAAGACCATAAGCCTCTTTAATTGGGTCTGCAATTTTTGAGGCAATATCCTTTTGAAGACCCTCATAAAAGTCAGGTAATGAAGGTACATCAAATTTTTTGATCTCTGTCATTCCAGCAAATTCATGAACTTCTTTAATAAAAGTTTGATAAAAGTCGTGACCAAACATTACAGCTTCAAGCATAGTACTTTCTGGAAGTTCCTTTGCTTCGGATTCAACCATTAAAACACCTTCTTCTGTCCCGGCCACAACTAAATCTAAAGCTGAATTTTCTAACTCTTCAATCGTTGGGTTAGCTACTAGCTTGCCATCAATATAACCAACTCGAGCAGCACCAAGTGTTCCTGCAACGGGCAGACCAGATATTGCAAGTGCAGCACCAGTTGCATACATTGCGATTACATCTGGATCCACTGATCCATCATATGACAAAACTGTTAGTGTAACTTGAGTTTCATTTTTAAAATTTTTGTGAAAAAGAGGTCTAATAGGCCTATCAATTAATCGACAGATTAATGTCTCTCTTTCTGTTGGCCTTGCTTCTCTTTTAAAGAAACCTCCTGGAATTTTTCCAGAGGCATAATATTTTTCCTGATAATTAACTGTTAAAGGAAAAAAATCGATATCAGGTTTTTGTGTTTTGGCAGCACATATGTTTGCCATAACCATGGTTTCGCCACAAGTTACAACAACAGACGCATCTGCTTGCTTTGCAATTCGATTAGTTTCTAAAGTGATTTGTTGGTTACCCAACGTAAAAGTATGTTCTATTTTCATCTTCCTCTTTTCTACTTATTACACTAATTAAAAAGTATTTACTTTTTTCTTAGTTTTAGTTTATCTGCTACTTCTGAGTACTTTCCTACATTCCTCTTCTTTAAATACGCCATCAATCTATTTCTTTTACCAACCATCATCAGCAGACCTCTTCGAGAATGAAAATCTTTCTTATGTATTTTGATATGTTCTGTTAACAGATTAATTTTCTTTGTGAGAAAAAAAATTTGGGACTCTGGTGAACCAGTGTCATTATCAGCACGTGCTATATCGTTTATTTGTATTTCCGACATCAATACTCCTTTCAAAGCAAACATCATCTGACCAGGATGTCGCCCAGTTCAAATGGTAATCAGGTTGCTATGTAAATCATTTATGCTTGAGAAATCAAGGATTTTTTCATAGGGTATAGCTTGATTTAAAGTAAAAGTCCCTATTTTCAGTCTTTTTATCATACTAGCATATGCAATATCCCCTAAAGAATTTGCAAACTCTTCTGCAAAAGCCCTCACATAAAAACCTGAATGACAATGCAACTCAATGTTCATTTTAGAGGTACTAGAAAATAAAACTTTTAGACTCTGAGTTGATACTTTTTTATAGCGGTCTTCAATTTTTTCATTTTTTCTAGCAAGCTCATAAAAATTCTTGCCCTTTAATTTGTGAGCCGAAAAGTCTGGTATTTTTTGTTGATATATTCCTATGTATTTTTTTAAGTGATTAACCCTATCTATAGTTTTATGACCAATAGGGGTCATTTTTAAAAATCTTCCCTCAGAGTCTAAAGTGTTTGTTGAAGCACCAAATCGTATCTCAACTTCATAACTTTTTTGATATTGGTGTATATTTGGTATTTTTTTAGTTGCTTTATTAATACCTATTAATAACAAACCAGAAGCAAGAGGGTCTAAGGTTCCTGCAAAACCAATTTTATTAAATGAATAAAGAAATTTTAATTTTCTTATAACTCCAAATGACTCTATGCCCTCTGGTTTATCTATAAGTAACCATCCGCTACTAGGAAATTTTTCTTTCATTAAAAATTATAATTTATCAAGAAGCGATTGTACTTTTAAAGACTCTTGGAAAGATTGGTCGAATATTAGAGATACCTTTGGTGTGTATTTACTTGTCAGAGTTCTTGCTATTAAGTTTTGTATTTCTCTGAGATAAAGTTTGTTAAATTCTTTAAATTCTGTCTCTGTAATATTATGAATAAGAAATATTTTTGCAAATCTTAGATCTTTACTAACTTTTACTTCGGTGATTTCAAAGCGAACAGTGGGAAATTTTATAAGATAATCTTTTTGGGTTACGAGATATTCGGAGACAAGCCTTTTAATTGAAAGTTCAACTTTTTTGGTTCGAAAACTTGGCTTATTGTCCACACTACAATTCTTTTTGAACTTCTTTAGTTATGTAAAATTCAATTTCATCTTTTTCTAAAATATCTGAGTAGTCTTTAAATGAAATACCGCACTCATAATTTTCTCTGACCTCTTTAACGTCATCTTTAAATCGTTTTAGGGTTCCAACTTCTCCCTCATGGATAATCTTCCCTTCTCTAACAAGCCTGATTTTGGCTGAGTTTTGAACGATTCCATCAGTAACAAAACAACCGGCTATGGTGCCGAACTTTGAAGATTTGAAAGTATCGCGAACCTCAGCGTGGCCAATAATCTCCTCTTTAGTGTCTGGGGTGAGAAGACCAGAGAGCATTTTTTTCATATCATCGATTAATTCATAAATAATAGAATAATATCTGATGTCTACCTTATCGCGTTTTGCAATTGTTCGGGCTTGAGGGATAGCTCTGATATTAAAACCAATTACTAATCCTTGAGCGGAACTCGCTAAGCTCACATCGCTTTCATTAATTGCGCCAATTGAGTTATGGACAACATTAATTTTAACTTCTTCATTGCCCACTTTTTCTAAGGAAGAAACTATTGCTTCAAGAGAGCCTTGGACGTCTGCTTTAACAATAATTGGAAGTTTTTTCATATCTCCCTTCGATACATTCGCCATCATTTCTTCTAATGAAGATTTTTTTACTGACTCAGTGTTTTCTAGTTTTTTTTGTTCTTTTACTTTTTCTGTAATATCTTTTGCAATATCTTCATTAGGCATAACATAAACTGTGTCGCCTGCTTGAGGGACTGAGTCAAAGCCCAACACTTCAATCGGCATACCTGGATTTGCAGATTTAATTCTGCTTCCATTCTCATCGAGTAAAGCTCTCACTCTTCCAAAAGCTGAACCACAGGTAAAATGATCCCCTTCTTTGAAAGTTCCATTTTTTACTATTACTGTTGCAACTGGTCCTTTACCTGTTTCAATTTTAGACTCAACAACTATTGCTTCAGCAAGTTTATCATGCTCAACGTTAAGGTCTAAAATTTCAACTTGTAATAAAATATTGTCTAGTAATTTTTCTAAGTTTGTTTTTTTGATGGCAGATATCTCTGTTTCTAGTACATCACCACTGTAACTTTCTACGACCACTTCGTGTGTTAACAAATCGTTTCTAACAATGCTTGGGTCGACATCTGGTAAGTCCATTTTGTTAATGGCAAGAACGATCGGCACTTTAGCTGCTTTGGCATGTGAAATAGCCTCAATTGTTTGAGGTTTTACACTGTCGTTAGCAGCCACTACTAAAACAACAAGGTCCGTTAAATTAGCACCTCGCGAGCGGATATTTGAAAAAGCTGCGTGACCGGGTGTATCTAAAAATGTGATGGGATTATTTTTATGTTGAATTTGATACGCACCAATATGTTGGGTAATACCACCTGACTCTTTTGAGGTAACATTGGTATTTCTGAGTGCATCCAATAATGATGTTTTGCCATGATCAACGTGGCCCATGACAGTTACAATTGGGGGCCTTGGTAAAATTTTAGAATTTTTAGTTTTTTGATGATTTGCAATTTCATCTTTTAGACTAATTGCCTCTGCTCTTTTAGGAGTGTGTCCTAATTCTGTAACAATTAATTCGGCCGTATCACCATCGATATATTGATTAGCTGTAGCCATAATACCACTCTTCATTAAAGCTTTTACAACGTCTCCTGTTTTTTCGGACATTCTACTAGCCAGTTCTTGAACAGAGATTTTGACAGGAATGTCAACTTCACGAACGATTTTTTGAGAACTAGTTAGGTTTGGTTTATATTTAGTTTTTTGTTTTTCTCTATTTCTTTTTGTTTTTGCCAGACTCGGCATTTTTTCATAATCAGGCTCTTCGTCTAAAAGGTTGTTAACTGAAATAGATGATAGTTTTTTTTGAAATGCGGTTGTATTGAGAGTAAGTTTTTTTCTAGGCGCAGCAGAGCCTGCAGGGGCGGGTGTGGCAGGTTTGCTTGTTGTTGTTGGTTTTGTGTTCTTAGTCTCTTTTGTCATTCAAAAAATTTAGCTATTAAGAAAAATCTCCCTAGCGTCCATAATAATTTTTTCAGCAGCAGACTTTTCAACTCTTTTTTGGAGTATGCCCTCTTTACCAACTAGTTCATCAGTTGCTAAATCAGCAAGGTCTTGACGAGAAAAAATATTATTTTCTATCAAAGTAGCTAAAATTTTATTATCAAACTCTGATATCCCTTTAATGTAATCATCTAAATTTGAAGCTTGGATTAATTTTTCAAGTTCTGCTTTTTCATTTTCCATAAACTGTGTTGCACGAGCATATATCTCAGCCGCAAGTTCATTATCAAAGCCTTCAATTTTTTCTATGTCTTGGATTGATGCGTTTGCTATTTTTTCTATGCTTGAGTATCCCTCAACCGCTAGTAATTGTGCGATCATGTCTTCGAGGTCGAGCTTTTCAGCAAAAAGAGAGGTGATTTTTTTAAATTCTTCTTGTCTTCTCTCGGCGTCTTCTTTTTCTGTCAGTATATCAATTTCTAAATTAGTCAAAATTGAGGCTAATTTAACATTTTGGCCTCTTCTGCCGATAGCGATACTGAGTTGATCTTCAGGTAAAACAATCTCTACGCGATTAGAATCCTCAAACTCATTGACTTTAGCGACTTGTGCAGGAGCGATAGCGTTTTGAACATACATCGACTTTAATTCATTCCAATTTACAATATCAATCTTTTCCCCTTGTAATTCATTAACAATAGCTTGGACTCTAGAGCCTCTCATACCTACGCATGCTCCAACAGGATCGATGGACTTGTCATTTGCTCGAACTGTAATCTTTCCTCTACTACCCGGGTCTCTTGCAACAGATAGAATTTCTATTTGACCTTCATAAATTTCAGGGACTTCTTGTTCAAATAATTTTGCCATAAATTGAGGATGTGTTCTTGAAAGAAAGATTTGATGGCCTTTAGCTTCTTCTTTGATATCAAAAAAATAAGCTCTAATGCGATCTCCATTTTTAAAATTTTCTCTTGGTATAAGTTCATCTTTTCTCAAAAATCCCTCTGCTTTACCAAGGTCAACAATGATATTTCCAAATTCAATTCTTTTAACAATTCCTGATAGGACTTCTCCAACACGGTCTTTGAAGTCATTAAACTGTCTACTTTTTTCTGCCTCTCTGACTCTTGAATAAATTACTTGTCTTGCCATGTTGGCTGTCACTCGTCCAAAATTAACTGAAGGCAAAGGAATTGTTATTTGTTTTCCAACTTCTGTATTAGCGTCATACTTTTTTGCATGATCTAATAAAATTTGATTGGACTGTAAAACAGGGTCAATTGTTTCAACTACATCTTTAATATGGGATAAACTGATATTACCAGTCATTCGATCAATCACTGCTTTGATATTATTATCCATACCATATTTTGACTTTCCAATTATTTCAAAAGACTCCTCAAGAGCCTTCATGACTATGTCCATTTCGATGCCCTTCTCTTGTGAGACGACTTCGGCAATTTTTAATATTTCTGTGTTATTTAGCATTATCTTTTCTAGTTAAAAAAAAAGGCGGGATAACCCACCTCCTCATTGTTGGTTAATAATTTTTAAGAACGCTAAAATAGAATAATTTATGATTTTTGTCTAAGGCTTTTTTCTCGAATTTAGTGTGTAAAGCATTGGAATCACTGTATTTCCAAGATTTCGGGCTAATATTTGGCATGGTGTATTTAAATTTTTTCATCAAAGCCAATGCTTCAATAAAATAATCACCATGGTCGGTTGCAAAACGAATAAAGCCTTTTTTTTTGAGTTTTTTAGTGAGGTCTTTGACAAGTATTTGGTTAACGGTTCGCCTTTTTTTATGCCTATTTTTTGGCCAAGGATCTGGAAAATATATCCTTATTTCCTCAAAATAGTTATCTGGCATTAAAGGTAAAAGCTCTTGGATGTTCAAATGGAATACTTGAAGGTTCTTTAATTTATGATCAACAGAGTTTCGAATAGCTCTCAGCACTCCATCAGCAAAAATATCACAACCTATAAAGTTGACTTTAGAATTAGATTTTGCGTCTTCACTTATTTTTTCTCCATCCCCTATTCCAATTTCTAAAATTCTAGGCGTTTTGATTTTACTAAATAATGTTTTTTTTGGTTCGACAAGATATTTTGTATATTGTTCTAGTCTTAAAAAAGACTTTCCTTTCTTTCTTCCAAAATATTTATTTTTTGATTCGAACATATAAAAAACTAAATAGGAAAATAAAGAAAAGTAAAACCATTACTGAGTTTAGTGTTGAGGAGCAGATAGATTGGTTTGTAGTAATTGGGTGCTGGTAATACAGATAACCTTTTTTATTACTTGCAATAGTTCGAATAATTTTACCTGATCGATCCACTATAGAAGTAATCCCAGAGGGTGTTGATCTAATGAGAGGTTTTTGAAATTCAACACTTCGTAAAAGAGAGTTTGCTAAATGCTGATGGGGTCCATACCATTTACCAAACCAAGAGTCATTTGAAATTTGTATGACCATATCTGAGCCACAAATCTCTTTATTAATAGATTCATAATTGAATATTGACTCAAAACAAATCATGGGTACAGCATTTATATCTTTAGGTAAATTAAGAGTTTTTTGGACATTACCTGGTGTATAATTCATTCCTAAGTTTAAAAACTTACTCACAAAGGGTTTTATAAAAGGTATGTATTCACCAAATAAAACTAATTTTTGTTTATCATAAAAATCTATGATCTTTCCCTGATGATCAATAACATACAAACGATTAAATAATTGACCTTCTTCAATGGCACTTGAGCCAACTATTATTTTTTGATCATCATTAATCAAGGAAGATACTCTGCTCAGTAGTCCTATCCTATTATTTAAATCAATAGGCAAGGACCCCTCAGGCCAGATAATTAAATCTGTTTTTGGTGATTTTGAAAGGGCCTCAATTGTTAATTGTTCATATTTTTCAAGATTTTTAAGGACATCAAATTCAACCAGTGACTCATAGAGGTTGGGTTGTATTAGAAGTATATTAAGTGTCTCATCTTCTGTTTTTTTAATATTATTGTTTTCAATAAAACCAAAAAAATAAAAGAAAATACTTAGTGCTAATAAAACAGTAGGTATGATTTTATTTTTGTAATAAAGAAAATAAATCATTAAACCGACTATCAAATGAACCACAAGACCTAAGCCATATACACCTAGATAAGGTAAGGATTTTAAAATCCAAATATTTTTGTAGTAAATAATCGCTGAGGGATTCCAAGGAAAGCCCCCAAAGATAAATTCTTTTAATAACTCAACTATAGAGAGTCCTAGAGGAAGTAAAAAAATTAGTAATAATTTTTTTTTATAAAATGTTAAAATTAAAATAGTTGCTGAATAGTGTAAAAATGCAACAAACAAAGAGAGGATAGAGACTAAAATTATTCCTAAAAATAAATATCCTGTTCCTCCTGAATAAAATGACTGGATAATCCAGCTAAGAGTAACTAATTGGGTTACTAAAAAAAAATAAAATATTTTTTTTTTAAAAAAAACATCGCTATTTAAAATATTTAAAAAAAATATTACAAAAGACAGATAATAGAAAAAAGATATACCAAACGGGGGAAGTGAAAATATATATAAAACAGAACAAATAATTATTAGGTATGATGGCCTAGATATAGAGCTTAATAAGTTATTGAGATTTAACACCACTGACCACAACTTCAAGAATTTTTCTTGTTGATACCTTGTGAATGGTGAAAGATAATTTTTTATTGATTGTAAATTTTTCTTTTTTCTTGGGAATGCGGCCTGCCATATTAAATATTATACCGCCTATTGTTCCAACATCCTCTTTTAAGTCCTCGGGAATATTTACATCGAATTCCCTCTCAAAATCATCCACTAGCATCGCAGCGTCCATAATAATGTTCTCGTTCTTTTGGCGGTACATTGGCGCTTCGTCCTTGTCATGCTCATCTTCAATCTCACCAACTATTTCTTCCACTAGGTCTTCAATGGTTACTAAACCTGTCACACTATTAAATTCATCCATCACAATCGCTAAGTGAATGTTTTGTTTTTTCATTTTTTGTAGGAGGTTGAAAACTGGTGTCGCTGAAGGAATATAGATAACTTCTCTCAGTAAACTCTTGATATTAAAGGATTTATTATTAATTTTTTTAAATAAGTCTTTAATGTGGACCATTCCCAAACAATGCTCTAAGTCATTTTTAACCACAGGCATCCTTGAGTGTGCTTCTTTGTTAATAATTTTAATGATGTTTTCTTTGTTAATATTTTGATCGATAAAGATTATCTCACCCCTAGGCACCATAACATCATCAACTGTTTTTTTGTGTACCTTCAAAAGATTATTGAAAATCTTCTTCTCTTCGCTTTTTGCAATCCCTGAGCTGTCCGATGTTGCAGAAATAAGATCTATAATATCTTTTTTAAAGTTTTCATCTTGTATTAGTTCTTTAACTAATTTAATTGCTAAATTTTTTTTAATTTTCATGTACTTTTTTTAAACCTAAAAATTTCATAAAAGTATTCTCTAAGAATCTCATATTGCTTCTTGATTGTTTATCATAGTGATCATAACCAAATAAATGATGTAATCCATGGCTCACAAGCATAAAAAAGTTTTGTTCATTAATTTTTTTATTTTTATTTAAAATATAGCTATCTGCAATAGCTATATCACCTGCAAAGTCTCCATCAGGAAAAGATAGTACATCTGTAATTTTATTTTTTTTTCTAAAATTTTTATTCATACTTTTTATTTCATCATTCGAAACTATTTTTATTGTAACTTGTGTTTTATGATCTGCTTGATGAATCATTTGAAAGTATTCTGATAATTTTTTAATTTTTTCTTTTGAGCTTTTAAGAAATTTTTCTAAATTATCGTCTCCGATTATCTCTATCACGAATTTTTTATTACTAATCCTCAAAATTACTTATCGTAAGCATTAATTATTTTTTCAACTAATGTATGTCGACACACATCACTACTGTTTAAATGTACAAAGCCAATATCTTTTACTTTTTCTAATTTTTCCATTGCGTCCTGCATTCCACTTTTTGCATTATCAGGTAAATCCTTCTGACTTAAATCTCCTGTGATCACCATTTTTGAATTTTGCCCTAATCTAGTTAGAAACATTTTCATCTGTGTGGATAATGTATTTTGTGCTTCATCAAGAATTATAAAGGATTTATTCAAGGTTCTTCCTCTCATAAAAGCGAGGGGAGCTATTTCTATTAAATTATTGACCATTTTTCGGTCAATTTCCTCGCCTGGCATCATTTCATATAAAGCGTCATACAAAGGACGTAGATAAGGATCTATCTTCTCTTTCATATCTCCTGGTAAAAAGCCAAGTCGCTCTCCCGCTTCAACAGCAGGTCTTGATAATATCAAGCGATTAATTTTACCTTCAACAAACAAACTTACTGCATAAGCAACAGCTAAATAAGTTTTACCTGTACCAGCGGGACCAACTGCAAAAACAATATCTTTTGATCTCATCTCTTTTAAAAAGATTTCTTGATTTTTAGTCTTTGGATAAATTGTTTTTAATTTTGTATTAATTTGAAACTTTTGATCTTGTTCAATTTGCTCTTTGATATACGTAGGTTTTGCTAAATCAATATTGCTTTCAATTTCCTCTGCAGAAATATCATTATTTTTTAATTTTTTGTATAAACCTTCAATTATAAAATATGCTTTTTCAACTGGATCTCGGTTTCCTTTGATAGATAAAAGATTACCTCTAGTATAAAGCTTTACTTTGAATTTGTTTTCTAAAACTTTTAAATTTTTATCGTGATACCCAAATAAGCTTGAGAGAAATTGGTTATCCTCAAACTCTAATTGTTTTTGATGAGAAGAAATATTTAGAGGACTCAATTAAATTTTTTCTCCAAGTAAAGAGTGTGTTAAAACCTTTTTAATTTGTACAGGAATTATTTGACCGATGGTTTCTTTGTCACCTTGAAGTGCTACACTTTGATTAAATTGTGACTTCCCTTTGATTTGTCCAGTATGTTTACCAGCACCATCGATTAAAACCTGCACCGTTTTCTTTACAAACTGGTTGTTGTATTCAATTTGTTGTTCGTTTAATAAATCTTGTGTGATCTTTAAACGTTCATTTAAGATCTCTTCATCTAATTCCTCACGATCAGCCGCGGGGGTACCTGGCCTCGGGCTGTACTTAAAAGAATAGGAATTCATATACTTAACTCTTTCAATTAGATCGATTGTATCTTCAAAATCTTTGTCTGTTTCTCCAGGAAAACCAATAATAAAGTCAGAGGAAAGTGCTATATCAGGTTTTACTTTTCTAACCTTTTCGATAATTTCAAAATAATAATCCCTTGTATGTTTTCTATTCATTAATTTTAAAACTTTGTCAGAACCTGATTGAACTGGCAAATGAAGAAAAGGCATCAGTTTAGAGTTTTCACCATGAAGGGAAATTAGATCATCAGTCATATTCACAGGGTGACTTGTAGAATAAGTAATTCTTTCAACTCCATCTATTAAACTAATACTGTTAATAAGAGAAGCTAGATTATTTGATTGACCTTGAGTGTCTAAACCGTGATAGGCATTAACATTTTGACCCAGAAGTGTGAATTCCACCACACCCTGATCAATTAAAGATTTAACCTCATCAGAGATTTCCTTAACTGTTCTTGAGTATTCTGACCCCCTTGTATAAGGAACAACACAGAAATGACAAAACTTATCACAGCCTTCTTGGATAGTCACAAATGCAGATTTATTCGATGTATTCGTTTTAATATGATTGAGCGTGTCAAATTTTTCAATCACATCAAATTCAGTGATAGATGTCTTAGGTAAGTTATTTTTATCTAAAAATTTATTTAATGACTGAATAGATTGTGGTCCGATCACTAAGTCCACGTAAGGTGCCCTTTTTTGAATTAATTCACCTTCAGCTTGAGCTACACAGCCGGCAACAATAACTTTTTGGTCTTCTTTTCCTTTTTTATGAATTTTTCCTAAATCTGAAAATGTTTTTTCTGTTGCCTTTTCACGGATGTGGCAAGTATTTAAAACTACATAGTCTGCATTTTGAAAGTCATCGGTTTGATTAATATTATGCGATAGAAAAATATCTTTCATTTTATCAGAGTCATAAACATTCATCTGACAACCAAATGTTCTAATATAAAATTTCTTATTTGATAGCATTAAGGGATTTTGCAAACAAAATTGCGTCTTGCGTATTTGGAGCGTTTATAGACTTACTCCGATAATAGTTTTTTCTTTCATTGTAGGCTTTATAGCCTAATTTATCATAAAGTTTAATAGCAAAATTATTAATAGCACTCGC
>CACKOX010000012.1 GCA_902601865.1 uncultured Alphaproteobacteria bacterium | reverse complement strand
TCCTAGCCATATAAATCTTGAAGTTGCAGATGTAAAAGCACCTTTATAAAAGTCATTTACAAACAATCCTCCCAATTTTCTCATATCATCTTCTGACTCTTCATGATCAATTTCGACAACATCATCAACTGTCATGATACCAATCATTTTATTATCCAAATTTACAACAGGTGCTGAAACTAAGCCATACTGTCTAAAGGTGTAGGCGATATCTTCAATTTTCTCATCAGATTTAATAATATGTATGTCCTTATAAATAATTTCTTTTAATTTTTTGGATCTTTTTGATCTTAAAACTCTTCCTGAAGGAACATATCCAATAGGAATATTTTGGTCGTCTACAATAAAAATATTATAAAAGTCCTTAGGACCTCTTCGAGTATTTCTTAATTGATCGATCAGTTCTCCAACAGTTAAGTTAGACTTGATAGAAAGATAGTCTCTGTTCATGAGTCTACCAGCAGAATTTTCATCATACTCTAAGCTTTCTTCAATTCTTTCTCTCTGCTGAGATCCAAGCTTAGAAAGTATCTCAACTAATTCTTTAGTTTCAAAATCACCAAGAATTTCAACCGCATCATCTAAATCCAAATATTTAATTAAATTAACCAATTGTTTGTTTGGTATCATATGCAAAATATCATCGCGTGTTTCTTCACGTAAATAGGCAATAAAGTCTGGGTGAAAGTTTTTAGTATGAGTTTTTAGTATTGATGACTGTAATTCAAATGAAAGACTTTCAATACTGTCTGCTTGATCAGCAGAATGAAGGGATTTTATTGACTTAATATATTCTTTTTTATTAAATTTTTGCATTTATATTGTATACATGGTGCGGACGAGAAGACTCGAACTTCCACAGGATTTAATCCCACAGCGACCTCAACGCTGCGCGTCTACCAGTTCCGCCACGTCCGCAATTAATAGATTTAATTAATAAAGAATGATTGAAATAAAACAACTAAAAGGGCAAAAAAAATATCAAGAAGTAACCCTATTAATGAATAAACATATTCAAAAAATGTCTAAAAACATAAGAGAAGAGGAAATATGGTTCTTAGAACATGAAAATGTCTTTACTGCAGGAAGCTCTACTCCCAAAGAATTTAAAAAAGATGAAATAAATAAGATCCCAGTAATTAAAGTTAATAGAGGTGGTAAAATTACTTTTCATGGCCCCGGCCAATTAGTTATTTATCCATTAATTAATTTAAAAAAAAGAAAAAAGAATATTATAGATTATATAAATTCATTAGAAGATATATGTATAAAAGCATTCGAAAAAAGTGATATCAAACTTTATAGAAAAAAAGAAAAAAATAGAGGTTTGTGGGTTGAAAGCAATAATGAGTTAAAAAAAATAATATTTATTGGTTTAAGATACTCGAAGGGTATCATTCATCATGGGCTATCTATTAATTTTAATCTTGATTTAGATAATTTTCAGAAAATTGATCCTTGTGGTCTCAATTCCAAAGATATAAGCAGCTTAAAGGCTCTAAAAATAAATTATAATAAGGGAAAAATATATCAGGATCTTAAAGAAGAATTTATGAAAGTATTTTATTAGGATTTATTTTAAATTTATAAAATTTACCATCTAATTCAAAAATAATTTTATAAGAGCAAAGAAGTAGTTTATTAAATTTATTACCAGAAAACTTTTTATCACCAATGATAGGATTTTTATTAAGATAGAATTGAAGTCTAATTTGATGTTTTTTTCCTGTAAATAATTTAATCAAATAACAATTATTATAATTATCTAGTTGAATTTTTTTATATGCTAGTTTTAATTCTTTTTTATCAGAATTATAATTGATCAACGTATCAGTATTTTTATTAAATTTATTATTTGTTACAGCAATATAATATTTTTTAATTTTATTATTTAAAAATAATGAAGAGATTTTACTAGCAGTGATTCTATTTTTTGCAAAAAGCATGAGCCCTGAAGTATCTTTATCTAATCTATGAACTATATATAATTTATGCTCAATAACATTTTCATATATGTCTTTTAATGAAATAAATACTTTAGATCCTCTTTGTACAGAATATCCATCAATTTTGTTAATAGCTATAAAATCATCGTTTTGAAATATTATTTGATCTTTAAAAATCTTTTTTTTATCTTTAGTGAGTTTAATAGTATTTGATAAGTCATTATTGATCTCAAATTTATAATATATATATACAATATCCCCTTTTATTAATGGTGAATTAGCTTTAGATTTTTTGTTATTAATTTTTATTTTGTATTTTCTAATTAATCTTTGTAACAAAGATAAAGGTAAAGACTCAAAATGTTGAAATAAAAACTTATCTAATCTTTTATAGCTTTGATCTATCTTAATTTGCAAATCTAAAACTGATCATATGAAATAAATAAAAGAAAAGAAAAGATATAAAAATGTTAAGAGAAAAATACATTAATGCTTTGATAAAAGATTTGTCCGATACTAGTGAAAATAGTTCCATATTGAAGGAAGATAGAGTAGTAAAACTCCCAAAAAAACCGATATAAACAAAAATATATAGAGCACCGTTAAATTTATTTAAAAAATAACCTGCCATAGCAGATCCAATAATATTCACTAATATAGTTGCTGCGGGTAGCCCTAAAATAGTGAAATTTAAAAGAGTGAAGAAGTAACGAAAGCTAGATCCTAATATAGCACCTATCACGAGCGCTAAATAAGATGACATTGATTATTATTTTACGAACTGAATAATACTTGTATGGGCAAAATCGCCAAACCTATTGCCTTTTTTGATAATACGAGTATATCCACCATTTCTACTTTTCTGTTCTTTAGAAATTTCAGAAAAAAGTTTATGACAAGCTCCCTTGTTATTAAAAAGCTTTGCCAGTATATATTTTCTATTACTTAAATTATCATTTTTTGCTTTGGTCACTAATTTCTCGATAAAAGGTCTGAGTTCTTTTGCTTTTTCAGTAGTTGTTGTAATAGTCTCATGCTTAATAAGGCTGATAGATAAGTTCTTTAGTAAAGCTAATCTATGAGATGAAGTTCTATTTAACTTTCTTTGTTTGAGTCCGTGTTTCATTATACCTTAAATGGATCTTCGTATTTCTTTGATAATTCCTCTATATTCTCTGGTGGCCAACCTGGTAAGTCCATTCCCATAGAAAGGCTCATTGAGGATAGAACTTCCTTAATTTCATCAAGGGACTTTCTACCAAAATTTGGTGTTCTAAGCATTTCACCTTCTGTTTTCTGAACTAAATCACCAATATAAAAAATATTATCATTTTTTAGACAGTTTGCTGATCTAACAGATAGCTCAAGTTCGTCAACTTTCTTAAGTAGATTTTTATTAAATTGTGGTTCGTTTGAAGATTGTAGTTTTTTTCTTTCGTCTTCAGTTGGTTCTTCAAAGTTAATGAAAGGTTTGAGTTGATCTTGAAGAATTCTTGCAGCTAATGCAGCGGCATCATCTGGAGATACTGTTCCGTTTGTTTCAATATCTAAGATAAGTTTATCAAACTCAGTGTCTTGACCAATACGAGAATTTTCAACATTAAATGAAACTCTTTTTACAGGACTGTAGGTAGCATCTAGCATAATTTGACCTACACTTTTATTTTCATTATCTTTATTTTTTTCTGCTGATATGTAACCTTTGTTTATATCTAGGAATATTTCTAAATTTACCTCTCTGTTAGAGTCAACATTCATTATCACGGCATCTTTATCTACTATTTCAACTTCAGGATTTTCTTCGAAGTCTGAAGAAAGAACTTCTTTAGGTCCTTTCACATTTAAACTTAACTTTTGGGAGTGATTACTTTTAGAATTGAAAGTAACGTTTTTAAGGTTCATGATAATATCAGTTACGTCCTCTCTAACGCCCTCTATAGTAGAAAATTCATGAAGCACACCATTAATTTTAATTGAGGATATGGCAGTGCCCTGTAATGATGACAAAAGTACTCTCCTTAAAGCATTTCCTAAAGTAGTACCAAAGCCTTTTTCCAAAGGTTCAATAACTACTGTTCCAAATTTTTTATTATCGCTGATTTTATAATCAACTTTGTTTGGTTTAACCAAGGTAATCCAATTATTCTCTATCAATTTTAACTCCTATAAATTTAGTTTATACTCTTCTTTTCTTTTTAGGTCTGCATCCATTATGTGGAAGCGGTGTAACGTCTTTAATGTTATTTATAATAAATCCAATATTTTGTAATGCTCTAAGTGCTGACTCTCTTCCAGATCCAGGGCCTTTCATAAGAACATCAAGTTTTCTTAGTCCACTGTCATAAGCTTTTTTTCCAGCTGCATCTGTTGCAATTTGTGCAGCATAGGGAGTAGATTTTTTTGAACCCCTAAAACCCATGGATCCACTGGAGGACCATGATACTGCATTACCACTTACATCAGAAATGGTGACAATTGTATTGTTAAAGGAACTTTTGATATGAACAACACCATTTTGTCCAAAATTTTTTTTTGATTTTTTTTTATCAGAAGATTTTTTTTCAGTTTTTGCCATTTTATTTAGTTACTTTTTTCTTTCCTGCAATAGCAACAGCCTTACCTTTTCTTGTTCTTGCATTTGTATGTGTTCTTTGTCCCCTTGTAGGGAGTTGCTTTCGATGTCTTAAACCTCGATAGCAACCTAAGTCTTTTAATCTTTTAATATTTTGAGATACTACTCTTCTAAGATCACCTTCAACTGTATAGTTTTCATCTATAGATTTTCTAATTTTAGAAATTTCATCCTCAGAAAAATCTTTTATCCTCTTAGTGGGATCTAAACTGTTTGCTTTTAAAATATCCAACGCATATTTAGCACCAATTCCATGTATATATGTGAGAGAAACTAATGCTCTTTTATTTACTGGTAAATTTACACCTGCTATTCTTGCCAATTGAGATCTCCTGAAGGGGTGAAAATATTGAAAAAGTATTTAAAAGTCAATATAAATTACCTCAATTTAATCCAAGTTTATCAACGATTTTAGCAGTTACAGCGTTGATTTCATCATTAGCCTGAATATCAGTAACTTGATAGTTTTTTTTGAGTGAATTTGTTATTTCTTGATGAGATTTTTTATAGATTTGTAATCTTTTCTCAAAAAAACTATCATCTGCTCTAGACTCTTCCATTGATCTTTTTTTTATTCTTTGAAGAAGTTGACTATCATCAACTTCAAAGTTGATAATACTTAGTTCTTTATTATCGAATATTTCAAGAAGTGAGTCAGCTTGAATAGAACTTCTAGGAAACCCATCAATCAATATCTGTTCATTGGATAGAGAGTTTACTTTTTCTTTTAATACTGAGATTACAACAGTATCCTCGATTAAGTCACCATTATCCATTTTATGTTTAATTTCTTTACCTAAAATACTTTCATCTTGAGATTTCTCTTTTAGAAGCGAACTAACAGTTAGAATATTTAAATCTGGTAAAATACTGTCTTTTAAAATATTTGCTTGTGTCCCCTTACCACAACCGGGAGGGCCAATAAAAACTATAACCATTTACTTTTATAAACTTTGTTTTTGCTTAATAGTTTTTCATATTGAGATGAAAATAATTGTGTTTGAATTTGTGAAAAGAAATCCATAGCCACAATCACAACAATCAAAAGACTTGTTCCTCCTAAGTAAAAAGGAACTGATAATCTAGCAATTAAGAATTCAGGAATTAAAGCAATTAATCCTAAGTATACTGCACCTACGAATGTTAATCGATAAATAACATGTTCTAAATAAGTGGCTGTTTGTTCTCCTGGTCTATAACCTAAAACAAAACCACCGTTATTTCTTAAATTTTCTGCCTGTTCTTGAGGGTTGAAAACAATACTAGTATAGAAAAATGCAAAGAAAACAATTAGACCGAAAAAAAAGGCCATATAAAGTGGCTTACCATGAGATAAGTAAAATCCTAAACTAGATAAGAAACCTGTACTTTCAGGTGAAAAATTAGAAATAGTATTTGGAAATAATAATAATGATGAAGCAAAAATGGCAGGGATAACACCTGCTATATTTATTTTAATAGGAAGATAAGAGGATTGGCCACCAAATACCTTATTCCCCACTTGGCGTTTAGGATATTGAACTAATAACCTTCTTTGAGCTCTCTCTATGAAAACGATGACAACTATAAGTATAAGAAGTAAGAAAATAATTGATATAATTGCAATAGCTGAGAGTGCACCAGTTCTTCCTAGTTCAAAGGTATTAAAAATAGCGAATGGAAGATTAGCAACAATACCTGAAAAAATTATTATTGAAATTCCACTTCCAAAACCATTTTCAGTTATTTGCTCACCTAACCACATTAAAAATATAGTTCCTGATGTCATGGTTATGACAGCAGATATTTGAAAAAAAGCAACACTTCCTAAAGTTGGGTCAACTGTATCAGACAAATTTAGTATACCGTTGGAGATACCGTAGCTCTGAAAAAGACCCAAAACTATTGTTAAATATCTCGTATACTGTTGAATTTTTTTTCTACCTTGTGTGCCCTGCTCTTTTAGAGCCTTCAAGCTATCAAAAGAGGATTGCATCAATGTCATTATAATAGATGCAGAAATATATGGCATAACCCCTAGTGTGAAAATTGACATACGCATTAAAGCACCACCGGAGAACATATCAAAAATTCCTAAAATTCCTCCTTGATGTTGTTCGAAAATCTGCTCTAAGACGGCTGAGTTAATACCTGGAACGGGAATATAAGTTCCTAGTCGGTAAACAGCTACTGCAAATAAAACAAAACCTAATTTTTTAAATAAGCCTGAGCTTTTAATTGCTTCGCTATAGTCAATACTAGGTACTTTGATATTCATAATCTAAAAATTATGATGTCGATCCACCAAGATCTTCAATTCTTTTCTTAGCTCCAGGAGTTACCTTGAAATCCTTAAATTGAAGCTTTTTTTTAAATTGGATTGAGTCAATTAATTTTATAGATTTTTTATGGTCTTTCTTTTTAAGAAAACCTGCCTCAATTAAAAACTTAATATCAATTAAAGAATTTTCATCGAATTTGTTAAAACTTACTAAAGATATAGATAAAGATTTCGGGTTAATTTTTTTTAGTGAATTAAAACCTCTTTTTGGTGTTTTTCTATAAATAGGCATTTGTCCACCCTCAAAGTTTCGAACTGCAACACCTGATCTAGATTTTTGTCCTTTATGGCCTCTACCTGCTGTTTTTCCTAAACCGGTGCCTATACCTTTACCTTTTCTTTTTCTTGAAGTTTGGCGTTGTTTGGAAATTTGATTGATCATTCTTAATTTTCTCTTTTACTTATAACAGAATTTATTTCTATACTTCTTCTAGCGGATACTGATTTTGGTGTATTAATGCTCTTTAGAGCTTTAATTGTTGAACGAACAATATTATGTGGGTTTTTTGTACCGATTGCTTTAGATACAACATCAGATATACCCAATGCCTCAAAAATAGCTCTTGAAGGACCACCAGATATTATTCCAGTTCCTTTTGGTGCAGATCTTAGAATTACAGTGCTGGAAGAAAACTTTGCCTTAACATCATGATGGATGGTTCTACCCTCTCTTAATGGAATTCTTACCATAGTTTTTTTAGCTTCTTCTGAAGCTTTTCTAATAGCCTCAGGTACCTCTTTTGCCTTACCTGATCCAAAACCGACTCTTCCTTGACCGTCACCACTTACAACGAGTGCTGCAAAACCAAATCTTCTTCCACCTTTAACAACTTTTGATACTCTTCTTACAGAAATTAGTTTTTCTATAAATTCTTTGTTTGCATTATTATCTAACATTAAAATGATAATCCTTTTTCTCTCGCTGCATCAGCCAATACTTTAAGTCTTCCGTGATACTTGTAAGACCCCTTGTCAAATTTCACTTCTTTGATACCTTTTTCTATAGCTAGTTCAGCAATCTTTGAACCAACTATTTTAGCTACATCAACTTTTTTTTGTCCTTCATCTTTTTTTAGTTTAACGGAAGAGAATGAACATAATGTTTTATCATTACTTTCTGATAAAACTGAAGCATAAATATGTTTAGAAGATCGAAATACTAAAAGCTTATGCTTTTTAATTTCATTTAGCTTTTTTCTCACTCTTAATTTTCTTCGAGTAGCTCTAATTTTATCTTTATTCATTATTTTTTCTTACCTTCTTTTCTATAAATTCTTTCACCCTCATATCGAACACCTTTACCTTTATAAGGTTCTGGTTTTCTGAATGACTTAATTTCAGCTGCTACTTGACCTACTAATTGCTTACTTGTTCCAGTTACAATAACAATATTTTTTTCAACTTTTATAGAAATGCCCTCGGGTATATCAAAATTAATGTCATGACTATAACCCAGAGAAAGGACTAACTTTTTTCCAGAAACATTGGCTTTGTATCCAGTTCCTATAAGCTCTAATCTTTTTTCAAATCCTTTAGAATTACCAATTATTTCATTTTTAACATTTGCATAAATAGTGCCAAGAAGTGCTTTATTTTCTCCAGAGAAGTGTAAAAGATTATCTTTGTGATCAACTTTAATTCCAATTGGCAGGACAGTTGATGATCTTCCTAACTTACCCTCAAAATTAATTTCATTATCTGTCATAGAAATTTTAATATCTTCAGGGATATTTATAGGGTTTCGTGCTAATCTTGACATGACTTAGAAAACGCTTATTAGCACTTCCCCTCCAACTTTTTGATTTCTTGCATCAGCGTCTGACATTACACCTTTTGAGGTAGACAATATCGTAGTTCCTAAACCTCCAATAGTCTTAGGAATTTCATCTACAGAGCTATAAACACGACAACCTTGTTTTGTAATTTTTTCAATCTTATTAATTAGAGGAGAGCCCTTATAATATTTTAAAGTAATTGAGATATCTTTTTTTGTATCTCCTAATATTTCGAAGCTATCAATGTATCCTTCTTTTTTTAAAACATCACACACATTAGCGTTTAATTTTGAAAAAATTGCTTTTACAGAAACTTTGTTTGCTTTTTGTCCATTTCTAATTCTTGTAATCATATCTGCTAGTGTATCGCTCATACTACCAACTCGCTTTCGTTAATCCGGGTATTTGTCCCTTACCAGCCATATCTCTTATAGCAATTCTAGATAAATTAAATTTACTATAAACTCCTCGTGGTCTACCTGATAAAAAACATCTATTTCGATATCTAATTCTTGATGAATTTCTTGGTAAAGACTCAAGTTTCATTTGAATTTTTACTCTTTCTTCAAATGGAAGGTCTTTACTAGATAAAAGACTCTTTAGTTTTTTTCTTTTCTCACTAAGTCTGTCTATTAGCACTTTTCTATTATTATTTTTTTGTATTGCGCTTTGTTTTGCCATGATTAATTTAGAAATGGAAAGTTCATTAATTTTAACAATTCATATCCCTCTTTGTCGTTGTTTGCTGAAGTGGCAATAGTGATATCAAAACCGAAGATATTTTCAACATTTTCAACACTTATTTCAGGAAAAATAATGTGATCTTTAATACCTATGGTTATATTACCTTGGCCATCAAATGATTTTTTGTTATACCCTCTAAAATCTTTAATTCGAGGCATAGCAATATTTACTAGTCTATCGTAAAACTCCATCATCATATTTTTTCTGAGAGTGACAGAGAGACCCACTGGCATACCTTTTCTAATTTTAAAGGAAGCAATAGCTTTTTTAGACATTCTAACTACTGGTGATTGACCAGATATAAGAGAAAGGTCTTTTTTCATTTTTTCAATAGCTTTGTTATCTTCTTTAATAGTTCCAATACCCGCATTGATCACTATTTTTGAAATTTTTGGAACAGCTAACTTATGAGGTATCTCTAAGTTTTTAGCCAACTGATCAGAAACATTAAATAATTCTTGAATTGAATTTGACATTAATATTTGTCTCCTGATGATTTTAAAACTCTAATTTTTTTTCCACTTTCTATTTTAAAACCTACTTTTGAGGATTTCTTAGACTTAGAGTCGTAAGCTAAAATATTGGAAATATGGATAGGCATTTCCTTGTCCACGATACCGCCTTTAGACTCTTGGGATGGTTTTTGGTGTTTTTTACTTACATTAACACCAGATATAACTACTTTGTCAGAGGAATTGATAATCTTAGATATTTTTCCAATTTTTCCTTTATCTTTTCCAACTTTAACAATCACTTCATCACCTTTTTTATACTTTTTAATCATTATAATACCTCAGGAGCCAAACTAACGATTTTCATCATATTTCTTTTTCTAAGTTCTCTTGTAACAGGTCCAAAAATTCTTGTTCCAATTGGTTCATTTTGTTTATCTAGAAGAACGGCTGCATTTGAGTCAAATTTAATTGAAGTTCCATCTTCTCTGATTAACGGTTTTTTTGTTCTTACTATAATTGCTCTTTGTACTTCACCTTTTTTTACTTTAGATCTTGGAATAGCATCTTTGACAGAAACAACAATAATATCACCAATTCTTGCATATCTTCGTTTAGACCCGCCAATAACTTTAATACAGCTGATTAGTCTTGCTCCAGAATTATCTGCCACTTGTAAATTAGACTCTGCTTGTATCATTATTTAATAACTTCCCATGATTTATTTTTTGAAATTGGTTTAGTTTCTTGAATCCTCACGGAGTCGCCAACAATAATTTTATTTTCACTGTCATGAGCGAGATATTTTTTAGAAACTCTGATTAATTTTTTATAGATTGGGTGTGTAGTTTGTCTTGTTACTAAAACAGAAATTGTTTTGTCTCCTGATTTTTTTACTACTTTTCCACTTAAAATACGTTTAGGCACTCTTATTTGTCCTTTCTTTAGTTAAAAGCGATGCTATTTGCTTTTTAACTTTCTTAAATTGTGATGTATCTGTGAGCTGCCCACTTTTTTTCATTATTTTTAAATTAAATAATTCCTTTTTTAAACTGTTTACGTCTTTATCAGCCATTAAAATTGATCCAATGATACAAAGGTTGTTTTTACTGGTAGTTTAGCAGATGCAAGTTCAAAAGCTTTTTTAGCTAGGTGCTTGTCAACACCATCCACTTCAAACATTATAGTTCCAGGTTTAACTCTACATACCCACCTGTCAATAGCACCTTTACCTTTACCCATTCTAACTTCTGCAGGTTTAGCTGTGACTGGCACGTCAGGAAATACTCTAATCCAAAGTCTCCCCGCTCTTTTTAAAAATCTTGTAATAGCTCTTCTAGATGCCTCTATTTGTCTAGCAGTCACTCTCTCAGCATCTAATGATTTTAGACCATAATAACCAAATGTTAATTCGTAATTCCCTTTAGCACTACCATGAATTCTTCCTTTGTGCTGTTTTCTATATTTAGTATTCTTAGGCAATAACATTAATTTACTTTCTCTTTTTTATCTTCAGTTTTATTTGTTGTATTTTTACTCTCGCCCTTAAATAACCAAACTTTAATTCCAATAATTCCATAAGTTGTTAGGGCTCGAGCTGTTGCGTAATCTATATCAGCTCTTAAAGTATGTAAAGGTACACTTCCCTCTGAAAACTTTTCTGTTCTTGCTATTTCAGCACCACCTAGTCTACCGCCACAGACAATTTTAATACCTTTAGCACCTAGTTTAATTGCTGATAAACCTGATTTTTTCATCGCTTTTCTAAAAGCGACTCTTTTTTCTAATTGCCTTGCAATAGAGTCGGCTAGTAATGAGGCGTCTGTTTCAGGTTTTTTTATTTCTTTGATATCTAATGAGATACTCTTGTCTGAGAGCTTTGATAGTCTATTTCTTAGCTTTTCAATATCCGCACCTTTTTTTCCAATAAGGACTCCTGGTTTAGATGTGTGTATAATAATTTTAAGGTTTGCTGCAGCTCTTTCAATTATAACAGAACTTATGCCAGCGATTGAGTAATTCTTTTCTATATAATTTCTAATTTTATAGTCTTCTTTTAAAAAAGTTGAATAATCTTTTTTTTCAAACCAAGTTGATTGCCAATATTTATTGATTCCTACTCTTAATGAAGTTGGGTTAACTTTTTGTCCCATTATACTCTCTCCTCTAACACTAATGTTAACCTAGAAAAAGGCTTAATAATTTGAAACGCTCTTCCCTTACTCATTGGTCTAAATCTTTTCATTCTAAGACTTTTACCTACATAAGCCTCTTTGACAAAAAGTTTATCAATATCTAAATTATTGTTGTTCTCTGCATTTGCGACTGCAGAATTTAATGTTTTTAAAACTTCTTTACTGACTCTTTTATTTGAAAACTTCAAAATATTTAAAGCTGCGTTGATATCTTTTTTTCTAATATCTTTAACAATTAAGTTTAGTTTTTGGGAACTAGTTCTTATCATTTTATTAACAGCTTTTACTTCTTTAGACATTTTTATTTTTTACCTTGAACTGCTTTCTTATCTCCTGAGTGGCCTTTGAAAACTCTTGTTGGAGAAAACTCACCAAGCTTATGTCCAACCATATCTTCAGTCACATATACTGGTATGAAAGATTTTCCATTATATACTGAAATGGTGACTCCAACAAAATCTGGAATAATTGTAGATCTTCTTGACCATGTTTTAATTGGAGATTTTGAACTTTCTTCTTTTGATTTTTTAACTTTTTTGAAAAGAGTTACATCAAAGTAAGGTCCTTTCCATACAGATCTTGCCATTACTTTTTAGCCCTTCTTGAAATAATCATTTTTGATGTAAATTTAATTTTTCTAGTCTTCTTACCTTTTGTCTTCATACCCCAAGGTGTGGATGGGTGTCTACCACCAGATGTTCTTCCTTCTCCACCACCGTGTGGGTGGTCGACAGGGTTCATAACAACACCTCTTACAGTAGGTCTAATACCCAAGTGTCTTTTAATTCCAGCTTTACCAATTTTTTTATTTTTATTATCTTGATTAGAAACAACTCCTATAGTCGCCATACATTCACCATGAACTAGTCTAGTTTCTCGAGACGAAAGCTTAACCATTACATATTTTTCTTGTTCTCCGAGTACTTGAGCAAAAGATCCAGCAGATCTACATATTTTGCCACCCGCTCCTGGCTTTAGTTCAATATTATGAATAGAGGTACCAGTAGGAATATTTTTAATCTTCATTGCATTTCCAGATGATATTTCAGTTTTAGCTGAGGAAATAACCTTATCACCGATTTTTAAATCAGACGGTGCTATAATATATTCTTTTGAATCTTGATAGTTGATAAGTGCTATGAAAGCACTTCTATTAGGATCATATTCAATTCTTTCAACTGTACCTATTTTATCAAATGTATTCCTTTTAAAATTCACAAGTCTATATTTTTTCTTATGGCCACCTGATCTATGTCTAATTGTAATTTTACCTGTATTATTTCTACCTGAATTTGGTTGTAAGTCTTGAAGCAATGATTTTTCAGGACGGCCTTTAAAAAGCTGAGATTTATCAATTTTTACAGTTTTTCTGAAAGAAGGAGTCGTTGGTTTGTAAGTGATTAAGCCCATTTTATACCTTACCACTCATATCTATAGTATTACCCTCTTTAAGAGTGACTATTATTCTTTTAAGTTCTGACCTAGTACCTCTTTGCCCTTTGAATACTTTTGGCTTACTCTTTACATTTAAACTATTTAGTTTTTGAACTTTAACTTTATAGATTTCTTCAATTGTTTTTTTAATATTTATTTTATTTGCGTCATTTCGAACTTCAAAAATATATTTATTGAATTGGGCATTAGCTGTTGATTTTTCTGTAATAACAGGTTTTTTAATTAAGTTGAGTTCCATTTTTAGTTACTTCCTATGTATGAATTGTAAATAGAAGATTTTTTTGAGAATAAAATCATATCTGATTTTAATGCTGTATGAACCGAATAACTTTTGTCAGAGATAAAATATAATTTTTTGTAATTTTGAAATTTAATTACTAATTTATTATCTAATAAGTTGGTAAGAACAAAAATGATCATTTTATTTTGATTTTTTTTTAGTAAATCTGAGATATTTTTTTCGTCTAGTTTTTCTTCATCAAAAACGAAAAGAGCTTTATTGTTGCTTTTACTAACTATAGAAGAAACTAAAGCTGTTTTTTTGACTTTTTTATTAACTTTAAAAGAAACATCATGGAATTTTGGTCCAAAAGCTTTTCCACCACCTCTTCTTTGAGTTGTCTTTTTATTACCAGCTCTTGCGTTTCCAGTTCCCTTTTGCTTAAATAATTTTTTTCCAGATCCTGCTACTTCAGATCTATCAAGGCTGTGGTTATTACCTTGTTTATGTGTATAAATTTTTTGTAAAGATAAATGTAATGCTTTTTCAGAAATATTTTTATCTTTTAATGTTACTTGTTCAAACATTTATTTAAAAACCTTTACTATAGATTTATTCTTACCTGGCACAGAACCTTTGATAAATATTAATTTTTTGTCTTGATCTATTAGAAGAACCTCTAAATTTTTAGTAGTTGTTAATTGATCACCTAAATGACCAGCCATTTTCTTTCCCTTAAATACTTTACCTGGGTTTTGATTTTGACCTGTTGAACCATGAGCTCTATGTGAGATAGAAACACCATGAGTTGCTCTCATACCACTAAAGTTATGTCTTTTCATAGCTCCGGCAAAACCTTTACCTGTTGATTTAGACTGTACTGAAACTTTATCGCCAACTTTAAATTTAGGGTCTATTAATGAGCCAATCTCTAATAAGTCTTCATCAGTGGATAATCTTTGTTCTTTTATAATTTTTTTTGGTTCTAGATTTAGTTTATTAAATTCTTTTAATTGAGGCTTATTTAGTTTTTTTGGTTTGAGAAAACCTATAATATTTGCAAGATAGCCATCTCTATCAATAGTTCTATTACCAACCACAGAGCAGCTATTGTAATCAAGAACTGTGGCAGAGACCCTTGTACCATTTTCGTTGACAAATGAAGTTTGGCCAATTTTGGTACTAATGATCATGATAATTATTTTTTTATTTTAATATCTACATTGACACCAGAAGCTAAATCGAGCTTCATAAGTGCATCAACAGTTTGAGGTGTGGGCTCAATAATATCCATCATCCTAATATGCGTTCGTAATTCAAACTGTTCTCTACTTTTTTTATCAACGTGCGGAGATTTATTTACAGTAACTCTTTCAATTTTAGAGGGCATAGGAATAGGACCAATTACTTTCGCACCAGTTCTTTTAGCTGTTTGAAGTATATCAATTGAACTTCTATCTAGAATGTTATGATCAAAAGATTTAAGTCTAATTCTAATATTTTGATTTATCATAATTATGCCAGTTTTGATTTAATTTCTTCTTCAACATTTGAAGGTACGACATCATAATGTGAGAATAACATTGTATAACTTGCTCTTCCTTGACTCATAGAGCGTAGATTATTAACATAACCAAACATATTAGCAAGAGGAACTACTGACGATACAACTTTAGCGTTACCTCGATCCTCCATTTTTTCAATTTGGCCTCTTCTTGAATTTAAATCACCAATAATATCACCCATATAGTCCTCAGGAGTTACAACTTCGACTTTCATCATTGGCTCAAGTAGTTTAGGACCAGCTTTTCCGACAGCTTCTCTAAATGCAGCTCTTGAAGCTATTTCAAATGCTAACACTGATGAGTCTACGTCATGATAGGCTCCGTCGTGAACTTCAGCTTCGAAATCAATAACGTTATATCCAGCAATGACACCATTTTGTGCAGCAAAGTTAATTCCTTTTTCGACACCTGGGATGTATTCTTTTGGAATATTTCCTCCAACAACAGTGTTTAAAAATTTAACACCAGAGTTTCTTTCTAATGGTTTAAATTTCATTTTTACTCTTGCAAATTGACCTGCACCACCAGATTGTTTTTTATGTGTGTAGTCAACTTCAACATCTTTTGTAATTGTTTCTCTGTAGGCTACTTGAGGTGCTCCCACATCTGCTTCAACCTTGAATTCTCTTTTCATCCTATCAACTAAAATTTCTAAATGGAGTTCTCCCATCCCTTTAATTATAGTTTGACCAGACTCTTCATCTGAAGTAACTCTAAAGCTTGGATCTTCTTGAGCCAGTCTACCTAAAGCTTGTCCCATTTTTTCGTAGTCAGCTTTAGTCTTAGGTTCAACAGCAACTTCGATAACAGGGTCTGGAAATTCCATTTTTTCTAAAATAACATTATTTGAAGGATCACATAGTGTGTCACCTGTTGTTACGTTCTTTAATCCGACTAGAGCTACAATGTCACCAGCTTTGGCTTCTTTGATTTCTTCGCGAGTATTTGAGTGCATTAAAAGCATTCTACCAATTCTTTCTTTTTGATTTTTTGATGAGTTTAATATAGTAGATCCAGAACTGAGATTTCCACAGTAAAGTCTACAAAATGTTATTTGACCAACAAAAGGGTCTGCAGCAACTTTAAAAGCTAATGCTGCAAAAGGTTCTTCTGGTGTGTTTGGAATTTGTAACTTCTCATCAGATCCCTCTTTAATACCTTCAACAAAACCAATATCTTTAGGAGATGGAAGATAATCAACAACAGCATCCAGTAAAGGTTGAACACCTTTATTTTTAAAAGCAGTTCCACATAAGACAGGAACAAATTTAAAATCTATAGTACCTTTTCTTATACAAGCTTTTAATGTATCGACGGTTATTTCTTTTCCCTCTAAATAATCTTCTAACGCCTGATCGTCTGCTTCGACAGCGTTTTCAATAAGCTCTTCTCTTTTTTTCTTAGCTTCTTCTAATAAATCTTCACTAATCTCTGTTACATCATATTCAGCACCTAGACTATCGTCTTTCCAAATAATTGATTTAAAGTTTACAAGGTCAACAACACCTTTGAATTCTGCCTCTTTGCCAATAGCCATTTGTAAAACAAGTGGATTGGCTCCTAATCTGTCTTTAATAGATTGAACATTCATTTCAAAATCGGCACCAAGTCGATCCATTTTATTACAAAAACAAATTCTTGGTACTTTGTATCTATCAGCTTGTCTCCAAACTGTCTCTGATTGTGGCTCAACTCCAGCGACACCGTCAAAGCAAGCAACAGCTCCGTCTAAAACTCTTAAAGATCTCTCAACTTCAATTGTAAAATCAACGTGCCCAGGTGTGTCTATGATATTAATTCTATGATCATTCCAAAAACAAGTAGTTGCAGCTGAAGTAATTGTTATTCCTCTTTCTTGCTCTTGTTCCATCCAGTCCATAGTTGCGGCACCATCATGTACTTCTCCTATTTTATGGGACTTACCGGTGTAGTATAAAATTCTTTCAGTGGTAGTAGTCTTACCTGCATCGATGTGGGCCATAATTCCAATATTTCTATATTTACCTAGATCCATTTTTTACCACCTATAATGAGCGAATGCTCTGTTTGCTTCTGCCATTTTATGAACTTCGTCTTTTTTCTTTACAGAATTACCTTTATTTTCAAAAGCATCAATTAATTCGTTAGCAAGTCTTTCTCTTTGAGTTTTTTCATTTCGCTTTTTGGAATTGGTTAATATCCATTTAAATGCAAGTGCTTGAGCTCTTGTGCTTCTTACTTCCATTGGTACTTGATATGTAGCCCCACCAACTCTTCTTGATTTTACTTCAACTGATGGTTTAACGTTATTAATAGATTTTTGAAAATACTCAAGCGGATCATCGCTTTGATTATTAGTTTTAATAATATCGAGAGCACCGTACACGATTTTTTGTGCAACTGTTTTTTTTCCACCCACCATAACTTCATTGATAAATTTATTTAGCACAACACTATTATAAATAGGATCGGGCAATACTTGTCTTTTCTCTGCTGCTCTTCTTCTTGACATTTTTTAAATTTTAATTCTTTGGCCTTTTAGCACCGTATTTAGATCTACGTTGTCTTCTTTTTTCAAGCCCTTGGGTATCCAAAGTACCTCTTATTATATGATATCTTACACCAGGTAAATCTTTTACTCTTCCACCACGAATTAACACTACAGAGTGTTCCTGTAAATTGTGACCTTCACCAGGTATGTAAGCTGTTACCTCTTGACCATTAGTAAGCTTCACTCTCGCTACTTTCCTTAGAGCAGAATTGGGCTTTTTTGGAGTAGTTGTATAAACTCTAAGACACACGCCTCTTTTTTGAGGGCAAGATTTAAGTGCAGGAACCTTGTTTCTCTTTGAGACTTTCTCTCTAGATTTTCTAACTAATTGATTTATGGTCGGCATAGTTCGCAGAATATATTTATAGTATTAAGTATAGTCAACATCTATTTAGGGGTTTCTAGCTGTTTTAATAAAGAATTATCGCGGATTTTAGCCTCTTTTCGAAGCGCTCTGATAACATTACCCGTTCCAGCTGGAATTAATTTACCAACAATGACATTTTCTTTTAGACCAGTTAACTTATCAACTTTACCATTGATTGCTGCCTCTGTAAGAACTCTTGTAGTTTCTTGGAAAGAAGCCGCTGAAATAAATGAATTGGTTTGAAGACTTGCTTTGGTGATACCAAGGATCATCATTTTAAAATCAACCTCTTTTTTGCCTTCTTTTTTAAGTTCATTGTTTTTTTCTACTACAGCTATTTTATCTTTTACATCACCTACTAAATAATCACTATCACCAGCACCAATTACTTCAACTTTTTGTAACATTTGACGAGTAATACATTCAATATGTTTGTCATCAATCAAAACACCTTGAAGACGATAAACTTTTTGAACTTCTCTAACCATATATTCTGCTAAAGCCTCAATGCCAAGAATATTTAAAATGTCTGTTGGAGCGGGAGTTCCATCTACAATCATGTCACCTTTTTTTACTTTATCTCCCTCATTGAAGTAAATATAAGTTCCTTTTGGGATTAAAAATTCTATTGGCTCTCCATCTTCAGGATTGATGATAATCCTTCTTTTGCTTTTGATGTCTTTTCCAAATTCAATCGTTCCAGATATTTCAGCTAATACAGCTGGATTTTTTGGTTTTCTTGATTCAAAAATATCTGCAACTCTTGGAAGTCCACCTGTTATATCTTTTGTTTTAGAAGAAGCTCTCGGAATTCTTGCAATAACATCACCAGCACTAACATCTTTGCCTTTATCGATATTTAAAACAATACCAACACTTAAATCGTATGTAGATGAATTTTTAGATTTAATTGGGTTACCGTCTTTGTCTGTAATTAACAACTGAGGCTTAAGATCTTGTTTTCCTTGGAAACTCTTCCAGTCAATTATAACTTTAGAGGAAATACCAGTAGTCTCATCAAACTTTTCAATAAAAGATACACCCTCAACTAAATCACTGAAATCTAGTTTTCCTGTTTCTTCAGCAACAATAGGAACTGTATAAGGATCCCACTCGAGTAATAAGCTATTAAGCTTAACATCAGCGCCATTTTTAACTAATAATGTTGATCCATACGGAGCTCTGAATGATGAAACTAGAGTTTTGTTGTTATCAAATATTTCAAGTTCAGTAGTTCTATTAATAATGATTTCACTGTCTGATCCATTTATAACCGATCTAAGGTTTTTAATTTTTACTTTACCATCACTTGGTGACTCAAAATTAGATTTCTCGGCTGAAGAACTTGCAACACCACCCACGTGGAAAGTTCTCATTGTTAACTGAGTACCTGGTTCACCAATAGACTGGGCTGCTATAATTCCTACAGCCTCACCGGTGTTAACTGGTACTCCTTTAGCTAAGTCTCTTCCATAAGATTTAGCACAGATACCATGTGTTGTTCCACATGTTATAGGTGATTTTATTCTTACAGATGTAATGTTTTCTTTTTCTAATAACTCAATTTCTTCATGTGAAATGTAATCATCATTTTTAAGAATGACCTCACCTTTTTTATTTTTTACATCATCAGCTAGGTATCTGCCAAAAACTCTTTCTGTTAGTGGTATAGAAACCTCACCTGATTCATAAATGGTATCTACTGTTAAACCATTTTTACATGTACAGTCCTTACATGTAATTGTTAAATCTTGTGCTACATCAACTAATCTTCTTGTTAAATAACCTGAACTTGCTGTTTTAAGCGCTGTATCAGCTAAACCTTTTCTCGCTCCGTGTGTAGAATTAAAATACTCAAGAACCGTTAAACCATCTTTAAAGTTAGATGTGATAGGGTTTTCAATAATTTCACCGGATGGTCTTGCCATTAAACCTCTCATACCAGCCAGCTGTTTTAGCTGAGCTTCGGAACCACGAGCACCGGAGTCAGCCATAATATAAACAGAATTAATTTGACTATCTTTACTAGATGAAACAGTTTTCATCATTGCTTTTGCAACTTTATCTGTACAAGTAGACCATAGACCAACAACTTTGTTATATTTTTCTCTTTCAGTTATAAGTCCCTCTTGATATTGGTTTTCAAGGCTATTCACTAATTTTTGAGTATCTTGAATTAAAATATTCTTTTCTTCAGGAATAACTAAATCATCTTTACCAAATGAGATACCTGCCTTTGCAGCATACTTAAAGCCAACTGTCATAATTTGATCAACAAAAATGCAAGTCGCTTTTTGACCTGTAAATCTGTAAACATTGTCTAATAAGTTACTAATATCTTTTTTTGTAAGAACCTTGTTAATTACATCAAAGGGCAAGTTTTTGCTCTCAGGAACTGTTTTAAAAAGGATAACTCTACCTGCTGATGTAGTATATTTCTTATATTCGAAGCTATCTTTTTCTGAGTTGTAAACTTTAGTTCTATAAAGAATGGGTGTGTGAAGTTCAATAGTTTTGTTTTCTAAAGCAAACTCTACCTCACCAACATGTGAATAATATTTCTTTGGTTCTTCTTTTTCATTTATCAATGATAAATAATATATACCTAACACGATATCTTGACTTGGTACGATAATTGGCTTTCCACTTGAAGGAGAGAGAATGTTATTTGTACTCATCATTAAAACTCTTGCTTCTAATTGGGCTTCAAGACTTAAAGGTATGTGAACTGCCATTTGGTCACCATCAAAGTCTGCATTAAATGCAGTACAAACTAATGGATGAAGTTGGATAGCTTTACCTTCAATTAAAATTGGTTCAAATGCTTGAATACCTAATCTGTGAAGTGTTGGTGCACGATTTAAAAGAATTGGATGCTCTCTAATTACTTCATCTAAGATATCCCAAACTTCTGGCCTCTCAGACTCTACCATTTTTCTTGCAGATTTTAGTGTTGAAGCAAAACCATAGGACTCCAATTTATTGTATATAAAGGGTTTAAAAAGCTCTAAAGCCATTTTCTTAGGTAAACCGCATTGATGAAGTTTTAATTCAGGTCCAACAACAATTACTGAACGACCAGAATAATCAACTCTTTTACCTAATAAGTTTTGTCTAAATCTTCCTTGTTTTCCTTTTAACATTTCAGATAGAGATTTTAGAGGTCTCTTGTTGGTACTTGTAATTACTCTTCCTCTTCTTCCATTATCAAATAATGCGTCTACAGACTCTTGAAGCATTCTTTTTTCGTTTCTAACAATAATGTCAGGAGCTCTAAGATCTAACAGTCTTTTTAATCTATTGTTTCTATTGATTACTCTTCGATATAAATCGTTCAAGTCAGAAGTAGCAAAACGGCCACCTTCTAAAGGAACTAGGGGTCTTAATTCAGGTGGTATAACTGGAAGTACC
The DNA here is from genome assembly GCA_902601865.1 of uncultured Alphaproteobacteria bacterium. Classification (GTDB taxonomy): domain Bacteria; phylum Pseudomonadota; class Alphaproteobacteria; order HIMB59; family HIMB59; genus HIMB59. The sequence continues at coordinate 14,866 of CACKOX010000012.1, read as the reverse complement.
TTCAAAACCATCCATTCAGGTTTAATATTAGAGTTTTTAAAACCCTCCATAACCTTCATTCTTTTTAGTATTTTTTTCTTTTTAGTCTCAGATGATGTAGCTTCACTCTCTTCAACAAGTTTTTCTATTTCTGCTTGTAAGTCAATCTTAGATAATATTTCTTGAACAGCTTCCGCACCAATTCCATGTTTGAAAGAGTCTTCACCAAATTGATCAATAGCTTCTTCTAATTCTTCATCATTTAAAAGCTGATTTGGGCTTAAACCAGACATTAAAGGGTCTATAACGATATGACTTTCAAAATATAAAACCTTTTCAAGATTTTTTAGAGTTATGTCAAGTGCAAGGCCTATTCTACTAGGTAGTGATTTTAAAAACCAAATATGGGCTACAGGAGCTGCTAATTCAATATGAGCCATTCTTTCTCTTCTAACTTTAGAAAGTGTAACTTCGACACCACACTTTTCACATGTAATGCCTTTAAACTTCATTCTTTTATATTTTCCACACAAACACTCATAATCTTTTGTAGGTCCAAATATTCTAGCACAAAACAAACCTTCTCTTTCAGGTTTGAAGGTTCTGTAATTTATAGTCTCAGGTTTTTTTATTTCACCAAAAGACCAAGATCTTATTTGCTCAGGGCTTGAAACAGAAATTTTAATCTGATCAAAATTTAAAGTTTGAGTATTAGTTTTAAATAAATTAGTTAAATCTTTCATTGTACGTTCTCCCTGTTAACAGTTGGATCTGTTTCAATTAATTCTACATTCAATCCAAGAGATTTTAATTCTTTGACTAAGACATGGAATGACTCAGGTATTCCACTTTCAAAATTATAGTCACCTCTTATTAAGGCTTCGTAAACTTTAGTTCTTCCTGCTACGTCATCAGATTTAATAGTTAATATTTCCTGAAGAGTATTAGATGCACCGTATGCTTCTAATGCCCATACTTCCATCTCTCCAAATCTTTGACCACCAAATTGAGCTTTACCACCTAAAGGTTGTTGAGTTACAAGACTATAAGGTCCAATGGATCTAGCATGAATTTTATCGTCGATTAAATGATGAAGTTTTAAAATATATTTGTACCCAACAGTAACTTTTCTTTCAAATCGTTCACCAGATCTACCATCAAATAAATGAACTTGACCACTGTTATCAAAACCAGCTCTATCTAAAAGATTTGTAATTTCTTGGGTATTAGTTCCATCAAAAACAGGTGTTGCAAACGTAACACCTTTTTCTAAGTTGCCAGCCAATTCAATCAATTGATCATCATTCATATTAGTAATTTCAGTATTAGAGTCTTTGTTCTGCTCATAAAAACTCGATAGAGACTCTTTTAATTGAATTATATTTCCTTCTTTTCTTGCCATATCTAAACTTTGAGAAATTTGTTTACCTATACCGTAAGCAGCCCACCCTAAGTGAGTTTCTAATATTTGGCCGATATTCATTCTACTTGGAACTCCTAAAGGATTGAGGAGTACATCTACTGGTGTTCCATCTTCTAAAAACGGCATATCTTCAATCGGAACGATTTTTGAAATAACACCTTTATTACCATGTCTTCCTGCCATCTTATCACCTGCTTGAAGTTTTCGTTTAACAGCGACAAATACTTTAACAACTTTTAAAACACCAGGTAATAAGTCATCACCACTTTGTATTTTTTCAATTTTATTTTGAAACTTTTTATCTAATAAAATGACAGCATCACTAAAGATTTTCTTTTGTGAGGTAAAGGTCTCCATCGATGAAGCATCATCAACTTGAATTTGTTCTAAAATTTCAATAGGTTTTGATTTTAGTGCTTCTTCATCAATGTTATTACCTTTGACAAAAATATCTATATTTGAACTCGCATTTTTATTTTTAAAAATACTAATAAGGTTTTGTTTGTAGTTATTTTCTAAAATATTTTTCTCGTCATCTCTGTCTTTTGCTAATCTATCTATTTCAACTCTTTCAATAGCAATTGTTCTTTCATCCTTTTCGACACCTCTTCGAACTAATACCTGAACATCAACCACGACACCAGAGTAACCAGTTGGTAGTCTTAAAGATGTATCTTTTACATCAGCTGCTTTTTCAGAGAAGATTGCTCTTAATAACTTTTCTTCAGGGGTAATTGGTGAGTCTCCTTTAGGAGATACCTTTCCAACTAAAATATCACCTGGTTTAACTTCAGAACCTATATAAACAATTCCTGCTTCATCGAGGTTTGTTATACTTTCGTCTCCTACATTAGGCATATCTCTTGTAATTTCCTCTGGGCCTAACTTGGTATCTCTACATAGAACTTCAAACTCTTCAATATGTATTGAAGTGTATCTATCTTCATGAACAACTCTTTCAGACATTATAATAGAGTCTTCAAAATTGTATCCATTCCAAGGCATAAAACCTACAAGAAGGTTTCTTCCTAAAGCTAATTCTCCTAGATCTGTTGAAGGTCCGTCAGCAATGATATCTCCTCTTTCAACATAATCTCCAATTTTAACGATTGGTTTTTGATTAATAGCAGTGCTTTGATTAGATCTTTGAAACTTTTTCAAATTATAAATATCAACACCACTTTTATCCTTACTAATATTTTTAGAGTCAGATCTTATAACTATTCTTGATGAGTCTACTTGATGAACATATCCACTATTTTTTGCAATAACAACAGCGCCACTGTCTCTTGCCACTTTCGATTCAAATCCAGTACCTACAAGAGGGGCTTCACTTTTAACAAGAGGAACAGCCTGTCTCATCATGTTAGATCCCATTAATGCTCTATTAGCATCATCATTTTCCAAGAATGGAATTAAAGAAGCGGCCACAGAAACTAATTGTTGAGGATTGACATCCATAAAGTCTATTTCAGATGGATCACAGAAAATAAAGTCACCTCTTCTTCTACAGCTAACTTGTTCTTCTGCAAATTTTCCATTTTCATTAATTGGGCTATTTGCTTGAGCTATAGTATAGTTCTCTTCTTCGTCAGCATTTAGATATAAAACTTCATCCGTTACAGAGCCTTTAACTATTTTTCTATATGGTGTTTCAATAAAACCATATTGATTAATTCTAGCAAAAGATGAAAGACTGTTGATTAGACCAATATTTGAACCTTCGGGAGTTTCAATTGGGCATATTCTACCATAGTGAGTTGTATGAACATCTCGAACCTCAAATCCCGCTCTTTCTCTTGTCAAACCACCAGGGCCTAATGCAGATATTCTTCTTTTATGAGTTATCTCGCTTAGTGGGTTAGTTTGATCCATAAACTGACTTAATTGACTTGTCCCGGTAAATTCTTTTAAAACAGTTTGTATGGGTTTTGAATTTACAAGGTCTTGAGGCATGATTGACTCAATATCAACTGTTCCCATTTTTTCTCTAATTGCTCGTTCCATCCTAACTAAACCAATTCTGTATTGGTTTTCAATTAGCTCTCCTACTGAACGAACACGTCTGTTTCCAAGATGATCAATATCATCTTTACCAGCACTTTCTGTTTTCATATCAAAAAGTTTTTTTGCAACTGCGAGGATATCAGATTTACTTAAAATTCTTATTTTGTTATCTTTATCTAAAGATAAGTATGTATTTAATTTAACTCTACCTACTTCGGATAAATCATATCTATCTTCACTAAAAAACATATTTTGAAATAAGTAGTTACTTGCCTCTAAAGTTGGCGGCTCACCTGGTCTTAAAATTTTGAAAATATCAAAAAGAGCTTCTTCTCGTGAATTATTTTTATCAGCTACAAGAGAATTAATAACACCTAAATTACCAGTGGCTTGATTAGCATTAATAACAGAAAATTGATTGATTGATAATTCTTCTAGTCTTTTAAAGAACTCTTCACTTAATAACGTACCAGCTTCAGCATAAACTAATCCGTTATCATAATTAACGATGTCATTAGATAAATAAAAACCATAGAGATCCTCTTCTTTAAAGAAAAATTTATTAATTTTTTTATCTTTAATTTCTTTGAGTAATTTAAGAGATAATTTTACGTCTTTGTAAGCTACTACTTCATTAGTATTAGGGTCTACTAAATTAAAGGGTAAGTTTTTATACTTAAATTTATTTAAATCTAAATTTACTATCCAACCTTCTTTACTTTTCTTAAAATTAAAAGTTTCATAGAAGTAAGTTAAAATCTCCTCAGATGTCATTCCTGATACTTTATAAATATCTGGCTCAACCTTATTTTGTATACACTCCTGTAAATATTTTTCTGAGGCCTTTGATGGCAAGGCCTGAAGAATAGTGGTGGATATCATTTTCTTTTTTCGATCAATTCTAAAGAATAAGTTATCTTTATGATCAAATTCGAAGTCTAACCAAGAACCTCTGTATGGAATTATTCTTGCGTTATATAAGACCTTACCACTTGCATGAGTTTTACCCTCATCATGGTCAAAAAATACACCAGGTGATCTATGTAACTGACTGACTACAACTCTTTCAGTTCCATTAACAACAAAAGTACCGTTATTTGTCATCAACGGTAAATCACCTAGATAAACGACTTGTTCTTTAATATCCCTTAATGATTTTTCTTCTGTTTCTTCATTGATATCCCAAATTATCAATCGAAAAGTGACCATAAGAGAGGCAGAGAAGGTTAATCCTTTCCTTCTACACTCATCAACATCATATTTCGGATTATCAAGATAATAATCAATATAGTGAAGTTCAGATTTTCCTGCGTAGTCTTTTATGGGAAAGACAGAATTAAAGACTTCTTGCAGGCCTGTATTTGAACGGTTCTCTACTGATTTTCCTAATTGAAGGAACTTATCGTAGGAAATTTTTTGAATATCAACTAAATTTGGAACATCGATCGTTTTACCGATCTTTCCAAATGAATAGCGAATTCGTTTTTTTTCTGTAAAGCTAAGTGGCATAATATGTAGAACCTATAATAACTAATTATTTAAGTTCTACTTTTGCGCCTGCGGCTTCTAGCTGTGTCTTCATAGCTTCCGCCTCTTCTTTCTTAGCTCCTTCTTTTAAAGTTTTAGGAGCACCCTCTACCATGTCTTTAGCTTCTTTTAAACCAAGACCTGTGATTGCTCTTACTTCTTTAATAACATTAATTTTTTGATCGCCAGCTGCTGTTAAAACAACATCAAAAGCATCTTTTTCTTCTGCTGCTTCTGCTGCTGGAGCTGCTCCACCTGCTGCTACTGCAACTGGTGCTGCTGCGGTTACACCCCATTTTTCTTCTAATAGTTTTGAAAGTTCTGCCGCTTCCATTACTGTTAGTGTTGATAGTTCATCAACAATTTTGTTTAAATCTGCCATTTTTTTTGTCTCTCCCTAATTAGTCTTTTTTGTTTTGTAATATTGAAATAATGTCCTGATCTGGTCTTTGTAATAACCTTACAAGTTTTGATGCAGGTGCATTAATCAATCCAACTATTTTTCCTCTGATTTCATCTAGAGAAGGTAAAGTTGCAACCTTTGCTATATCCTCTTTTGAATAAAGCTGGTTATCAAAAAAAGCTGCCTCTGCAGATAGCTTTTTTAAATCTTTTTCAAATTTTTTACAAACTTTCGCTGTTCCTACAGGATTATTTGTAAAAATTAATAATTTTTGATTTGATAAAAAATCAATCAGACCTTTTTTTTCTTCATCTTTATTAACAAATATTTTAACGATGTTATTTTTTGATACTTTGGTTACCCCGTCGTTATTTCTAATTTCAGTCCGAAATTCAATCATTTCTTTTACAGACATCTTTGAAAAAGACGCAACAAAAACTGCAGAATAATCTTTTGACATTTGATCAAGATTTTCAATATATTGTTGTTTTTCGGCTTTATTCATTAAATTTCAACCCTTAAACCAAATCCCATGGAAGAGGATAAGTAAACAGAATTTACAAAATTACCCTTTAATCCAGATGGTTTTATTTTTTTTATTTCATCAAGAAAAGAAACTACATTTTCAGTTAATTGACTCTCTTCAAAGCTAATTTTTCCAAGTGCAGCGTGTATAGTTCCTGCTTTATCATTTTTATATGCTACAAGTCCTTTATTAATATTTTCAATTGTGCTTTTTACGTCATTTGTGACAGTACCTGTTTTAGGGTTAGGCATTAAACCTTTGGGTCCTAAAATCTTTGCTATTTTACTAACAACTGACATCATATCTGGAGTGGCAACAATAACATCTACGTCAATCTTTTTTTCAAGAATAGCAACCAGATCCTCTCCACCTACATGTTTTGCACCAGCTGCTTTAGCTTCTTCTGCAGCTTTTCCTTGAGCAAAAACAGCAATTAAAACCTTTTTTCCCAATCCATGTGGAGGAATAAAGCTCCCTCTGACATTTTGGTCTGACTGCTTAGAGTCAATACCTGTATTAATACATACCTCTAAAGACTCATCAAATTTTACATATTTTTTTTCTTTAATAATTTTAACAGCATCAGATATTTTGTAAGACTTTAAAAAATCAATACCTTCAATTTGCTTTTTTTTATTTTTAGTTAGATTCATTATACTACTTCCATACCCATCGATCTTGCTGATCCAAGTATAATTTTTGATGCTTGCTCAACGTCGTAAGCATTAAGATCTTCTAACTTTTCTTTTGCAATATCTTCAACTTGTTTCATTGTAACTTTACCTAACTTTGATCGTCCAGGTGTTTGACAACCTTTTTTAATTTTTGCAGCTTTCTTTAAGTAGAAAGTAACTGGAGGTTTCTTTGTTACAAAATCAAATGATCTATCTTTATAAGCAGTTATTACAGTTGGAATTGGAGCACCTTTTTCCAAATCCTTTGTCTTATCATTAAACTGTTTACAAAAATCTTGAATGTTCAAACCTTTTTGACCTAAGGCAGGTCCAACAGGGGGAGCAGGGTTTGCTGATCCAGCTGGAATTTGTAATTTTATATATCCTAAAACTTCTTTTGCCATGTAATTAGCCTTTAACCACTTGTGAATAATCTAACTCTAAAGGTGTCGGTCTCCCAAAAATTGAGACGGACACTTTAAGCTTTTGTCTTGAACTGTCAACCTCTTCTATAATACCACTAAATGAAGCAAATGGACCATCTGATACTTTAATTTGTTCACCAACTTCGTACTCAAATTTAGGTTTCGGATTATCAACACCCTCTGTAATATCTTGTAATAATTTAGATACTTCTCTTTCTGATATAGCAATTGGTTTGTCTTTTGTTCCAAGAAAATTTGAAACTTTTGGGATATCTCTCACCAAGTGCCAAGTATCATCATTCATAATCATTTTGATTAAAACATATCCTGGAAAAAATTTTTTTTCGGAATTAACTCTGACACCCCTTCTTACTTCAACAACTGCTTGGGTAGGCACAGAAACTTCAGATATTGAATCTTCTAAATTAACTTTTTTTGCTTCGTCTAAAATTGAGTCTGCTACTTTTTTTTCAAATCCAGAATGACAATGTACAACATACCATTTTGAAGATTCTGTACTTTCAACCATTGAATTAACCTAAAACTATTCTCACAATAAATGAAAAAAATTGATCTAAGAGCATCAAAATAATTGCAGCAATACTAATCACAACCAAAACAATTCCAGCTGATGTAAAAGTTTCTCGTTTGGAGGGCCAGGTAACTTTTGATACCTCCTGTCGAACTTCTCTTAAATATTTAGCTGGGTTAAATTTCATATTTTTTTTTACTGTTTTGGCAGGAGTGGCAGGCATCGAACCCGCAACCTCCGGTTTTGGAGACCGGCGCTCTACCAATTGAGCTACACTCCTTCATATTAGTATTACTGCAGAGAATATTTTTACTCGATAATCTCTGAAACAACTCCTGATCCAACTGTTCTTCCACCTTCACGAATAGCAAAACGTAAATTGTTATTCATTGCGATGGGAGCTAACAGCTCGACTTCAAGAGTAATATTATCTCCAGGCATAACCATTTCAGTGCCTTCAGGTAATTTAATTGAACCAGTAACGTCAGTAGTTCTAAAGTAAAACTGAGGTCTGTAGTTTGCAAAGAAAGGGGTATGTCTTCCGCCCTCTTCCTTACTTAAAGCATAAATCTCGGCTTTAAATTTTTTATGTGGTTTAATACTACCAGGAGCCGCTAAAACTTGGCCTCTTTCAACTTCTTCTTTTTTAGTACCACGAAGAAGTGCACCAATATTATCACCAGCTTCGCCTGAGTCTAAAAGTTTTCTAAACATTTCTACACCAGTACAAACTGTTTTAGCTGTATCTTTCAAACCAATAATTTCAATTTCTTCACCAGGTTTAATTATACCTTGCTCTACTCTTCCAGTAACAACAGTACCTCTTCCAGAAATAGAAAATACATCTTCAACTGGCATTAAGAATGGTTTGTCTAATTCTCTTGTTGGAGCAGGAATATACTCGTCAATTTTTGACATTAATTCAACAATTGAATTTTTTCCAATCTCTTCATCTCTATCTTCAACTGCAGCAAGGGCTGATCCTTTAACGATAGGAATATCATCACCAGGAAAATCGTATTTTGATAACAGTTCTCTAATTTCAACTTCAACAAGTTCTAATAATTCTTGATCATCTACCTGATCAACTTTGTTTAAATAAACAACAAGTGCAGGTACACCAACCTGTCTTGCTAAAAGAATGTGTTCACGGGTTTGAGGCATTGGACCATCAGCTGCGTTAACAACTAATATACCGCCATCCATCTGAGCAGCACCAGTAATCATATTTTTTACATAGTCTGCGTGACCAGGACAGTCAACGTGAGCATAGTGTCTTTTGTCTGTTGAATATTCAACGTGCGCAGTTGAAATTGTAATACCTCTCTCTTTTTCTTCAGGAGCTTTATCAATTTCATCATACGCAGTAAACTCTGCGCCACCTTTTTCAGCTAATACTTTTGTAATTGCAGCAGTAAGTGTGGTTTTACCATGGTCGACGTGACCGATAGTTCCGATGTTGACGTGTTCTTTCGATCTGTCAAATTTTTCTTTAGTCATTTTAAGTTGTTACCTCTTTTTTTAATATCTGTTACTTAATTTTTTCAATGCAATTGGAGCGGGTGAAGGGAATCGAACCCTCGTAGCCAGCTTGGAAGGCTGGAGCTTTACCATTAAGCTACACCCGCGAATTAGCGGGTAACCACTACAAAACATACTCAAAATCAAATCCTTGTGAGTTCCGATAAACTACTAATTTTTCTTTAAAATTCAATAAGAAAAGTGAGAAAAAAGTGGTGGAGGGAGTAGGATTCGAACCTACGTACACTTGCGTGAACAGATTTACAGTCTGCCGCCTTTAACCACTCGGCCATCCCTCCAAAGTGTATAAAACAGTTGTTGATTAATAGATATTTGTCTTTGAAAGTCAATAGACTTCCTAATTTTTTACTGCTATTTAGAAACTATGCTTATTTCAGGTATAAATTCTTGCACAAGTTGTATATTGCACAATCCTGAAAAAATAATTGAAATTTTTATAAATATTGAAAAAAAATCATATTTTTCAGAATTAATAGAACAAAATAAACTTAATAATAAGACAAGGTTATTAAAAAAAAGCGATTTTTCTAAGCTTGGTATTAAAAATGATAGGTTTTTCAATGATATCGTAATAAGAAGAGAGAAATATAAACCCTTTAATTTAAAGGATATTATTAAAAATAATGAAAAATCACTTATTGTTGTAGCTGATCAAATCACAGATCAAAATAATCTAGGAAACATAATAAGAACAGCACTTCTAATAGGCGCTGATGGTTTACTGCTCTCTGAACATTCTTCAGCAGATATTAATGACGTAACCTCTTTAACTTCGTCTGGTGCTGTTGAGGTATTGAAATATCATGTTTCCAAAAATATAAACAGGTCAATAGAGGTTTTAAAAAAAAGTGGTTATTGGACATATTCCTTGGATATGAGTGGTCAGGAAATTAATAAAGATTTTAAATTTGATAAAAAGTCTGTGATTATAGTAGGTAGTGAGGGAAAGGGTATTAGAAAAAATATATTAAGTAAGAGTGACTTTAAAATATGCATCCCCCAGGTGAATGTGAATGGAATTGATAGCTATAATGCTGCTAATTCTTTGGCAATTGCAGCTTATCATTTCAAAATTAGTACTTTTTAAATATTGTTTATTTTAAATTTTAATATAAATAATTACACAATGCCGCCTTAGCTCACTTGGTAGAGCAGTTGATTTGTAATCATCAGGTAGCCAGTTCGATCCCGGCAGGCGGCACCACTGTCTTCAATTGATTATTTCTAATAGTTACATTAATCTTAAAATTTATGGTTTCAGACATTGATCAATTTGGTAGAGATACTTCAAAAAGCAATACTACAAATTTAAACGAAGATAAGTCCAAAAAAATTTTAGACTCACTAGCTGAAATTAAAAAACAATTAGAAAACAAAGAATATAGTCCAAAGGTTGAACAAACATCACCTACAATAGAAGTAAAATCTACTAACGATAATTTAGATTTTAATGAATTAAATTCAAAAATTGAATCTTTGGAAAAGAAAATAAACTCTCTTGATTCTTTTTTACAAAAAAAATCTGAGGTCACACAATTGGATCAATCATTAGATGGGGAATTAAGCATATTTCATCAATTAGATAATCAATCACCAATGAAACAAAATAAATCATTACTCGTACTGGAAAGTGAAAATATTAACAATAAATCAAAATTTAAGTTATTTCATTTTATTATGACAATTAATTTTCTTTTTTTAATTCTTATAGGTTTAATTGTTTATATAAAAAACATACCTATCAAAGAAGTTCTGAATATTTTTTAAAAATTAATTTGCTACAGCTTGTATTTTTTCTACACTTGCTGCACTAAACTTAAATTCTGGGATTTTACCAATTGGATCTAGTTGTGGGTTAGTTAATACATTTGCTGCAGCTTCGGCAAAACAGAAAGGCATAAAAACCATGCCTTCAGGAATTTCTTTATCGCTCCTAACTTTTATAGCAAGTGATCCTCTTTTAGTTTTAACTAAAACTTGATCTCCAGGACTAATGGTCATTCTTTTCATATCCCATCTGTTCATACTTACTATTGCTTCTGGTTCAAGATGATCTAAGACATTTGCTCTTCTAGTCATGGAACCCGTATGCCAGTGCTCTAGCAATCTCCCAGTGGTTAAAATCATTGGAAAATCATCATCTGGTAACTCTGCTGGGGGAATTAATTTAGCAGGAACTATTTTACCTCTTCCATTTGCAGTTGGAAAATTTTCATTAAATATAATTTCATTTCCTGGTTTATTTGGATCATCACAAGGATATGTAACTGAATTTTCATTTTCTAATCTTTCATAAGTTATATTCTTTAATGACGGCATGACCTGTGCCATTTCATTAAAGATATCTCTTGGGTGTAAATAACTCCAATCTAAGCCCAAACCCTGAGCTATAGCCTGAGTAATCCACCAATCTTGTCTCGCAGACCCCGGAGGAGCTACAGCCTGACGACCTAATTGCACTTGTCTATTCGTATTTGTATAAGTTCCAGTTTTTTCAGCATGTGCAGAAGATGGAAGAATAACGTCTGCATGCCAAGCAGTTTCTGTCATAAAAATATCTTGGACTACTAGATGATCTAATTTAGCTAATGCAGCTCTTGCATGTTTTTGGTCTGGATCTGACATTGCAGGATTTTCACCCATGATGTACATCCCTTTAATTTCATCTTCTAAAATTTTATTAATAACTTCAACAACTGTTAAACCTTTTTTATCGTCTAAGCCTGTCTTCCAAAAATTTTCATATTTTTGATGAATACTTCCATCTTCAACAGATTGATAATCTGGGAAGACCATTGGAATTAATCCAGCATCAGAGGCGCCTTGAACATTATTTTGTCCTCTAAGCGGATGTAGTCCTGTTCCCTCCCTACCAATTTGTCCGGTTGTTAAGGCTAGTGCGATTAAACATCTAGCATTATCTGTTCCATGAACGTGCTGGGAAATTCCCATACCCCAGAATATAATTGATCTCTCTGATTTTGCATAAAGCCTCGCAACTTCACGTAGCTCTTGAGCTTTAATACCACAAATCGCTTCCATTTTCTCAGGAGAAAAATCTTTTATTTCCTCTTGTAATTTTTCAAACCCTTCAGTTTGTCCTTGAATATATTGTTCGTCATAAAGTTTTTCTTCTACAATTGTGTATAAAAGTGCATTGAGCATAGCAACGTCAGTACCCGCTTTAAATTGTAAATTATGAGTAGCGTGTTTTGTTAAACCTTGTTTTCTTGGGTCCATCACAACAAGTTTTGCACCTCTTTTAGCAGCGCGTTTGAGATAAGTAGCTGCTACTGGATGGTTTTCTGTCGGTCTAGCCCCAATTACGATTACACAGTCTGCATCAGACGCAGACATAAACGGTGCTGATACAGCTCCAGAATTAACACATTCCATTAATGCTGCAACTGAAGAGGCATGGCAAAGTCTGGTACAGTGATCGACATTATTAGATCCAAAACCCACTCTTACTAATTTTTGAAAGAGATAAGCCTCTTCATTAGAGCACTTCGCGGATCCAAAACCAGCTAAACTTTTTGGCCCATGATCTTCTTTTAAATTTAAAAAGCCTGCTGAAGCTCTACTTAAAGCATCATCCCAAGTGGTTTCTTCAAAATAATCATAAATATCAGCATCTTTAATTTCTAAATTAGGATCTTTATTTACACCAGATTTTCTAACCAAAGGTTTAGTAAGTCTCCCATCATGATTTATATAATCAAAGCCAAACCTGCCTTTAACACATAGTCTATTTTCGTTTGCAGGACCGTTTTTTCCATCAACGTATAAAATTTTTTCATCTTTAACGTGAACTTCAGTTTGACATCCAACGCCACAGTAAGGGCAAACACTCTCTACTACTTTATCTGAATAGGCGTCTCTATGACCTTCCTCATTGACAACAGTGGACTCCATAAGGGCTCCTGTTGGACAAGCTTGAACACACTCTCCACACGCAACACAAGTGCTATTACCCATTGGATCATCCAAATCAAAAATTACTTTAGCTGTTGAACCTCTATAAGCCATGCCAATCACATCATTAACCTGAACCTCACGGCAAGCACGAACACATAAATTACAATTAATACATGCATCTAAATTTACACTCATAGCTTTATGAGACCTGTCTAATTCTATTTTATCTTTACTTGGGAAACGGCTATCGGTGACACCTAATTTATCTGACCAGTTCCAAAATTTTGACTCAGGATCAGGTGAAACATTTTTATCAGGTTGATCGGATACTAAAAGTTCAAAAACCATAGAGCGAGATTTTTCTGCTCTTGAAGAATTAACGGTCACCTCCATACCCTCAGTTGGTTTACGGATACATGAAGCAGCAAGAGTTCTCTCACCTTTAATTTCGACCATACATGCACGGCAGTTACCATCTGCTCGATAACCCGGCTCAGGAGAATAACAAAGATGGGGAATATCTATGTTATTTTTCTTTGCTACGTCCCAGATAGACTCATCTTTAGCAGCTAAATATTCATTGCCATCAATCTTGAATTTAATATTTTCTGACATTAGTTTGTTACCTCTTCAGGGAAATGTTTAATAACAGATAGCATTGGATTTGGTGCTGCCTGTCCTAAGCCACATATTGAGGCGTCCATCATTGCTGATGATAATTCTTTTAGGAGATCAACATCCCATGAAGATTCATTCATTAGTTTAAGAGCTTTCTCAGTTCCGTTTCTGCATGGAGTACATTGACCACAACTCTCATCATGAAAAAAGAACATCAAATTCTTAGCAATATCCTTCATATTATCTTTATCAGATAACACCACCACTGCAGCAGATCCGATGAAACAACCATGTTCTTGCAGTGTATCAAAATCTAATGGAACATTGTCTAATTTCGCAGGAAGGATACCACCAGAAGCTCCGCCTGGTAAGTATGCTTTAAATGTATGTCCTTCTTGAATTCCACCACAATATTCATCAATGAGTTGTTTTATTGTGATACCAGCTGGGGCTAACTTCACACCAGGGTTTTTTACTCTTCCAGAAACCGAGTATGTTCTCAAACCCTTTCTACCATTGAGACCATGGCTACTAAACCAAACCGCTCCTTTTTCTAAAATTTCTCTTACCCAAAAAACAGTTTCAACATTGTGAATCAAAGTGGGTCTACCAAACAAACCTACTTGAGAGGGGAATGGAGGTTTATGTCTTGGTAATCCTCTCTTACCCTCCAAGCTCTCTAACATAGAGGACTCTTCACCACAAATATAAGCACCTGCCCCTCTTCTAAAATGAATTCTAGTTTTAATATTTAAGTTATTATCCTCTAAAATTTTAATTTCTTTTTTTAAAAATTTAATCACATCGGGATATTCATCGCGCATATATATATAAACATCAGTAGCTTCAACAACCCACGCAGCGATTAGCATACCCTCAAGGAATCTATGCGGATCTCGAGTTAAATAATGATGATCTTTAAATGTTCCTGGCTCACCCTCATCTCCATTAATAGCCATGAGCCTTGGTTTATCCTCAGCTCTAACAAATCTCCATTTTCTACCTGTTGGAAATCCTGCACCACCTAAACCTCTCAGTCCTGATTGCTCCATTTCTTCGATCAACTTCATAGGATCTTTCTTGTCTTCAATACAGTCTTTTAAAATTTTATATCCACCCTCTTTTACATAATCATCGTAGCTAATGTAATTTGGAATAACAGGTTTTGTGTCTTGTTCTTCTAAAGCTTTTTGTACTAAACTCAAATTTGCATTTACAAAATGTTTTTTTCCTACTTCAACTACTGGTGCCTGGTGACATCTCCCCATACATGGAGCTCTGACAACTCTTAA
>CACKOX010000011.1 GCA_902601865.1 uncultured Alphaproteobacteria bacterium | reverse complement strand
TAGTTAGATGATTAAAATTATTATGATCTTGAAATAATATGGAAATATCTCTATCAAAGGGTTTTAAATTTGTAATATTTATATTAGAAAAATATATTGAACCTTCTTTAGGTTTTAAAAAACCAGACAATAAGTTAAACAAAGTAGATTTTCCGGAACCACTCTTGCCTATTACGCCAACTAATTGACTACTTTTCAATTCAAAATTAAATTCAAATGATGCCTTTTCAATTTTATATTTAAGCTTATTAATTTTTAGCATTTTTTTGAAGAAGAAAAGTTGGCAAATTCATAATTAGAAAAATAAATATTATAAATAAAGACAAAACAAAGAAAGCATCATTATATCTATAATTACTATAAAGTTGAGAGATGTATAAAGGAATAGTTTTAAATGAACTATTATTAAAGATAGTGACTGAAGTTAAATCTCCCAAACTTAATACAAATACTGTTGTACTTACTAGCAGGAACTCATTTCTAATCTTAGGTAAATCTATTTTAATTAATCTAGTTAAAGATTTTATATTAAAAAGAAGTGTATTTCTGTATTCAGAATTATGATTTTCAATAAATTTACTTGATAAAAAGATAAACATTATTGGTGTTATAAAAAAACTATTTATAATTGACACTATCCAAATACTTTTAAAAATAAAATTCAATTGAAAATTAAAATAAAAAATCATGGCTGATAAAGAGAGAGATGGAACGAAAAGCAATATAGCTATAGAGATAAAAATTATTTTATGGAAAGAAGAATTATTATCTAAAAATGATCTATAAATGTTTAAAGATGATAACGTTAGAATACTTGATATTGTCAAAGATATAATTGAAACTAATAAACTATTAAGAAAACTATTTAAAAAATTAACAGTAAGTAATGATTGTAAATTAAATGAAAAAATACCTTTTATTAAGACTATGAAAGGAATTGAAAAGTAGGCAATGATTATCCAAAAAAAATAATCAATAAAAATAGGTTTATCTATATTGTGGTATGATTTTTTAAATGAAGCAAAAGTACTAAAAGTGTTAGTTTTACTTATTAGTGATAAAGATATTACCATAATGATTATTAGTTGAGTCATTCCTAACAAAATTGCCCTCATCAAATCAGCATCAAAAATAATAGATTGGTAGATAGCTAACTCTATAGTTGTGAGATTAGGGGAGCCAGACAAAATATATACGATAGTAAAATTACCAATACAAAATATAAAAGATAAAATTAAAACTGATGAGTATCCTGAAAAGATAAAGTTTTTTAATTGAAGTTTAATTGACTTTAAAAAAGAGATCCCATTTGATTGAAGAACCTTTATATAATTTTCAGGGATGTTAATTAATTTTCTATAAAAAAAATTAGCGTTAAAAGCTATATTAAAATAAGAAGTTACATAAATTATCCCCTTCAAAGAAAAGACATTCACATTGTAGTCAACAGATAACCAATGAAAAATGACAGATAGTATGCCATTTGAGCTATAAAAAAAAATTGACCCAAAGGAGACAAAAATCACTGGTAAAATAAAACAAAAATTTAATAAAGAGGAAATAACTTTAGGATTTTTATTTGATAGATAGAGAATGAGACCAAATATAAAACCAGCAATAGATGATATAGAACAAGCCAAAAAAGCCTGAAAAAAAGTAAACTTTATTGTATTGAAATAAGAAAAAAATTTAAAATCACTAAAATTATCAGCATTACTTAAGAAATATAGTGTGGTGATAAAAAGAGTGATTATAAAGAATAAATATACTAAATAAGGGAGCCTAATAAAATAAGCTCCCTTATCTAAATATAAATTAGTCAATAATTGAATTTTCCCAGTTGGCTATCCATGTATCTTTTTCTGTGCTTGAAGGGAAGACCTGATCTAAGGAAACAGGTAAAGGTGCTGCATCATAAAAATCCTTTTGAGTTTCTTTTAAATTTAAGACTGGATACATCCAATTTCCTTGGGGGATGTGTTGCTGAAATCCATTTGTTAAAGAAAATTCTAAGAATGATTTTGCAAGATCTAAATTAGAAGCGTTTTTTAAAATACCCATAACTTCTATTTGACTAGCATGTCCTTCCTCAAAATTTAAAGACTTATATTTTTGACTATCCTCTATCAAAGAATGATATGCCGGCGAGGTAGTATAACTTAGTACTAAATCTGACTCTCCCTCTAAAAAAAGCCCGTATCCGTCTGACCAACTTTTAGAAGTGATAACTATCTGATCTTGAATCTTACTCCAGAAGTTTGAAGCATCGTCTTTATAAATTTGATTTATCCACTTAGCTAAACCAAGTCCAGGTGTTGAGTATCTTGGATCCATAATAATTATAGAAATCTCATCTCTTTCAGCTAGTTCGTTAAAAGACTTTGGTGGTTGGTTTAGCTTTTCGCTATCATAAATAAAGCTAAAGTAACCATAATCAAAAGGAGTAAAATATTCGTCACTCCAGTCTATGTCTAAGCCATTTGTATTAACTGAATGTTTTAAAAATAAATCGTTTTTTTTTGCCTCATCTACTAAAGAGTCATCTAAACCTAATAAAATATCATAACCCTCTTTGTTATTAGTTAATTTTACTCTAGAGAGAAGTGCTCCAGATGAGTCAGCTGTATTCCAAATAAGATCACAATTACAAATTGACTCAAATTCTTTTTCGATATTAGGTCCAGGCCCCCAGTCTGAATTGAAAGACCCATAAGTAAAAATTTTAAGTTCTTCTTTTGCTACTGCTCCAAAAGGTAATAGTAATATTATTAGTATTATTTTAAAGTTCATCGTTAATCCTTTCATTTTATTAACAAAGAACCAAGATTGCTGTGGTAGGTATAACTTCCTACGCCGGCATTATCCGGTTCAGGTTCTAGGGTTAAGGAAATCCTTTCTCAGCTGTATTAGAGCACCCCTGTTAATTGAAATTTTATCAATTACAAATTCAAAATCAATTAGATTAAATATTTACAACTAATAATATTTGGCTATTTTAGCCTACTATGAAAAATATAGGTAATTTTGTCGATGGTAAATTAAGTCAAGCACAATCATCAAATTATATTTCACTCTTTAAGCCTACAACGGGTGAAGAATACGCACATGTTCCCATCACAACCAATAATGAATTTCAAAAAATTATTGAAAAAATGAAAGTTGCTCAATCTTTATGGGCTGAAACACCTATTACTAAAAGGAGTAACATACTTTTTAAATACAAATCTTTAATTGAAAAAAATTTTGATGAGATAGCTAAAATAATCTCAGAGGAACATGGTAAAGTTTTTTCAGATGCAAAAGGCTCTCTACAAAGAGGATTAGAAGTTGTAGATTTTGCATGTGGAATACCCCACTTGCTTAAAGGAAATCATTCAATCAATGTTGGTACTAATGTAGACTCTTATGACATAAGACAACCTCTTGGTATTTGTGCGGGTATTACACCGTTTAACTTTCCTGCAATGGTTCCGATGTGGATGTTCCCTCTTTCTATTGCGTGTGGTAATGCTTTTATGCTTAAACCCTCTGAAAAAGTTCCTCAATGTTCCTTACGTTTAGCTGAGCTTCTTAGTGAGGCTGGTCTGCCTGAAAATGTATTAACAATCGTCAATGGTGATAAAAGCGTAGTAGACTTAATTATACAATCTCCAGATATTTCATCTGTAAGTTTTGTAGGATCAACTCCAGTAGCTAAATATATTTATACTGAATGCTCTAAAAACAATAAAAGAGTTCAAGCCTTGGGTGGAGCTAAAAATCATATGCTGATTATGGAAGACGCTAATTTAGAGGATGCAGTTAATGGATTAATTGGCGCCGCATTTGGGTCTGCCGGAGAGAGATGTATGGCTACATCTGTTGCTATCCCTATTGGTGAAATTCAAAAACCCTTCATGGAACTATTAAAAGAGAAAACTTCAAAAATAAAAGTGGGAGAGTCATTAGACCCACATAGTGAAATGGGACCTCTTATTACAAAAGAGCATAAACAAAAGGTATTATCTTATATTGAAAAAGGTATCTCTGAGGGTGCAGATCTAGAAATAGATGGTAGAGATTTAACGTTACAAGGCTTTGACAGTGGTAATTTTGTTGGACCAACGATATTCAATAATGTCAGCACAAACATGACAATTTATAAAGAGGAAATATTTGGTCCTGTTTTATCAGTAGTTAATTTAAAAAACTTTGAACAGGCGATGCAAATAATTAATGATCATGAATTTGGAAATGGCACCTCTATCTATACATCAAATGGTGCTTTGGCTAGAGATTTTATGAAAAATGTTCAGATTGGAATGGTTGGTATTAATATCCCTATCCCAGTACCTATGTCTTTTTATAGCTTTGGTGGGTGGAAAGGATCAATATTTGGCGGTCACGGAATGCATGGAGAAGAAGGAATTAACTTTTATACTAAACGAAAGACTATAACATCAAGGTGGCCAGATGATGTCGCAGGGGCTTCACTCAACATGCCAACTATGAAATAATAAATAATGGATAAATTTAAAGATAGACAAAAAGCTTTTGAAGCAGAACAAAGCCAAAAAGAGCAAACTGAATTTGAAAAGAGAAATTCTAGAAATAAAGTTTTTGCTCAATTCATTCTTGATGATATTGGACAATCTGATAATTCAGAATTACTCAGAGAAATAATATTATCTGATCTTGAGGAACCAGGGGATGAGGATATCATTCGTAAGGCTTTAGAGGTGATATCTCAAAATAATGGAAGTTTAACTAGAGAAGACATAGAAAAAAAACTCTCTGAGATATAATTCACCAAGAACCATTATTTTCCATACTTGACCAAGGTTCTTTGATTTCAAGACTCTCACCTTTTTGAAGTAACTCAATGGAAATACCATCTGGTGATTTAATAAACGCCATATAACCATCCCTTGGAGGTCTGTTTATCACTACATTATTTTTCATAAGATTTTCACAAACTTGATAAATATTATCTACTCTAAAAGCAAGATGTCCAAAGTTTCGACCACCTTGATACTCTTCCTTATCCCAATTATATGTTAATTCTAAAAGGGGTTTTTTTTCACTTTCTGCTGTATTTTTATCGCCGGGAGCACAAAGAAAAATTAAAGTAAAACGTCCCTTCTCACTTTCTTTTCTAGAAAATTCTACCAAGCCCAATTTATTACAATAAAAATCAATTGACTGATCAATGTCACTGACACGAACCATTGTATGTAAATAATCCATATGTTTTAATTATCAAAAAAAAAATACTCTGTCTAAACTTTAATTAGAATTGTTTGTTACTGCCTAAAACTATTTTTTTACGAAGAACTGTCTCACGATAAAAAATATATCCTACAGATAATAATATTAATGGCCCCCCTAATAAAACTTCTCTTGAAAGAAATTCTCCAAAAATAATATATCCAATTAAAAAAGCCCATATTACAGATGTAAAATCTAGAGGTGCTAATACGGAAGCATCTGCAAGTTGAAAAGATTTAGAGAGACAAAGCTGTGCTACAAAACCTAAAATGCCGGATGCAATTAAAAGAACCAAATCAAAATTATTAGGCCATATCCAATCATCATTAAAAAAGAATAAACTGAATAAAGTGGCAAAAAGTGTAAAAGTCCAAACACTCAATATATTATTATTGGTTAATAGTATTTTTTTTAAAATTATGACAGCCATTGATAGAAAAATGCTAGCTAAAAGAGGTAAAACAGAATAATTATTAAATAAATTAACACCTGGTTTTAAAATAATTACGACACCAATAAAACCCACAATAATTGCAATTACTCTTCTATAACCAATTTTTTCTCCTAAGAAAAAAATTGATAATATCGATATAAAAAAAACTGAGGAGTAACTAATAGTTTGCATCTCAATTAACGGAACATACCTTAAGGATATAAAGAATAATGACATGGCAGCAATGCCTACTAAGCCTCTAAAAAAGTGAAGTTTGTAGTTATTTATAGAAGTGATTTTTAAATTAAAATAAAAGATAACTAAAAACAGTGGAATAAGAGCAAAAAAACTTCTAAAAAAAACTACTTCAAACAGTGGTAAATTATCTCCAGTAGCTTTTATACACACACTCATTAAAACAAAAAAAAGAACAGAAATTGATTTGTAGATAAATGCTGACATCTAGATAATCTAAATATATTAAATATGAATGAATTTACTAATAGTTAATGGGTACGATAAAAACGGATGGAGTAAGCTTGCAAAATATAAATTACAACCAATCTGTGAATTTTATAGAGATCAGTTAAAAAGCATAAATCCAAATATAAAAACTACATTTATTTATCCTTCAATGAACTTAAATAAGATATACGAAGAAAACTTCATAAAGTCATTTAGAGGGGTTGTCTGGACCGGTTCTAGTCTTAATATTTATGACAATACTCGAGAAATTAAAAATCAAATTTCTTTAATGAAAAAAATGTCAGAATTAAAAATAAATATGTTTGGAAGTTGTTGGGGAATGCAACTTTATACAGTTACAAATGGTGGGGTTGTTAAAAAAAATCCTAAAGGAAGGGAAATAGGAATAGCCTATAATATCAGCATTAACAAGTTTGGTAAGGTGCACCCAATGTATACTAAAAAACCATTAGTGTTTGATGCTTTTGCCTCACATGTAGACCATATTTCTCAAAAACCAAACAATTCAAAAATTCTCTCTGATAATCATTTTTCGATACAGTCTCTTGTGACTAAAAATTTTTGGGGTACCCAATATCATCCTG
The DNA here is from genome assembly GCA_902601865.1 of uncultured Alphaproteobacteria bacterium. GTDB lineage: Bacteria > Pseudomonadota > Alphaproteobacteria > HIMB59 > HIMB59 > HIMB59. The sequence goes on along the minus strand of CACKOX010000011.1, from coordinate 32,739 downwards.
AATTTAATTTTAAATATACTGGCAAAATTCTTAATGCAAGAAAGAGTATTTTACTCAAAGAAAAAATATTCACTAAAAATCAAATTACTAATCTAATTGAGGATTACAAAAAACCGAATGTTAATAGCTATAGTCAATCTTTATTAAGCGATAATATCCGGAATAGAGAGTTGAGAAATTGGTTAAATTATTTAAAACATAATTAAAAGATATCTTTAAATTCAGTAAGGTTATTACACACTAAAAATAAATCTTTAAAATTTTTGTATGCAAACTTAGCATTCACAACTTTTTTATATTGATTGATTATGTCATTCCAATAATTTTCATAATTAAATATTAAACATTTTTTGTTCTTGATCACTCCTAACTGAAGAGCACTTACAATTAAGCTTATTTCCTCAATTGTACCTCCTCCTCCAGGTAAGGCTACGAAGCTATCTGATATTTGTAGAAACTTTTTTTTTCTTTGTTCCATTGTTTTAGTCACATAAATTTTATTAATTTTAGAATGGATTTTTTCACGTTTATCAAGGAAAGATGGGATAATACCAGTTACATGAGAATTATATTTTAGTGCTGTATTAGCTACAACGCCCATCAATCCATTATCCCCGCCTCCATAAACAATATCATAATTATTTTGGGCCAAGTATTTAGTTACTGTAACAGCTAATTCTTTAAATTTTTTATTTGATCCATACATTGAACCACAGAATACGGCAACTTTATGTTTAGTATTTTTAAAATTCATATAAATTTAATTTACAGTAATAATCAAAAATGACTAAAAAAAATAATATGGATGATCTTAAAAAAGTAAGGAAAGATATTGATAATATTGATAATAAAATTATTGAATTAATTGGAGATAGATTTAAAGAAATTCATAAAGTTACTAAATTAAAAGAGAGTAAAGATGAAATAATCGACCACGAACGAATTACTCATATTTTGAAATCTGTTCAATTAAAGGCCAAAAGAAATAAAATTGATCCTGAAATCATAGTGAGGATATGGCAAATCTTTATCCAAGAGGCTATCAAGCTTGAGTCCTCTAAAATAAAAAAATAATTATATTAATACAATAAGCAGCATTATAAATAATATTGATATGAGAATTGTTGCTGCAAAACTAGGTGTTGTAACTTTTATATACGATGAATTACTAAATTTTTGGGATTTATTTAATATCAATCTGAAAAAAAACCTTAAATTTTCATAAATTAATTCTGTTAACAAACCTATTTTTTTAAATAGCGGTTTTCCTATACCAGGGAGCATTTTTCTATAAAACCAATCAGAATTTAATACTGTAGATCTAATCTCTGAGGGATAAAGTTTAAATTTAACGAGAAATAGAAATGCAATAATAGCAAAAACTAAAAGTTGAAGCTGACTTATAACATGGTCTATCGTATATGGTTGGTACTCAACTGTGTATGGAAGTATCTGGTATAAGTATTTAGGGAAAACACCAATTCCAATACATAAAACAGCTGCAATACCCATCGCTATAAGCATATTAATGGGTGCTTCTTTCACTTTTGATTTTCTCTCATGCGCAAAAAATGCAAAATAAGGTATCTTTATTCCTGAGTGCTCTAACACTCCTGCAGATGCAAAAAATAATACAAAATAAATTAAAACCATACCCATACCACCTAATGAGGACATGATTAAAGACTTCGCGACAAAACCACTAAACAATGGGAAGGCGGAAATAGACATGGCACCTATGATGCAAAAGATTGTAGTAAAGGGCATGTATTTATATAGACCACCTAATTCTGAAGCTTTTGTGGTTCCTGCTCTGTATAAAACAGCTCCCATGCTCATAAAAAGTAAGGCTTTATATATGATATGAACAAATGCATGAGCCACTGTTCCATTAAGTGAAAGCTCCGTTCCGATACCAATACCAACAACCATAAAACCTAATTGGTTATTTAGACTAAAAGATAAAACCCTTCTTAAATCATTTTCAATTACAGCAAAAAAGACAGGGAACGCTGTCATAATAGCTCCAATCCAAATCAATGAGTCTGTGCCTGGAAACGTTCTGGCTAATGCATAAATAGCTAGTTTTGTTGTAAATGCCGATAACGCCACTGTACCCGTAACAGAAGATTCAGGATATGAGTCTTGTAACCAACCATTTAAAAAGGGAAAGGCAGCTTTAATTCCAAAAGCAATAAACATAAAAATTCCAAAATCTGTAGTCAGGTCTAAAACAGTTAAGTTGTGATTTCCAGTTTGATACAACAACAAACATGCTCCAATTAAAAGCAATACGCCCGAGGAGACTTGAATGATCAAATATCTCATGGCAGCGTCTCTTGCTGCTTTAGTATTTCCTGCAAATACTATGAAAACTGAAGTTAGAGCCGTGGCTTCCCACCATATAAATAAACTAAAGAAGTCACCAGCATGAAGTGCACCTATCGCTGAACCGGCATAAGCAAGTGTCGCCATATGCTCCATTAAGTTTTTACTATGCCAGCTAAAAATAATGACTAGAACAGCCGCAATATGAAAAATGATAGAAAAAGGAAAAGTTAAGCTATCTGATTGATATAATATTAAATTTAATCCAAGTATGTCCCACTCTAAAAAAGTTCCATAACCATTGAATAATGATAAAGCTGACAAACCAACCGAAAGTAACATTGCAGGGTGTCTAAAATATTGTGGTATTGTTGGTAATAAGAATGAAGTAAGTATCATTATTAAACCTGGAATAATGTTACTGATCATAATAGTCCTCCTTTCTCATTAAGAATTTTCTTAACCACTTTCCTAACAAAACAATAAAAACAAAACTTATAAATCCGAAAAAAGCTGGAAAACCATAAATCTCAGCAAATGAAAAATACTCATGTCTATGGAATGTAAAATCTAAAAGAATTAAGAGAGCCCCAATAATCAGTATGTACTTTGTAAAACTTTTACCCATACTTTTTAAATCATTCTTCTTCATTTAACTCACTATTACTCCACTTACATTATTTAAGAAATAGTTTGCATAAAAAAAGAATATTAAACAACTCAATCCAGTAATTACTGGTGGCCAAACAGTTAAAGGAGCTTTCGTTAATTTTACTTCTCTTCTAGAAATTTGAGTAAATCCTATTACAACTGGTTGTAATAAATAATAAATATTCAAAAGTGAGGATATGCCTAAAATTATAGCAACAATAATAAATTCTCTCTCAATAGAACCCATTATTAAATAAAATTTGCTCCATGACCCTATAAATGGAGGAACCCCGATAATTGACAGAGCTCCTAAAGTGTAAGCAAAAAATATCAATGGTAATTTAAAACCCATACCTTTTAGTTCACTTACCTTTTTAATGTGGGCTGTTACATAAATAGCACCAGCACAAAAAAACAAGGTTATCTTACCCAGAGCATGAGTAATTATATGAAAGGAAGCTCCTTTTAACGCTAGTGATGAAGCCAAAGCAGCTCCTAGAATTATATAAGAAAGTTGACTAATAGTAGAATAAGCTAATCTAGCTTTTAAATCATCTTTTGTAATTGCAATGATACTGGATGCCATAATTGTAAAACATGCTAACCAAACTAACCAATCTGAGCTTTTTGTTTGAAGTAAGAATTCAGGTCCTACTATATAAACAATAACTACAAGAAAGCTAAAAACACCAGCTTTTACAACAGCTACAGCATGAAGTAGAGCAGAAACTGGAGTTGGAGCCACCATTGCTGCCGGTAACCATCGATGAATTGGCATAATTGCTGCTTTACCAATTCCAAATACAAGCATGGCTATTAGAAGAGAAAGGTACTCTGCTGGAAACTGATTTATTAATATTCCTCCATCTTGAAAATCCAGAGTCCCTGTCTCAAGCCAAATCCAAAATATAGCCGGTAAGAAAAATATTAAAGAAGTGCCGACTAAAATAGATAAATAAAGTCGTCCTGCAGATTGTGACTCAGCATTTTGTTTATGTCCAACTAAAGGGAAAGTTGAAAATGTTAATATTTCATAAAAAATAAATAAGACTAGCAGATTTCCTGACCAAGCTATTGCCAGTGCAGCATGGATTGCAATTGAATAAAAAATTACAAATCTTGTTTGATTTTTTTCACCAGCTCCCCTCATATAGCCTATTGTATAAATAGAAGCCAGTATCCAAAGAGATGAGGCTACTAAACTAAAAATAGATCCAAGAGCGGATACTTTAAAAGTAAAATCTACTCCATCAAAAAGTGTAAAAAAAGTTATTTGAAATATTTCGTTATTTTGTATGCCATGAAAAATTTTTAAACTAATTAAAAAAGTTACTAGACCTCCTATTATACCAAAAGAGTCTCTTAAATTATTATTATATCTACAGATATAAGAAAATAATGCTGCAAATAATGGGGTAATAATACCCAGTATGATTAAAAAAGAATTACTCAATTTTGATAACCTGATATTAGATAGTCTGCGGACAAGTTAGAAAATTCTATTATTGGTGATGAATATATTCCAAAAAAAATGATAGAGACTGTAATTATCCATATTGGTAAATAAATATAAGCATCTTCTTTTTCTGATTTAAATTTAATTTCATAAAACCACATCTGTTCCACTATTTTCCAGAAGTATGCAACAGCTAATGCTGAACTTACCGCTACCAAAGCGATAGAAAAATACATTTGGTTTGTGTAAAGAGCTTGAAATAAATACAACTTTGAAATAAAGCCATTAGTTAAAGGCAATCCAATTAAAGATAGTCCGCAAATTAGTAAAGCAAAAGAAGTAATTGGGTATTTGTAGCCAAAACCTCTTAAACTACTTAGGGTTACCCTATCCTTATAAAGAATAGCAAAGTAACCAACAGCCATAAACAACCCTCCTTTAATTAAAGCATGATTAAATATATGGATAAAACCTGAAGTAATACCACTGTGGTCTTTAAGACTAAAAGCCAGAGTTATGTAACCTATTTGAGCAATTGAGGAAAATGCCAAAAGTTTTTTTATATCATCTTGATATATAGCTATCAAAGTTCCAATAAATATAGCGAGTAAAGATAAAGGATATAAAACAAAATCTAAAAATAAGCTTAAGTAACTTGGATATATTATGAATACCTCGTACAAAAGTCTCACAAAAAAATAAAGAATTGTTTTTGTAGCTAAAGCAGCCAAAAGAGTTGAAACAGCTGAGGGAGCGTAGCTATATGCAGGTGGTAACCAAATATGGACAGGAAAAATTGCAGCTTTTACCATAAGTCCAATAAGCATAAACGACATTCCGGCAAAGATAGCTAACTGGCCATCAGAATATTGAGCCAGCTGAATGACGAGATCATTCATATTCAACGTTCCTGTCATTGCATAAGCAAAACCAACTCCAATTACATAAAATGTGGCACCGATAGCTCCGATAATTAGATAATTAAATGCCGCTAATAACGCTTTTCTATTTTGACCTGCACCCAATGCGATTAAGGAAATAGAAGCTAAGGCAGATATTTCTAAAAAGACAAATAAATTAAAAATATCGTTGGTTAAGATAATCCCGTTTAAACTTCCAATTGCCAACAACCACAAAGAGTAAGCTTTTCCAGAGTCCCTAGAGTCAATTTCACTTAAAAATATTTTCCTAGAATAAAATGTAGATATCAAAACAAAAATTGAAAACAACAATTGAAGCCCGATGTTGACTCCATCTATTTTGAAAGAGATCCCCCATGGTGGTTCCCAGTTTCCAAACTCATAAATTATCAAACCTGAAATAGAAATTTCTTTAAGAAGGTGTAAAGATAAAACCAAATGTAAAACTAAAGTGACAAGTGAGATGATCCAGGGCCATATTTTTGATGGCATGAAAGCAATTATTGCTGAAATTAATAGAGGTAAAACCACTACCAATGCAGCAGCATCATCTAAAAATATATCAAACATTTATTTATCTGACTTTAACTCCAAAGACTGTATTTCTTTTTCTTCGATTGTTTCATAGTTCCTGTAGATCTGTAGTACTAACGCTAATCCTAGTGCTGAAGTTGCAACACCAACTACAATAGCAGTCAGTATTAGGACATGTGGTAATGGATTTGAATAAGCATTTTCCATTTTTGTTAAAATAGGAGCTGTTCCGTCTAAGACTTTTGCGAGTGATACAAAAAATACAAAAACTGCAGTTTGAAAAATTGCTAAGCCAACTACCTTTTTTAAATAGTTTTGACTCGTGATAATTATAAATAAACCACCAACCATCAGTAATATAAAGGCGAAATGGTTCCAAAAATAAATAAAATTACTCATTAATCTCCCCAAAAGAAGCGAAGGAGTGATATAAGGCAATCATTACTGTTGCAACAGTGATACCTACTCCCAGTTCAACTAATATAATGCCTATATGTTGACCAGTTGAAGGGTCTGATGACAGAACATTATAATCTAAGTACATACCATTAAGAAGAATTGAAACTATTCCAACGCCTGCGTATAACAAGACACCAACACACATTAAATATCGATTAATCATTATCGGAACTAAAGTTTCACCTTTTGAAAGCCCAAATATCATTGAATATAAAATAAAAGCAGCCGCCACTATTACTCCTGCCTGAAATCCTCCTCCTGGTCCATAGTCGCCATGGAATTGCACGTAAAGCCCAAATATAATAATCGGAGCAAAAAGAATTTTACTAACGACACTTAATACTGGACTAGATGAAATTTTATCTCTCATTTTTTTTATTATTTTTCTTAAAGTTTGTTTTACGATTAAGAGTGTTACTAGTTAACAAGGCTATAACACCTAGGCCTGCAGTAAATATAACAATTGTTTCTCCAAGAGTATCAAAACCCCTATAGCTAGCTAAAATATTAGTTACGACATTTGGTATGTGAAAAAAGTCTTTGCTTTCCTTAAGGTACTCTGGAACTACATGAAGGTGTATTGGAGCATTTGGATCTCCTAGTAATGGAAGATTAGCAATTATGATAATCAATATTAGTGATATCGATACTGCTAGGATAATACTAGGAAATAAATTTATTAATTTATTTTTTTTCCCCTCAGGTAATTTTGCAGCAGCCATTACCATTAAAATAGTTGATATACCAGAACCCACAGCAGCTTCTGTAAATGCGACATCAACTGCATCTAAGTTTACGTAAATAGCAGAACAAAGCAAAGTAAATGCTCCAGTAAGAGCTACCACGCTTATTAATGATGTAGTTTTAAAAATAAAAAAAGTTGTTACCAGTAACAGGGAAATTAAGAAAAAATTAATTAATAAAAAGTTCATTTTTTATTTTTTCCTTTTGGCTTATACCCTGACTCATGAGCAAATAAAGCTATGGCATGGCCTGTTACAGGGCTGGTGAATATTAAAAATATAGGAATCAATAATAGTTTAAGGCTTAATAAACTAAAACCTGAATAAATTATTAAAGCTAAGACAATAAAACCTGATCCTAGTGTATCAATTAGGCCAGCGGCATGAATTCGACTAAATACATCGGGTAACTTTATTAAGCCTAAACTACCAGATAAAATAAAGAAGCAACCTATTGCTAATAAGATAAGAGTGATCAATTCAATATAATTATAAGACATTACTTTTTTTCCTTTTTATTTTGTAATACCTAAGTATTGCTATGGTGCCTAAAAAATTCAAAAGTATGTACATCAAAGAAATATCTACAAAATCAGGCCTTTCAAATGCAAAACCATGAACACTAATGCCTATTGCTATAATAGTCCCGATGCTTGATATTGATAATATTCTGTCAAAAGGAGTTGGTCCTTTGATTGCTCGAACTAAGCATAATGCTACAGAGACCCCCAAAACAGTTAAAGTTGCAAAAAAGATCATCTATCTAAATCCGTAATTACTTTGTTCATATCATCTGTCTGCAAGTCTTCAGATAATTTCTTACTTAATGCATGAACAAGAAATGTTTTTTTATCTACTTCTATTGTTACTGTACCAGGTGTAAGTGTTATAGCATTTGCATAGTTTGCAATACCTGTTCTATTCTTCTGAGATGCTTTAACTGTTATGAGTTGAGGAGAGTATTTACCATTCCAAATTAAAGCTGTTGTTGTTATTCCAGATTTAAAAATTTCTTTAAATAGCCAAATCCAATAAAATGGTAATCTAAGTATGATTTTTAAAGGAAGAGAGTCTTCCTCAAGTGCTTTAGCTCTGTAGGACATCCAAAAAACAAAAAGAACGCTAATAACACCAAAGAAAAGTAAAAGAGTTTTTAAGTAACCTGATAAAATAAACCAAAATACAAAAAGTATTATGAAATAAGTTATAAACGATAAAGTCTTAAGTGAATCTTTATTAGGTTTAGCCACTAAAAGCTATTATGAGAATAAATCACCCTCTGTAAATACTGCAGTGTTCATGTCTTTTACAAATAATTTACCTTGATCAGATTTAAACCTTGATACTTCAATAAATCCACCTTTTACAGCTATTCTAACATTCTCAGCATTAATTGATATTATTTGACCTGGGAAATGCTCGGCGCTTTGTTCATCAATAAACCTACTATTAAAGAATGTATACTCGTCTCCCATAAATTCAGCCCATGCACCTGGTTGAGGGTTGCAGCCTCTTATTAGGTTATAAATTTCATTTCCGGGCTTTTTCCAATCAATTCGTGCATCACTTTTTTTACACCAAGATTCATATGTAGCTTTAGAGTCGTCTTGGGGAATTTTTGGTGCATTTCCTGACTCAATTAGATTTGCTGCTTCTACGCAAGCATCAAGACCCAATGGAAATATTTTTTTGAAATAAACATCACCCAAAGTGTCATCAGGTGCTATGTCGACTTCTTTTTGAAGTAATATCTCACCTTCATCTAATCCATCGTTAGGATAAAAGATTGAAAGACCTGTTTTAGTTGATCCGCCAATAATCGGCCAGTTAATAGAACTTGGACCTCTATGTAATGGAAGTAATGAAGGGTGAAAACATATTGAACCATGAGTAGGAATATCTCTTGCTCCCTCAGGAACGAAAATAATAACATATGCCATTACACATAAATCTGCTCCATGAGACCTTATTTGGTCTAATACCTCTTGATCTTTAAAGTTTGATGGTTGGAATACTGGGAGACTTACACTTTGGGCGTATTCCTTTACAGGGTCAACTGGCTTACCTTCTTTATCGGGCGCACAATATACTGCTACAACTTCGTGCTCTGTTTCTGTATGAAATTTTTCTAAAGCACTTTTACCAAATGCTTGTTGTCCCATTAAAATTATCTTCATTATGTCTCCTTAAAATTGAATGTATCTTATACTGCTCCGGCTTCTCTTACAGCTTTAATTTCATCTTGGCTCATTTTACAAAATTCCTTCAGTATCTCATCTGTATGTTCTCCAAGAAGTGGAGATCTTTCAACTTTTGCTGGAGAGTCTGATAATTTAATAGGATTGCCAACTGTTAAATATTTACCTCTTTCAGGATGATCAACCTCAACTATTGTATTAGTATCTCTTAGTCCTTGATCTTCAGCCAACTCTTTTAGAGAAAGGATTGGGCCAACTGGTATATCAAGAGGGTTGCATATATCCATAACCTCAAATTTTGTCTTAGTCATAGTCCAAGCTTCAATGGTATTAAAGATTTCATTAAGTTTAGGCAGTCTAAGCGCAGGTGTTGAGTAACTCTCGTCTTCTTTCCATTCAGGTTTTCCAATAACATCACATACTTTTTCCCAAACTGCAGCTTGAGTAATAAAATAAGTATAAGCATTAGGATCAGTCTCCCAACCTTTACATTTTAGAATTCTTCCTGGTTGACCTCCACCAGAGTCATTGCCTGCACGAGGCGTAGCGTCATCAAAAGGAATATTTTCTCCAAATTGAGAGTATTCTTTTAGAGGGCCTCTAGAGAGCCTTTGTTGATCACGAAGTTTTACTCTGCAAAGATTTAAAACACCATCTTGCATAGCAGCAGACACTCTTTGACCTTTTCCCGACTTTTCTCTGTGAAACAATGCGGTTACAATTCCTAATGCTAAATGTAGTCCTGTTCCACTATCTCCTATTTGAGCGCCAGTAACGAGCGGGACTTCACCAAGCATACCTGTTGTTGAAGCTGATCCACCTGCACATTGAGCAACATTCTCATAAACTTTACAATCTTCGTACTTACCCGGACCAAAGCCCTTAACAGATGCATAGATCATTCTTGGATTTATCTCCTGAATTTTTTCCCAAGAAAAACCCATTCTATCTAAAGCACCTGGAGCAAAGTTTTCGACCATCACATCACATTCTTTAATAAGTTTAGTGAATATTTTTGAACCTTCTGGTTTCTTTGGATTTAGTGTAATACTTCTTTTATTAGAATTAAGCATTGTAAAATACAAGCTGTCTGCATCAGGAACATCTCTTAATTGACCCCTAGTAGCATCTCCTACTCCTGGTCTTTCTACTTTGACTACATCTGCACCAAACCAAGCTAATAACTGTGTACAAGTCGGACCAGATTGAACATGAGTCATGTCTAATATTTTAACCCCTTTTAAAGCTTCCATGATTTCCTCCTAAGATTTATTTGTACATAGTCTGGTTTTTAGTACCAGGTGCAAATTCTTCTTTATCAACCCAAATATTAACTATTGCAGGGATACCTGACTTTACAGCTTCTCTTGCTCGTTGAAGGGCTGGTTGAATTTCTTTTGCTTCTCTAACAGCCTCGCCATGACCACCAAAGATTTTTGCAAATTCATCAAAGTTAACATCTCCTAGGATGTTTCCAACATTACCTTTATCTTCTCCGTACTTCATAATTTGTCCAAATCTAATCTGATTTTGAGCAGAGTTATTTCCTATAACAGTTAAAACAGGAGCTTTATGACGAACAAATGCTTCAAAATCCATACCTGTCATAGAAAATGCTCCATCTCCACAATATAAAAGAATTTCTTTTTCTGGAGCAGCTAATTTTGCAGCAAGCGCGTAAGGTACTCCAACTCCTAATGTTCCAAGTGGTCCCGGGTCCATCCAAGCACCTGGCATTCTTGGTTGAACAGCCTGAGCACTAATAGTAACAACGTCTCCTCCATCGCCAATATATATAGTGTCATCATTTAAAAACTGATTAAGTTCCCATGCCACTCTATAAGGGCTGATTGGAGATTTATCAGTTGTAAAAGTAGGCATCAGCTTTTCTAATGCTGCCTCTTCACCTGATCGAAGTTCACCAAACCAATCTGATCTATCTTTCTTTGTTCCTGCCTCTGAAATAGCTTTTAAAGTTGTTCCAATATGACCAACTAAGCCAAGAGAGATATCTCTATTTTTTCCTACAGTTCTATAATCCATATCAATTTGAATCACTGTTGCATTTGGGTTTAATCTTTTTCCATAACCCATTCTGAAATCAAAAGGTGTTCCAACGATTATAATACAATCTGACTTAGTAAATGCATTTCTTCTAGTTCTATGAAAGTGATGTGGGTCTCCTGGTGCCATTGAACCCCTTGCAGCACCATTTAAATAAGCAGGTATATTCATATTTTTGACAAATTCAATTGCTTCTGCTGTTGACTGGCAAGTCCAAACTTGTTGACCCAAAAGAACACAAGGTCTCTCAGCTTTTGAAATTATATCAGCAGCCTTTTGAACATCTGTTGGGTCTGCTAATGTTTTTGATGAAGCACTATATTTGCCTGCCTGTGGTAAAACAGCTTTACTCATAGGAATAGATGAGTCAAGAATGTCTCTTGGAATTTCTAAGAAAGATGGGCCAAAAGATCCATTTCTAGTTTCCCTGAAAGCCATTGAGACCATGTCTGCACATCTCTCAGTCGACATTACTGTAGCAGCAAATTTTGTAATGGGTTGCATCATGTCTACGTGAGGCAAATCTTGTAAAGATCCCATTTTATGTTGTGTAAGAGAGCTCTGACCGCCAATTAAAAGCATCGGAATTTCAGCTCTAAATGCGTTTGCAACGCCAGTTAATGCATGAGTAGTTCCTGGACCAGCAGTTACAACAGCGCAACCTGGTTTACCAGTCATTCGTGCATATCCGTCAGCAGCATGAGAGGCAACTTCTTCGTGACGAACGTCAATGATTTTAATTCCTTCGTTTAAACATCCATTATAAATGTCAATAATGTGCCCTCCACATAAAGTATAAATTACTTCAACTCCTTCGGCTTTTAGGGCCTTTGCAACTAGCTCTCCGCCAGTTATCATTTGTTCGTTTGATCCTGTAGACATATTTAACCTCTCTCTGGTGGTATAATGTATACCAGATTATTAGGTGTTGCAAAGAATTTTGCCTTATGAATTAATGCTTTCTTGAATCTTATCCACTAATGTAAGTGCGTGATTTTTAAGAAGTTTTTCTGCTTTTGATGCCTGTCCTGCGACAAGAGATCTAACTATATCATTGTGTTCGTCAATAGATTTGACGGCCCTATTTGACTCGATTATAAACTTTTTCCTTAGGTATTGCAGATGGATTAATTGAGACTCTAATATTTCTCCCATTAATTTAACTTTAGTTAATTTCATAATTTGATTATGAAATTTTATATTATCATTTGAGTAATTGTCTAGTTCGGATAAAACGTTCTCCTTAGAGTAATGACAGAATTTGTTTAAACTCTCTATTTCATCCTTTTTTGAATTTTTAATAATTAAGTGCGCTGCATAACCCTCTAGTCCTGCCCAGACAGTTACAATATCAACCAAATCTTTTTTTGATTTTCTATGGACAAACACACCTCTTCTTGGAACAGTTTTTACAATCCCCTCTTGCTCTAATTTGGCAACGGCCTCTCTTATGGGTGTTCGACTCACACCTAGCTTTTCAGACAATTGTCTTTCATCTAAATGAAAATCACTTTCTTTTAAATATATATTCAAAGATAAAATATATTTTTTTAAAGACTCATATACTTTACCTTTAAGATTTACAGCTCCTATTTTTTGAATCATTTACGCTGTTTGTTTTTTTTTGAAGAATCTTCTATAAAGAGGGCCGAATGCAGGCATTATTAAAAGGACAATTGCGATATACATAATCACAGCTGCTATAGGTTTTTCTGAAATATCAAAAAATATCCCCATACTACCATCAGATAATATTAGAGATTGTCTTAAAGCTTTTTCAGCCAAAGGACCAAGAACAATTGATAAAACTGCAGGTGCGACTGGATAATCTAATTTTCTTAAGATATATCCTGCAAATCCAAATAATAACATCAGCCATACATCGTGCAAACTTTGAGTAGGTGCATATCCTCCAGTTACACAAAGAACAAAAATAACTGGTGCTAAGATGGCAAAAGGTATTCTTAAGACCATTAAAAAGGCAGGTATCAATGCTATGTTTAGAACTAGAGTAAAGAAATTTGCTATGTAAAGACTTCCTATTAAACCCCATACAAACTCGGGTTCTTGTGTAAATAAAAGAGGACCAGGTGTAAGTCCCCATAGGATCATACCTCCAAGCAAAATAGCTGTAGTAGGAGATCCAGGTATTCCAAGTGTTAACATAGGAAGCATACTTCCGGTACTTGCTGAGTTGTTTGCACATTCTGGTGCAACGACACCTGCAGGTACACCTGAACCAAATTCTTTGGAGTTTTTTGATAATTGTTTTGTAATTCCGTAAGACATGAGTGAAGCAGGCGTTGCACCTGCTGCAGGAAGAATTCCAACAAAGAAACCTAAAAAAGAACCAATGTTCATTGCCATAATAGTTTTCTTAAGTGCGCCAAACGCTCTTCCGACTTCTTTCATGTTGACAGATAATTTTGACATTTGGACTTTGCCTTTTGTTTCCTCAAGAGTCCAAAGCATTTCACCTATTCCGTATATACCTATAGCTAGAACTAGAAAATTAATTCCATGAAGAAAACCAGGTATATTAAAGAAAATTAATCTTGGTTTTCCAGTGATTAGATCTAAACCAATAGTTGATAATGCTAATCCGATTAAAATTGAAAAAATAGTTTTTGGTACATCATCTCCACCTAAACCCACAAAAGTTGCAAAGGCCATAACCATTAATGCGAATGTTTCTGGAGCATTAAACCTGAGGGCAACTTCAGCAAGAGGTGGGGCAAATAAAGTAAATAGAATAACAGAGACAGTACCGCCAACAAATGAACCAACTGCAGCAGCAGTTAATGCAGTCATAGCTTCCCCTTTGACTGCAAGAGGTCTTCCATCAAAAACTGTTGCAACAGCAGTAGAGGCTCCTGGAATACCAAGCATAACAGAACTAATGGCACCACCGTACATTGCACCGTAGTATACAGCAGCAAGAAAAATTATTGCTGCAGTAGGTGGTATAATAAATGTAATAGGAATAAGAATTGCTACACCATTTACTGAACCAAGACCTGGCATTGCTCCAACAAACAAACCTATTAAACATCCAAATATTAGTAGTGCTAAATTAAACCACTGAAGTGATGTAAAAATTCCATCTAGAAGAAATCCGATAGTTTCCATATAATCTAATTAATCACTTTCAAAAATTATTTAATAAATCTAGTAGTTAAAAAAACTAAAGCAGTTGGTAAAACAACTGTTAAAATAATAAAAATCATTTTCACAGCAAATGAAAATCCACCATACATAAAGTCGTAGACTGGATAAAATAAGGGCTCAGATATTCCTTGAGGTAAAGGTATTTTCAACATCCACTCAAAAAATAAAAAAGTTAATATAGGTGTTGTTATTGCGAATATAGTTATAAATGCAACACTTTTTTCACTAAAATATCTTAGGTAAAATGCCAAAAAGAAAATAAGTGAAAAGTATATTCCTAGATAGCCAATAGCTAAAACTAAAACTACTAATGAGATAATAGTCACTGCTATAAATTTAAAAGCTACAGCATCAATAAAAGGAGTGTCATCTTTAGATTGTGGTGATCTTTTTAAAACAAATTTTATTATGGTAAGAATAGTGCATATGAGCATGCCAAGGGATAGGTAAAAAGGTAGAAATCCAGCGCCCATATTTTCTTCTGCATTCCATGTAATCCTATTCTCTGCACTTTTAATCATTAGAGCGATTGAGCATAACGCTAAAATAACAGCAACAGCAATTTCTGCTCTTTTGACAGTTATCTTGTTTGTTATGCTCATATCACTCGTAACTTAAATATTAGTTAAAGTTCTTAATGATCTCGCCGTGCTTCTCATATTCAATTGCTAAGAAGTCTTTAAGACCATAACCTTCTAACCAACTCATTAACTTTCCGTCGTCAATGTTGAAAGTTTGGAACTCGTCATCATGATAAACAGTGTGAAGAAGACCTGTGTAGTACTTCTCTACTTCTGCATCAATACCAGCTGGAGCCATAAATGCTCTCATCATGTAGTATTCAAGATCAGGATAACCTAATTCATATGAAGATGGTACTTCAGGGAATGCAGGATTTCTTTCAGGAGTCATCATGACTAATGCTTTTGAGTCACCTGATTGGTAGAAACCCATTTGCTCTGAAGGGTTGTTTAATGTGAAATCAGACTCACCACCAACTAGTCCCTTAGCAACAGCACCACCGCCGCTGTATGGAACATACTTAGCGTCAAATCCAAATTGACCTCTCATCATACCAAGAAGTAATTCGTCCTCGGACATACTTCCTGTACCACCCATTACAAGACCGTTACCTTTTGCTAGGTCAATGAAATCATCAAATGTTTCTACACCAGCAGTGTTCTTACCTTCTGTTGCAATCCAAACTAGGAAAGTATCAGTGATAAGTCTTGCTAAAGGCGTAAAGTCATTAAAGAAATCAATGCCTAATTCTGGCTGGTTTACGGGTGTAGTAAGAACGTTGTTAAGAGTAATGATAAGTGTGTGCTCATCACCAGCTTTTTTCTTAACATAAGTCATAGCTTCACCACCTGATCCACCAGATTTGTTAATCGGAATCACAGGCTTAGATGCGTAATCGTTCTTTTCGATAACACCTTGAACTAATCTAGCGATTTCGTCAGCTCCACCACCTTGACCAGCTGGTATAATAAGCTCAACAGGCTTCTTTGGACTAAAAGGCTTCGCAGAAGACACTGAGCTAACAGCGACAAGTGAAAGTGAAACAACTACTAATGCTAATTTCTTAATTATTGACATATTGTTTCCTCCTATAGGTTAGGACGTAGAATAGACTATTTATAGTAGATTGAAAAATAATAATTTTCATTGTTTCATAATTTGAAATTTTTATCAAATATTGTTGGTATACATAATCTTTTATTAACCCTTATAACAGAGATTGTTTTTAAGAATTGTATAATGTATACAAAATGCCAGAGGAAAATAATTTTGAAATTTATCAATAATAATGAGGGTAATCTCTTTATAGATGAAAAAGTATTGAATGATCCTCTTGATAGCCAAATACAAATTGAAATTGATTACGCTGGTATCAACAGAGCCGATATTCTTCAAAGAAAAGGTCACTACCCTCCACCAAAAGGTGAAAGTGAAATAATCGGTCTGGAGTGCTCTGGTAAAATTTCAAAATTAGGTAAGTTAGTAAAAAAATTTAGCTTAGGAGACCACGTATGTGCAATTCTAGCAGGTGGTGGTTATGCAGAATTTGTGAATGTTGATGAAAAGCAAGTTATGCCCTTACCAAACAATTTAAATTCCCTTGAGGCGGGAGGCTTGCCTGAAACGACACTCACAGTTTATGAAAATATTTTTAATGTATCGAACTTCCAAAAAGATGAAAGTATTCTAATACATGGGGGAAGTAGTGGCATAGGCACTACAGCTATTTCTATTCTTAAAAACTATACAAAAAATCTTTACGTTACAGCAGGGACAAATCAAAAGTGTAAGAGCTGTATAGAATTAGGGGCAACAGAAGCTATTAATTATAAAGATTTAGATTTTGAGGAATATTTTAATGAGAAAAAATTAAAAGTTGATGTTATATTAGACATGGTTGGAGGAGAGTATCTAAAAAAAAATTTAAAAATTTTAAACTTTAAAGGAAGACTCACATACATAGCTGCTTTAGGTGGAATTAAAGGTGAAGCTAATCTCCTGCATATAATGAACAAACAACTAAAAATTTCTGGTTCAACTTTGAGATCTAGAACTCCTTTAGAAAAAGGAATTATTGTCGATCAAGTGCAAAAAGAGATATGGCCCTTGATAGAGGATGGTAAATATAAGCCTACAATTTTTGAAACTTTTAAAATGCATGAAGTAAATAAAGCACACGAAGTTATGGAAAAGTCCGATCACATCGGAAAAATAGTATTAGATATAAAAGGAGAACAGGCATGAATCTGCACGAATACCAAGCGAAAATTTTATTAAAAAATAATAATGTAAGAGTTTTAAATGGATATCCAGTATTGGATGATAGCGATATAGATACTGCTGTAGACTCTATCCAAACACCGGTAATGGTGGTGAAATCTCAAATTCATGCCGGAGGAAGAGGTGCGGGTAAGTTTAAAGATAGTGGTGATGAAAAAGGCGGAGTTAGAGTTTGTTTTTCTAAGGATGAGGCTAAAGATAATGCGAAAAAAATGTTTGGCAAAACTCTCGTAACAAAACAAACCGGTCTAAGCGGAAAGCAAGTAAATCGTCTTTATATTGAAGAGGGTTGTGATATTAAAAAAGAGTATTACTTAAGTATGCTTGTAGATCGAGCTACATCCTCAATTTCAATAATAGCTTCTACCGAAGGTGGTATGGAAATTGAAGAAGTAGCTGAGAGAGAACCTGAAAAAATCATTACAGTTAATATACCCGGTGATAGTGTGATTGATCAAAATAGTTTAGATAAATTAATTAAGGGCTTAAAAATAGATCAAAATCTTTCAGCAGACTTCTGTGATCAAATTCAAAAAATATATAGTAGCTTCTTATCAACAGATGCATCTTTAGTCGAGGTTAATCCCTTTGTTTTAACTGGCGAAGGTAATTTTTTAGCTTTAGATGCAAAAGTATCCATAGACGATAATGCACTTTATAAACATAAAGATGTTGCGTCTATGAGAGATGAAACTGAAGAAGATCCAGCTGAAATCGAAGCATCAAAACACGAACTTAACTATGTAAAATTAGATGGTCAAATTGGTTGCATGGTTAATGGAGCAGGATTAGCAATGGGCACAATGGACATTATTAAATTACATGGCGGTAGTCCTGCAAATTTCTTAGATGTTGGAGGTGGAGCTACAAAAGAAAGAGTAGCAAAAGCATTCTCTATTATTTTGCAGGATCCAAATGTGAAAGCTATTTTGGTAAATATTTTTGGTGGTATCATGAAATGTGACATCATTGCTGAAGGTGTTGTAGCTGCAGCTAAAGAGCTGTCTATAGAGGTTCCATTGGTAGTAAGATTAGAAGGAACTAATGTTGACCTAGGAAAAGAAATTTTAAATAAATCTGGGCTCTCAATCATATCTGCTGATAATTTAGATGATGCAGCTCAAAAAGCAGTTAAGGCTTTAAATTAAAGGAGAGATCATGTCAGTATTAATAGATAAAAATACCAAAGTAATTTGCCAAGGATTTACAGGCTCGCAAGGAACTTTCCACTCAGAACAAGCAATTAAATATGGAACACTAATGGTCGGTGGCGTGACCCCAAAGAAAGGTGGTCAAGAACACTTGGGTCTTCCAGTATTTAACAGTGTCAAGGAAGCTAAAGACAGTACTGAAGCAAATGCAACTGTTATATATGTTCCACCTCCCTTTGCTGCAGGTGCTATTATTGAAGCTATTGATGCTGATATGGAGTTAATTGTTTGTATAACTGAGGGTGTCCCAGTACTCGATATGATGCAGGTAAAAAGAAAATTAGAAAAATCGAAATCACGTTTAATTGGTCCAAACTGTCCTGGAATAATTACACCAGATGAATGTAAAATAGGTATCATGCCTGGCCATATTCATAAAAAAGGAAAAATAGGCATTGTTAGTAGATCTGGAACTCTTACTTATGAAGCAGTCGCTCAAACATCTGCAGTAGGTCTAGGACAATCAACTTGTATTGGTATTGGTGGAGATCCGATTAACGGAACAAACTTTATAGACTGTCTTGATCTGTTTTTAAAAGACCCTGGAACTGAGGGTATTATTATGATAGGAGAAATTGGTGGCACTGCTGAAGAAGAGGCTGCAGAGTTTATAAAAAAATCTGAAATTAAAAAACCAGTTGCATCTTTTATAGCTGGTGCAAGTGCTCCTGCTGGAAAAAGAATGGGTCATGCTGGTGCCATTATATCAGGAGGAAAAGGTACTGCTGAGTCAAAGTTTAGTGCTTTAGAAGAGGCTGGAGTTCATATCTCAAAATCACCAGCAAAATTAGGCGAAACAATTAAAGAGGCACTTAGTTAATATAATTTAGCTTCTTTTGCTCTAAGTTTTGTTAAAGCGAGCACTGTATCAATTGTTGGTGTTGGAATATTTGTAATTCTTCCAAGTTCTTGAACTGAAGAAATTAGAGCATCAATTTCCATTGGTCTATCACGTTCTAAATCTTGAAGCATTGATGTTTTATGCTCACCCACTGCTTTAGCAGCATCTATTCTTCTTTCCACATCAAAAGGTTTGTCAATTCCTAAACTTTGAGAAATGGCATGTGCTTCATTCATCATATTTTTTACAACATCCCTAACTTCATGGTTGCTACAAATTTTGACAAGAGTAGATGTAGTAAGTGCACTGATAGGGTTAAGAGACAAGTTACCAAAAAGCTTTAGCCATATATCTCCCTTAATATTTGGTCTAACTGGTGCTTGAAAGCCAGCTTTTTCTAATGTCTCAGAAAGATTTTTAATTCTATCTGTTTCCTCGCCATTAATTTCTCCTAATTGAAACTTGTCACCCTCTAGGTGTTGAATAACACCTGGTTTGATAACCTCTGAGGCTGGATTGACAATACAACCAATAATTTTTTCAGGACCTATTCGAGACCATTGACTTCCATCTGGATCAACTGAGGTAACTTTTTTATCTTTGAAGTCAGGATTACTGTGATTATAAAAGTACCACCATGGAATACCATTTACTCCCCAGACAAATGACGTATCCTCTTTCATAAGTACTTCAAAAGCATCAAGACAACCTGGCACAGAATGTGCTTTTAGAGTCACAAAAATATAATCTTGCTTTCCTGCCTTCTCTGCTGTGTCAACGCACTTGGGATAAACAACAAGTTCTTTACCATCTTTTCTTAATCTCAATCCATCTTGTCTAATAGCTTCGTAGTGAGGGCCTCTTGCAATCAAAGTGACATCAGCACCAATTTCAGTTAATTTTGCTCCAAGGTAACCACCTATTGCTCCAGCACCGTAAATACAAATTTTCATTTAGACTTTTAAATGTTTGATGGCTGCGGCAACGCCACTTCCAAGTTCAAACTTTATTCCTACATCATACATCGCTAATTCGGCTGTTGAAATTGCTCCAAGTATCATAGTGCTATTTAAATCACCAAGGTGACCTATTCTAAATAACTTTCCAGCGACTTTATTTAATCCACCACCAAAGGAAGTGTTATATTTATTGTAAGCTGTTTTAACAACATCTGTGGAGTCAATACCCTCTGGAACCATGATAGCTGTAACAGTATTAGAATATAAAGATGGATCTTTTGCACAAAGTTTAAGTCCCCAAGCACTTGACGCTTTTTGAACTGCTTCAGCTAAAAACTTATGACGTGAATAGATGTTATCAAGTCCCTCTTCCATCATCATATCAAGAGCCTCTCGAAGACCTCTTAATAGTGGCATTGGGTTAGTATAAGGCCAGTAACCTGTTTCATTAATTTTTAACATATCTTGATAATCGTAATAGGCTCTGGGTAAATTTGCAGTTTTAGCAGTTTCAAGTGCCTTCTGACTAATGCAGGAAATAGCAAGACCTGCAGGTAACATAAAACCTTTTTGAGATCCAGAGACTGCTACATCAACGCCCCATGCATCCATTTCAAATTTTATTGAACCTATAGAGCTTACCCCATCGACGAATAATAAAGCTGGATGGTTAAGATTGTTTAAAAGCTCTCTTGTAGCTTTAACATCATTTGTTACTCCAGTAGAGGTTTCGTTTTGGGTAACAAGCACAGCTTTTATTTTATGTTCTTTGTCAGCTGATAAAATCTTTTCAAATTCTTCATGAGGTGTTCCTGAACCCCATTCACAATCTACTTCTTCAACATCTATGTGAAGTTTTTTACACATTTCAATCCAAAGGTGAGAAAAATGTCCAAATCTTCCAGATAAAACTTTATCTCCCTTGCTTAATAAATTAGAAAGTGCTGCTTCCCATCCACTGGAGCCTGTACCTGGAAATATAATTGGTTGACCTGAGGTTGTTTCAAAAACTTTTTTTAAATCGTTTATTAGTGGATGCCAAAATTTATCCATTCCTGGTGCACGGTGGTCCTCATTTGAAATATCCATTGCCTGTCTTACTCTATCAGGCATATTGGTTGGCCCTGGGACGAAAAGTGAAATTTTACCTGGCATAATTTAGTCTATATCCTTTCTATTCAAATAATGACTTTATGGATTGCTTTACAAAGATTATTTTAGCAATTTCACTAAGTGAAATAAAAGTCAATATTTTGGCATCTCCTACGGGAATCGAACCCGTGTCTTCACCGTGAAAGGGTGATGTCCTAACCGCTAGACGAAGGAGACATCGATCTTTAAAACAAACAAAATAGCTAGATTTAATAAAAAATCAATCAATGAATATCTTCAAGGTGTATTATAGTTTTATCGCTATACGGATCTTTTTTAACCTTAAAATAACAATTAAACTCAGATCGATTTGCTAAATAATTTTTAAGATCTGTTGATGAAACATCAAAAAACATTCCTTCACATGAAAAGCCAAGGTTATCAGATACCTTTAATTTTGCATGCTTATCTTTAAAGATTTTTAAAATATCAATTTTAGCTTTTTCAATTTTGAAAATTGGTTCTGCATTTTGTTGACCAAAGGGGCTTAAATATTCTAGGTCTTTTAAAAGATTATCATTGATCACATTCACATCAATTAATGAGTCATAAGACTTTTCGTTTAAAATTTCTATATCCTTTGTCTGATCAATTAAAAAACTTTTAAAAGTATCAATATTTTCTTTTTTTAATGTAAAACCACAGGCTTTGCCATGACCGCCTCCTTTTACTAGAATACCTTTTTGTATTGCTTGCATCATTAATAGCCCAATATTTTTTTCACCCTGAGATCTACCAGAACCAACCACTAAATCATTAGACTGCGTCATTACAAATGAAGGTCGGTTATTTATACGCATAAGCCTTCCGGCAATAATCCCTACTACACCGATATGCCATTTTTCATCATAAAAAAAATTTATATTAACGTTATTGTTATGATCTAAATCTATCTCTTTTACGATTTTTGTTTGAATTTTTTGTCTATTTTGATTATGAGACTCAATAATTTGTGCAACTTGAATAGCTTGGTGTATGTTTTCAGATGATAAGAGGTTGTATGCCAGTAAAGACTCCCCCATTCTTCCCCCTGCATTAATCCTAGGCCCAATAATATATCCAAGATGATACTCAGATATTTTCTGTTTAATCTTTGTTAGATTTATTAAAGTTTGAATACCTTTATTTTTATTTTCTGAATTAATTATCCTCAATCCTTGCTTAACAAATGATCGATTTATATTATTTAGGGGAACTAAATCACAAATTGTAGCTAGTGAAACAAGATCAAGGTATTGTAATATATCTTTCTTTTGAAAAATATTTTCATGATTTAGAAAAACCAGAACTAGGAATGATAATGCTGTGGCACATAAATCATCAAGATTAGACTTATCTTCTGGAGTTTTAGGATTTATAACAATAGTTTCATTAAAGTAACTTTCACATTCATGATGGTCTACTATTAGAAGATTTGCTCCTTGTTTATGAATATATTTTTGTTCATCAATATTGTTACTCCCACAATCTAAAACTAAAATATTAGAACTGAATTCTAGTAATTTATCGCAGGCTGGGGTACTTAATCCATATCCCTCATTCAATCTATTCGGAATATAAACAAAAACCTCAATGCCAAATTGAGTAAGATATTTTTTAAAAATAGCAGCAGCACAAGCTCCATCTACATCATAATCTGAAAAAATAGAAATTTTCTTATCATTATTAATATTTTCAAAAAAAGTAATTGTCTTTTTTAAATTAGATAGTTTTAAGATTTCATTTACTGAAATATTCTCTTTTAACTTTGAATTTAAAAAATGAGATATTTTTTTTATATTACGGTTAATTAATAATTTTGATAAATTTATAGATATATTATTTTTTTGAGCAACTTCAAAAGCTGTATCTTCATTTAAATCTAAATTTGATGGTCTCCAAACCGTACCGTTAAAGGTCTTTTCAGTAGTCAAGTTGCTTGATGTCGAAATTATGTTTTCCATCAATTTGTCTGATAGTTCCTGTTTTAGAACGCATCACAATAGAGTGTGTTTCTGCAAATTTTTTATTGATGTTTATACCTCGAAGCATGGTTCCATCAGTTACGCCTGTGGCTGAAAACATTACATCTCCAGTAGCTAGATCATTAAGCTTATAAATCTTATCTAAATTTTCTATGCCTGTTTTTCTTGCTCTCTCTATTTCTTGATCATTGTAAAATATTAGCTGGCCCTCTAAATAACCACCTACACATTGCAAAGCAGCAGCAGCTAGTACTCCCTCTGGTGCACCACCAATACCGTAATACATATCAATATTACTATTATCTATAGCTGAGGAAATTACTGCACTAACATCTCCATCACCAATTATTTTAATTCTTGCACCTGCAGATCTTATTGTTTCAATATCATCTTGATGTCTTTCACGATCGAGAATACATATTACTAGATCTTCAGTATTAATTTTTTTATATTTTGCTAGCTCTTTAATATTTGATTTTAGATCTTGGCTTAAAGATATAATGCTATCATTATCAACTTTGGCTGAAATTTTTCTCATATATACATCAGGAGCATTTAAAAAGCCCCCCTCTTGTGCTAGCGCAATAACTGCCATAGCATTTTCACCACCTTTTGCTGTTATTGTCGTTCCTTCTAAAGGATCAAGTGCAATATCAACATTTGGTCCACCTTGACCAACTTTTTCACCAATATACAGCATAGGAGCTTCATCTCTTTCACCTTCACCTATTACAACTGTACCTGATATTGTAAGAGAGTTTAGGCACTTTCGCATTGCATCAACAGCGGCTTGATCAGCTGCTTTTTCATTTCCTCTTCCTATATGTTTGGATGCAGCTAATGCTGCAAATTCAGAAACCCTGACCAACTCAATAGCAAGATTTCTATCCAATATTTTCCTCTATTCTGATTACAGAAATTTCGTTTTTAAGAAAATTAGTTTTCTTTAAATTATCGACTACTTGCGTGATATTTTTTAAACCAACTGGATCAGATATTATAATAATAGGTACGACTTTCTCATTTGAAGTATTTAATTGAATTATAGATTTTATAGAAATTGATTTTTGTGAAAATAATTGTGCTATCGATTTAAGAACACCTACTTTATTAAGTACAGACATTCTTAGATAGTATGGTCTAATTCTTTGAGATTGACTAACAAACTTAGCTTTCAACATTTGTGAATATTTTTTTATAAATACACCTTTGTCTGGAGAATGATTAATAAATCTTTTAATATCAGAAATAATAGAAGTAGCTGTAGGATATCCACCTGCACCTTTTCCAACTAGGCTAGTCTTTAAAAAGTTTTCTCCTTCAAAGGTAATTACATTCTCTTCAAAATTAGTTTTTGCTATTAAGCTAGAATCTGGTACGAAACAAGGTGCTACAGATGAGAAAAATTTATCTTTATTCCTCTCTGTTATAGAAACAAGTTTTAATTTATAACCAAGGTTAAGACCCTGTTCTAAATCAATAAGTTTAATATTTTCTATTCCATCGTAGTGCATGTCAGAAAATTTAAATTTTTTTCCAAAAGATATATTTGAAAGTAATACAAGCTTATGCATAGCGTCTCTACCAGACAAGTCTGCACTTGAGTCCTGTTCTGCAAATCCGTTATTAATTGCCTGTTCTAAAGTTTCTTTAAAGCTAATCTTATTTTCGTACATCTTTGAAATTATATAATTGGTTGTACCGTTAAAAATTCCATAAATGCCGTTAATTTTTGATGGGTGAATACTTCGTTCTATTGTTTGTACTACTGGTACAGCGCCTAATACTGCAGCTTCAAATCCTAAAAATAAATTTTTCTTATCAAATCCCTCAAAAAATAAATCTGACTTTTCTGCTAGTTGTGCTTTATTTGCAGTGATGAGAGATATTTTATTTTTTAAACAAAATTTATAGAGATCATTTATATATTTCCCAGTACCTCCAATAGTTTCAATAATTAAGTCAGGTTTAATTTGTTTTAAGCTTTTAAAATCGCTAACCCACTTATATTTGCTAATATTGAAAATTCTTTTCTTTTTTTTATTTTTAGCACCAATAGAAACTATTTCACATTTCGTATTATCTAAAATATATGAGTTTTTTTCTAATAGCTTGACTACATGAGAGCCCACAACCCCTAATCCTAAAATAGCTATTTTAATTTTATTCATTTTGTGTTTTTGAAATTTGTTCTTTTCTAATATTACTCTTTTCATTAAATTCCACTAATTCTTTTTTCTTTTCCATTAAATTTTTATCAAAATCTTTAAATGATTTTTCACATGAAATTGTTATGATTGAAAATGAAATGACAGAAAAAATAAATAAAAGATTATCTTTTAGAGAACTGAAAACTTCGCCTAGCTTTTTGCCTACCATACTTTTTACGTTCTACTGTTCTCGAGTCTCTGGTTAAGAAACCATTTTTTTTTAATATATCTTTAGTATTAGGGTCAATTTTTGTTAAAGATCTGCTTATACCGTGTTTGATTGCGCCAGCTTGACCAGATAGACCTCCTCCAAGTACCGTTATTCTTAAATCTACAGAGTCTAATTTTTTCGCTACTTCCAAGGGTTGGTTGATTATCATTCTTAAAGCTTTATCTGGGAAATAATCATCAATTTTTTTTTTGTTAATTATAATATTTCCTGTTCCGTTAGATATCCATACCCTTGCTATAGATTCTTTACGTCTGCCTGTACTGTATACTTGATTAGACATTAACTTCATTCTTTCTGTTCATTGACTTAAAATCTAATAATTTTGGATTTTGAGATTCATGAGGATGATTATCATCCTTGTATATTTTTAAATTATTTTTCATAAGATCCCTAAATAAAGGAGAATTAGGAAGCATTCCTTTTATCGCTTTTTTTATAATATCATCAGATTTATTTTTTTCATATAGCTTCTCTGGGGTAATTTCTTTTATACCACCAGGATGACCTGTATGTTTATAATATTTTTTATCAGTAGTTTTATTACCTGAAAATCTTACTTTGTCAGTATTAATAATAATCACTCCATCTCCAACTGGTAAATTAGGAGAGTATTGAGGTTTATTTTTACCTTTGAGTATTAAGCTAACTCTAGAAGCAAGTCTGCCAACTGAAATATTAGTAGCATCTAAAAGATGCCATTCTTTCTGAAACTCAGATTTTTTTAAAGTAGTAGTTTTCACGATAGGGGGAATATAAGTAAAATCATTAAAAAATCAAGGATTATAGATAAAATTTTTGATATAAATCAATTTATTATGGCGTTTTGATCATTATTATCCAAATTTTAATGTGTTTAGATCACAGGATTTGAACCAGTAACCTCAAGCCAACAAGATAAATGCTTTTCAAACGTAGCTAATCTTGTATTATCTTGATTTTTTTAGAAGTCCCAATAAATCTTTTAAATCTGAGAGGATATTATCATCTAGTGATTTATTTTTGGATTTTGATAAATAATCATTTACACCGTCTAAAGTTAATTTTTGAACATAAAGTAAATTTTTGATTTTTTTTAGAAGAAGTAAGTTTTCATAATCATACAATCTGTGGCCTGATTGAGTTCTAATAACTTTCAGTTTTGAAATTCTACTTTCCCAAAATCTTATAGTGTGTTTTTGCTCCCCCACTATCTGGGATACATCATCTATATTATAAAAATTTTTGTTCATAAGACTAGTTTATTGGATTTTTTGAAGCTAATAACTTTTCTTGACTTTATTAAATGCTCTTCTTTTGTTTTAGGATTTCTTCCAATTCTTTCATTTTTTTTATTAATTTTAAAAGAGCCAATATAATTTATTGATAGATCTGAGTTGATCATTTTGTTGCTCCAAATTTCTAAAATTTTACCAATTTTTTTATAAACTGTAGAATAAGCAATTCCAAATTCAATTGATATTTGTTTAGCTATTGTTTCTCTAGTTAATTTATCTTGAGACATTTTTCTTAATCTCATTAAGTAAATTTGCATCAATGCATTTGACACCAAATTCTATTGCATTTGCAAATGCATGTGAGTCTGCATTACCGTGACTTTTTATAACTATGCCATTTACTCCAATAAACATTCCTCCGTTATAGTTTCTAGGATCGATTGAATTTTTAAAATTATTAAAATTTTTTTTAAGCAAATAAGATAAGAATTTTGAATATGATGAGGATGTCAAACTTTTTTTTAAAGAGTCAGTTATGAATTTAGATACACCTTCAGCTGTTTTGAGTGCAATATTACCGGAAAAACCATCTGTGACAATTACATGATTGTTTGTGGAAGTTATTTCATCCGCCTCTACAAAGCCCTTGTAATTTATTCTTTTATCACTTTTCATTAATTCATGTGTCTCTTGAATTAAATTATTTCCTTTGAGTTCCTCTGATCCAATATTTAAAAGTGCTACTTTGGTATCAATTTGTGGATAAAGAACTTTATAGTAAGTACTTCCCATAACGGCAAAATCTAATAAATTTTCTGAACTGCATTCAGCATTTGCCCCTAAATCTAAAAAACATACTGGATGTTTTTCTGATGGAAAAAGGGAGGCAATTGCTGGTCTTGTGATATTTTCAATTGTTCTTAGATAAACAGTTGAGTAGGCCATCATGGCGCCTGTATTCCCTGCAGAAATACTTATTTGATTTTTATTCTCTTTTAAATTCAAAATAGAATTAGACATTGAACTTTTTCGATTATCTTTTTTTAACGCATCACTAGGTTTCATATCTGGGGAAATAAAGTTTTGAGATTGGGTCCATTGAGAGTTATCGAATAAGTCTGAAAATATTGGTTTAAATTTTTCATAAACAGATTTTTCTGAATGTAAATTAAAGTTAATATATGGATTATTGGTTTTAGCTATGTTTGCCCCTTCTAGAACTGAGTGTGGTGCAAAGTCACCACCGTGAAGATCAAGGTTTATTGTATGCTTATTCATGTATGTTTATTATTGCTTTAAAGAAACTTATACCTTATTTGTTTTTATTGTGAATATTTTAAAAATTCATAACATTCTTTTAGCCCTTCTATGCTCGATAATTTTATTTTCTTGCTCAAAAGATGTCTATTTTTCTGGTATTTCAGAAAATAGTTTTAATGAAATCAAAGAAAATTATCAAAAAATCGATTACTCAAAAGAAGATATAATAACTATTATTGGTCCACCTTTAGTAAAAGAAAACCTTGAAAATTTGTGGATTTATAGAACTGATAAAAAAAAGGGAATGGCTGCTTTCAAGCAAACTGTCTATAACAAGACCTTAAAACTAAAATTTGAAAATAATATTTTAAGGTCTGTTGAAGAAATTGACTTAAATTAAATAATGTTTAAGTGAACAACTATTGATAGCAATAGTATTGATACAATATTTGTTATTTTAATCATTGGATTAACAGCTGGGCCTGCGGTATCTTTATAAGGATCGCCAACAGTATCTCCCGTGACAGAAGCCTTATGAGTTTCGCTACCTTTTCCACCTAAATTACCATCTTCGATATATTTTTTTGCATTATCCCATGCACCTCCACCTGCTGTCATCGATATAGCTACGAAGAAACCAGTGATAATAACTCCAATTAAAAGAGCTCCAAGTGCTTGAAAGGCAGTATTAACGCTTCCTGTAAGGGAGTAAACACCAAAGAAAATAATAACTGGCGAAAGTACGGGTAATAAAGATGGAATGATCATCTCTTTAATGGCAGCTTTTGTAAGTATATCAACACACCTGCCATAGTCAGGTTTTTCTTTACCAGACATTATGCCCTTTTTTTCTTTAAACTGCTGTCTAACCTCTAAAACAACTGAACCAGCTGCTCTTCCTACTGCAGTCATGCTTAAAGCACTAAATAAAAAAGGAAGTAGTCCACCTAATAACAATCCAATTATCACATAAGGTTCTGAAAGATCAAAAGATACATCGAAAGCATCGTTCCCTGTTTCTTGATTAAAGAATTTTAAGTCTTCTGTATATGCAGCAAATAAAACTAATGCACCCAACCCAGCAGACCCAATAGCGTATCCTTTGGTTACAGCTTTTGTGGTATTTCCAACAGCATCTAGAGCATCTGTTCTTTCTCTAACTCTCTTATTCAAACCTGACATTTCAGCAATACCTCCTGCATTATCTGTAACAGGCCCATATGCGTCTAGAGCAACTACCATTCCGGCAAGAGCCAACATTGAAGTAACTGCGATTGCTATACCAAAAAGTCCAGCGGTTGAAAAAGTTAAGCCTATTCCAGCACAGATAATTAGAACAGGTATTGCTGTAGACTCCATCCCCATAGCTAGTCCTTGAATAATATTAGTTGCATGACCAGTTTGAGATGCTTCAGCAACACTTTTTACAGGTCTATATTCAGTACTAGTGTAGTATTCTGTGATAAAAACAAGTGCCAAGGTTATTACTAGTCCGTAAACAGCACAAAGAAATAAATCCATTCCATTGTACCATTTATTTCCTAATTGGAAAAATTGATCAAAGCCAATTGAATATTGAGTGATAAGTGCAAATAAAATTACAGAAATAAATAATGTCATGAAAAAACCTTTGTACAATGCTCCCATAATTGAAGATTTAGGAGTGGATATTGATACAAACTGTGAGCCAATAATAGATGCTAAAATACTGGAGCCTGCAATTAATAACGGATAAATAGTTAGTTCACTAACTGTTCCTTGAAAAATGATAGCTAGAACCATTGTTGCGACAATTGAAACAACATAAGTTTCGAATAAGTCTGCTGCCATACCTGCACAATCTCCAACGTTATCTCCAACGTTATCTGCTATCACGGCTGGATTTCTTGGGTCATCCTCTGGAATATTTTTTTCTACTTTTCCAACCAGATCAGCTCCAACGTCTGCGCCTTTTGTAAAAATTCCACCACCCAATCTTGCAAATATAGAAATTAATGAGGATCCAAAACCAAGAGCAACTAACGGTTCTATAAGTTCTCTTCCTGTTCTTTCAAATCCATAATATAGAACCATAAAATATCCTGCTATACCTGCTAAAGCCAGTCCGACTACTAACAATCCTGTTACTGCTCCTGCATTGAAAGCTACATAAAGACCTTTTTTTAAAGAGGAGCTTGCTGCTTGAGCTGTTATTACATTTGCTCTCACAGAGACATTCATACCAATATAACCAGCAAGGCCTGACAAAACTGCACCAATCAGAAAACCAACAGGTACATCATAAATATGTTTAAATGGTATTAAAAAAAATGCAAAAAATATAACAATACCTACAATTGCTATAGTTGTATATTGACGGTTAAGATAAGCTTTAGCTCCTTCTTGAATGGCACTAGAAATTGTTGTCATTTTTTTTGTGCCCTTGGGTAAACTTAGAATTTTGTTAGTTGTGAATATTCCGAAAGCAATTGCCGCTATTGCAGCAAGTATTACTATTTGTAAGTACTGAATTTGAGACATGGTAAGTTGTTAATCTATTTCTATTTTATTTTCAAGGTGCTTTTTTAGAGGCATCATCTAACAAATAATTGAAGTATTTTACCTCTTCTTGCGTAAGAAAATCCTTAGAAAGCTTGATATATTCACTCATTAATATCTTTTTTTTCTCCTTATCTAAGAGATATTCAGAACAAAAAGCATAAAGTAGAAAAACAGTTATTTTGTTAGTTTTTTCTAAAATTTTAGAATCTATCAAACCCTTAATTTTCTCAAGATTAGAGTTAAAGCTATCATTTAAAGAGAATAATTTTTTTTTGTTAAAGGGTCTTTTTTTAATATTTTGTTTGATGAATTCATCTAACTCAAAGTCAGTGGAATAATTTCTTTGAAATATAAATTGAAAAAAAAATAGTCTAGTGTTTTTATTTAAATTAAGCATTTAATCATTTTAACCATTGCACTTGCTGCTTCATGCCCTTTATTTTTGTTATCATTTCTTGATCTTTTTAAAGCTTGGGGCTTGTTGTATGCATTGATTATTCCATTAGATATAAGAGTAGTTTTATTTTGATTTACAATATCTAAAAGGGTCTTTCCAACAGAGTCAGATATAACTTCAAAATGATAAGTTTGGCCCTTAATAACACATCCAAGAGCAATAAATAAATTATAGTTATTTGGTTTTATTTTCCATTTTATCATTTGAGGTATTTCATAAACACCAGGAACAATTAAAATTTCGTATTTAAGATTATTTTTTTCTAGGAATTTAATACAAGACTTTGTTAATGGATTTGTTATTTCTTTATAATAATCGGCAACAATGATTTTTATATTTAATTTTGATTTATTCATGGTTAAAGACTCTCTATCTTATTTACTTTTAATCCATAAATTCCTAAATCTAAATCTTCTCCAAGTGAGTTAGACAAAACAGAAATATTATTAATTGAGAAATTTTTAAGAATTTGAGCTCCTAAACCATAGTATTTTACTTTTTCATCATTTGATAATTTTCCAAGATCTCCCAGTATTGGATTATTAATGAGTACTATTATTCCAGATCCATGAGATTTTATTTTTTCAATTGAGGCATGTAAGTCTTTTGTTTTTGGGTTATTAAAATTCATAATTATATCATCAAAGCCTTGAACAGGATGAACTCTTGTCATTACGCTGTCTTGGTTGGATAAATCTCCTATGTGTAAAGTTGCGTGGTGTAATCCATCAATGGTATTTTCAAATACATTGAATTCAAAAACATCTGAGTAGATATTTTTAATTTGGTGTTGCTTTTCAGGAATTTTTTTTATGAGTAAGTCGTTTTTAATTCTATACGCGATCAAGTCTTGGATAGTGCCTATGTTTATAGAGTGTTTTTTTGCATAAGGTATTAGGTCTGGAACTCTTGCCATACTACCATCATCGTTCATGATTTCACAAATTACAGCAGAGTCATTTAATCCAGCTAGTCTAGATATGTCTACTGCAGCCTCCGTGTGACCTGCCCTTGTTAGCACACCTCCGTCCCAAGCAATTAAAGGAAATACGTGTCCGGGACTAACGATATCTCCATGTTTAAAATTTGGATTTATTGCTGCACTGACTGTTTCTGCTCTATCAAATGCAGAAATACCTGTTGTAATGTTGGTGCTAGACTCGATTGAAATGGTGAATGCTGTGGTCTTCTTTTTCCAATTATCTGGATTCATTAAAGGTAGTTTTAATTCTTCAGCTCTGGTCTCTGATATAGATAGACAAATTAAACCTCTTCCATAAGTTGCCATAAAATTAATATGCTCTGGCTTGCAAAGAGAGGCAGGTATAATTAAATCACCTTCGTTTTCTCTATCTTCGCTATCAACCAAAATATA
>CACKOX010000010.1 GCA_902601865.1 uncultured Alphaproteobacteria bacterium | reverse complement strand
GATTATTCTGAGGATTTAAAAATTGACAATCAGATAATTAGTTACCAAATAGACTCATATAGAAAAATAAGAAATACAATAAGATTCCTTTTAGGAAATCTTAATAATTTTAACAATAAAGACTTAATACAGCCAGATCAAATGCCGGAGTTAGAGAGATATCTTTTAACAAGAATTTCAAACCTAAATGAAAAACTCAAAGACTTAGTTTCAAAGCACGATTATCACGGTATTTATACAGTTTTATTGAATTTTTGTACTCTTGAATTATCAGCATTTTATTTTGATATCAGAAAAGACTCTTTATACTGTGATAACATAAAAGGCTTAAAAAGAAGATCTACTTCAACTTGCCTGCATACTATATTCGAGTTTTTAACAAAATGGCTTTCACCCATAGTTACATTTACTTGCGAAGAAGCATGGAATACTAGAAGTTACGATAATAGTGAAAGTATCTTACTACAGAATATTAAAGAAGAAGAATTTACTTACAAAGATACTTCTTTAGAAAATGTTTTTGATGAACTTAAAAGAGTAAGAAAAGGTGTCACCTCAGCCTTAGAATTAAAAAGAAATGAAAAATTGATTGGTTCTAGTCTTCAAGCAAAAGTGATTTTATATTTATCTCAAGATACCATTAAAATTATTAAAGATTTAGATTTGGCAGAAATGTGTATTGTTAGTAATGTTGAAATACAAGATCTTTCAAATAAGTCAAAGGATTCAATCAATTTTGAAGACGAAGAAGTTTATGTAGAGGTAAAATTAGCAAAAGGAGAAAAATGTCAACGATGTTGGACCATTTTACCAGAAGTATCCTCAAACAAAAATAATTTATGTAATCGATGTGAAGATGTTTGGAAATCTTTTCAAAAATAAATCAAATAATAGTCTAGTATTTCTATTTTTATCACTTGTGATCTTAGACCAACTAACTAAATTTCTAGTTATAAGTAATTTTGATCTTTACGACTCATTAGAAATCCTTCCAATTTTTAATTTAACATTTGTTGTAAACTATGGATTTGCTTTCGGGTTATTGAATAATCCATCTTTAAATCAGTTAATAGTTTCAATAGTAATTTTAATAATTATTTTATATTTTTTTTATCTACTAATAAAAACACAAGATAAAATTTTTCAATTTACACTTGTACTAATTTTAGCTGGGGCAATAGGTAATTTTATTGATAGAATATTTAGGGGTTTTGTTATTGATTTTATTGACGTATATATAGGTAGGTTTCACTGGCCGGCATTTAATATTGCCGACAGCTGCATATCAGTGGGATTTGTTATAATGATGATAAATATTTTATTTTTAAATAAAAAGTTATGAAAAGTATTTACATATTATTATTAGTAATTGTTACAGTATCTTGTCAAAGAGAAGCAAAGAATGATCTTGGTCTCGGTTATAATAAAACTTTAATCATTCCTCCTATAAATGATTTACCTTTACCAGGCTCAAAAGAAGATAATAATATTTTAAGTAAAAATAATAATGCAATTATTGAGTCTATTCTTAATCAAACTCAAGCAAAAAATGTTGACACTGCAATTATAGATAAAATAGATGCTGACAGTGGCTACGATACTGATGAAAACCTATTTCAAAAATTATTTAAAGGCAAAAGTAAAAGATAAAAACTTTATTCATATTAGGAAATAAAATTGCTAATCAAAAATAATTCTAAAAATTTAAATTTCATACCTAAATCAAAGATAGGCTATTCAATTAATGAATTTTTATCACTAAATATGTTTAATCCCATCAATCAAAAAAATTATTTTGACACGTATAAACTAGATTTATTTAAAAAAAAAAAATTTAGAACCCATGTTTTTGGTATGGGTGGATCTTCATTAAGCTCAAAGCTACTAGCACAATTTTTAGACCCTTACAGCTTAGGTAAAAAACTTTTTATCTATGATAACCCATCACAAATAAAAATTAAAAATACATTATCAGATTTGAATATTAATAAAAAAGATAAATTTATATTTATTTCTAAATCTGGAAATACAATAGAAACGAAATATTTTCTGCATTTAGTTATCAAGATACTTAATCAAAAAAAAATTTCTAATATGTTCAAAGACTTTATTTTTATTACAGAAGATAAAGACAGTTACCTGAAAAATTTTGCACGAAAAAATAATATCTTAACTTTTGATCATGATCCAAATATTGGTGGCAGATTTAGTATTTTTTCAATTACAGCTTTACTACCTTTAATTTCTCTTGGTTTTTCATATACAAAAATCTTAAATTCATTTAAAAAAGCAAAAAATCTCTTTTTAAAAAATCACGAGATGCTATCAAAAAACATTTCTTGTTCTATGGCATATGAAAAAAAAAATAATCTAAATATTCTTGTAGGCTTGAATTATCACGACAAAATTAATGCAGTTAATGAATGGTATAGGCAAATCTTTGCTGAAAGTTTAGGTAAAAACAAGAAAGCAATAAACTACATTTCCTCTTATGGATCCATTGACCAACATAGCCAATTTCAACTATATATTGATGGACCTCATGATAAGCATTATATCTTTTTTAAGATAGTTACCCCAAATAGACAAATTATCACTAATTCTAGTCTCATCAATGGATATAACTTAATGAATTCTCTTGAAAAAGGAGCAATAAAAACTTTGACTCAAAAAAAATTTTTGGTATCTCAAATTTCAATTAATGATGATTTTAATGATTATTGTTTTTTACTTATATATTTAATATTTGATATTTATTTAAGATCAAGATTTGAAAAAATTAATTTTCTAGATCAGCCCGCAGTTGAAATTTTAAAAAAGAATACAAAGGTGTAAATTGATAAATAATTTAATAAATCTTTTTGGAGCTAATTCAAAATTACATTTATTAAAAATATTCATTATTTTTGGATTGGCAGGGTCTTTTTCAGTTATTTTATCTGAGCCATTACTTCAATTAGTATCAATTGAAAAATTTATTTCTAATAAGCTTTTCTATTGGGTTGTAAGATTAATATTAATTTTTCCTATTTACCAATTTGTATTAATTATTTTAGCTTTGGTCTTTGGAGAATTTAGCTATTTTAAAAAGTTTTTTATTAAGTTTATTAATTATTTTAAAATAAATTAAGTTCTAAAAAAAAATAAATTTTTATTCTTATATTTTTTTTTCAAGATAATATTGTTTATTTGAATTGAGTTATTACTTTCTAATATGATTAGAACATTAGAATTAATTTTATTTAAAACTTTTTTTTTAATTAAATCAAAACTGTGATCATAAGGAGGGTCTATATAAATTATTTGACAGTAATTTAAGAAATTTATTTCTTGTTTATATGGATCTATATTAAGTATTTCGTAGTTCTCTTCATTAATATTTTTAGTAAACTCTTCAATATTATCAGTATGGTTTTTTTCGATGTCATTAAATATAACTTTTTCAGCTCCCCTAGATAAAGCTTCTATTCCAATTGAACCTGTGCCTGCGAATAAATCACAAAAAATAGCCTCATTAAGATTTACATTTAAATTTTTATTATGTGATAATAAATTAAATAAATCCTCCCTTACTCTTGTCAAAGTTGGTCTGTAATTGCAATTAGACTCAACTAAAATCTTCTTACCTTTGTATTTACCGCTTATAACTCTCATCAACTTGCATTTCTTTATAATTTCCGTATGTGATTGATTTCAACATATAACGCCCATAAGAAATTCTCTTAAGCTTTTCAACTTTTAAATTAAATAATGTGCAGATATTTCTTATCTCTCTATTCTTACCTTCAGTAAGTTCAAATCTTAATACATGTTTATTACTATTAGAATGAACTAAGTTTACATTTGGTTTTTTGTAAATTTCCTTTCCATAAATTTTTTTATTCATAGATTTAATTTTATTTTCATCAAGTGATCCTATTACATTAACTACATAACATCTTTTAATATTGGATTTAGGGAGTTCCATATATCTCTTAAAAGAGGTCTCTTTCGTAAATAACAATAAACCCTCGGAATTATAATCTAATCTACCGATATAGTGATATTGGTGATATTTCTTTGGAAGAAAGTCATAAACAATTTTTCTATCTTTTTCATCTTTTTTTGAAGTAATACATCCTTTAGGTTTATGAAATAGTAGTATATTTAATTTACTAGATTTTATTTTTTGTATTTCAAAAATATCTTTATCTGTTACTGATAAAAAAGGTCTTGTCTCAATATCACCATTTAGAGTAACTTTTTTATTTTTTATTAGACTTTCTGCTTGTTTTCTAGAAATCTTAAATTTTATAGACAATTTTTTACTAAATGTTATTTTTTGCATGATCAGTAAACATCTTGATTATATTTTTATCAAAATCAGTAATTAAAAATTCTGGGTGCCATTGAACTCCCATACATAAAGGATGTTCATCATGATGAAAAGCTTCAATTATATTATCAGGTGCATAGGCATCTATTTTTAACTTTTTTCCAATTTTATTAATTGCTTGATGATGAGCACTATTAACATAAATTTTAGAACTATCCTTGAATATTTTCAGTTTCGACATATTGCTCAAAATAATTTCATGACTAGTTTCATTTCTAGGATTAGGTTGTTCATGTTCAATAAATGTGTCTATATCTTGAATTAAACTTCCACCAAAAAATACATTTAGAAGTTGGCTACCTCCACATATCCCTAAGATAGGTTTATTATAAGGAAAGTATTTTTCTAATACTTTAAATTCAAAATTCGTTCTGTCTTGAATAGTTTGAATTTTATCTGACTGTATTTTTTCTCCATAATATTTAGGGTCAATATCAAAATCTCCCCCTGAAATAAGTAAACCATCTAAAAAACCAACATTTTCTATAGTTTCTGTTATTGGGAGTATTACAGGCGCGCATCCAAATTTATGAAGGCAGTCTGAATAATGGCGCCTTAAAGCAAACCATGGATACTTAGAATAAGTGTTTTCTTTTTCCTTATAATCAGTTGTAATACCGATGATTGGGGGTCTAGTCACAATGAATAATCTAACAAATTTTATACGTCTTGTACTGAGTCAAAGTAAATTAGCTATGGAAAAAGGAGAGATTCCAGTATCATCTGTGATAGTTGACCCTAAAGATGAAAGGGTTGTTGCAAGATCTTTCAATCAAGAGATTGCTCTAAGTGATCCAACAGCACATGCAGAGATCTTGTGTATTAGAAAAGCTTGTAAAAAATTAAATCAAAAAAGATTAGACGGTTTTATCATGATTTGTAATTTAGAACCTTGTAGTATGTGTAAAGAGGTTATTAAGTCTGCAAGATTATCTAAAGTCTATTATTTATTTAAAAATGATAATCCTCGACGAAAGACTATATCAACTATAAAATATAAACTAATTAAGAATAATGAAGAAAATTTAATAAAAATATTCTTTAGAAATAAAAGAATTAAAAATTAGCACCAATGTCAGATCTATAATATTTTTCTGGCCAGTCAATCATATCAGCTATTGTGTATACTTTTTTTCTGCATTCATGATAATCATTCCCAGACGCAACAATTGAAAGAACCCTTCCTCCGTTAGAAAATACTTTGTCGTCAATTAATTTTGTTGCGGCATGAAAAATATAAAAGTCTTCGTTATTTTCAAATTTACTAATATTTCTTATTTCTGTATTTTTTGGATAATTTTCTGGGTATCCCTTGGTTGCTAAAATTAAACAAATAGATTTTTTATTTTCGTAAAATTCAATTTTTGAATATTTTAAATTTTTTGTTGCAGTCGAATGAAGTAAGGAAAAGAAGTCTGATTTAACTCTAAGTGAAATACTTTGAATTTCTGGATCTCCAAATCTAGTATTGTATTCAAGTAAATAAGGCTGATTGTATTCATTAACAATAATTCCAAAAAATATAACTCCTTGAAATGCTATGTTATCTCTTCTTAGACCATTGATGGTTTTTTTGACTATTTCTTCTTGGATTATTTTATTTAGCTTATCCTCTAAAATTGGCGCAGGACTAATAGTTCCCATTCCTCCAG
Source organism: uncultured Alphaproteobacteria bacterium (assembly GCA_902601865.1). GTDB lineage: Bacteria > Pseudomonadota > Alphaproteobacteria > HIMB59 > HIMB59 > HIMB59. The sequence continues at coordinate 36,686 of CACKOX010000010.1, read as the reverse complement.
TGTTTGGTCCTGTATCATCGTCTCCGATCCTTTTATAGTCTTGTGCTGAACCAAAATTTAAATAATCTTCCCCATCTGTAATTGTAAAAAAACTCAATTCTCTTCCCTCAATAAAGTCCTCTATCACTACTTTGTTATTTTCTTGGTTAAATTCCTTGTTGATGAAAACTCTTTTACAAGCTTCTATTGCTTCGTTAGTGTCTGCGCAAACAAAAACCCCTTTGCCCGCAGCTAAGCCGTCATATTTGACAACAATAGGCCCATTAGAGCTCTCTAAATAATTTTTAGCTTTTTCAAAATCAATAAATGTTTGAGATTTAGCTGTTGCAATATTATGTGATTGGCAAAACTCTTTCATAAACTCTTTGGAGGACTCAAGTTTTGCACCTTTCGAGTCAGGTCCAAAAACGTTTAGACCATTATTTCTGAGTTCCCCTGCTAAATTTTCAGATAAATAGTTTTCTGGACCTACAACAATAAGGTCAGGATTAATTTTAATGCATTCTCTGATAATATCTTCTTTAGTTGAGATATTTCTACACTCGGCAATTTGACTTATTCCATAATTTCCAGGGAAACAAAACACTTTTTCACAAAGATATGACTTATCAAGAATTCTACACAAAGCATGTTCACGTGCACCAGATCCTATAACTATGACATTCATTTATACAACATAATAAAGTATATTTATTTTGTGAATAATATTCCTGAATACACTGTATCACAACTGAATAAGTCAATAAAAGATTTATTAGAAGAAAACTATGCATATTTAAAGTTAGTTGGTGAGACAGGATCAGTGACTATAGCTAGTTCTGGTCATGTATATTTTTCAATCAAGGAAAATGATGAAGTTATATCATGCATATGTTGGAAAGGGAGTTATGAAAATCTACAAATTAAAATTGAAGAGGGGACTGAATATAACTTTTATGGAAGGATAACTTCTTATTCTAAATTTGGGAGATCTGTATATCAACTCATTATTGACCAAGTAGAATACAGTGGGACTGGCTCAATTTTAAAGCTTATCGAAGATAGAAAAAAAGAATTATCTTCGATGGGATTTTTTGATGAAAATATAAAAAAAAAACTACCCAAGTATCCTAAATTAATTGGGGTGCTAACATCTGCATCTGGTTCAGTAATTCATGATATAATTCACAGAATTTCTGAAAGATTTCCCATTACACAAATTCAGGTCTATCCTATTTCTGTTCAAGGTAAAAATTCTCATATTGAAATTATTGATTTTCTAGATTTGATTGAAAATCATGAGACAAAAGATCTATTAAAGCCTGATTTAATTATATTCGCCAGAGGAGGAGGTTCTTTAGAAGAGTTAATGCCATTTAACGAGCCAGATTTAATTAAAAGAGTTTTCAATTTAAAAATTCCTAATATCTCCGCTATCGGCCATGAGACTGATTACACCTTATTAGATTATGTCTCTGATTTGCGTGCACCAACACCCACTGCAGCAGCTGAAATCGCTGTTCCTGATAAAAATCGTCTATTTAATCACATACAGGATTTACAAGAAAAACTTAATTATTCTATTGAACAAAGATATAAACTCGCTGAGCAACTTTTATTGAAATTTAAAAATTCAGTTAACTATTTTTCAAATAAAGTCAAAGATATTGAGAGCAAATTAAGTAAAATAAATAATGAGAATTTAGAAATTGTTAGTAATTCATTTTACAATAAATCAAATTTATTTAATGATCTTTTAATAAGACTGCAAGAAAGTAGTCCTAAACAAAAAATATCTGAGATACAAAATAAAATTCAATACATTAATTTTAATAATAAAAATTTTGTCATGAATAAATTAAAAATATTATCTCAAAAATTATATTTACTTAACAAGATACTTAATACTTCTTCAATAGAGAGAAATCTAAAAAAAGGATATGCAATATTGAAATCAGATAACAAAATTGTTAAAAGTGTTCAATCTCTAAAAAAATTAGAATTTTTTGATGTTACTTTAAAAGATGGAGTTATTAATATTAAAAAAAAGCTATAGCTTCCATCTTTGATGTACCCATAACCATTGTGATGGAGAGTGCATAATCCATTTCTCAAAATATTTTTTATGGATTATTTCAACTAACTCTTTGGCATCATAGTTTTTATACTGATCATAGTGCATAGGTTTTTCGACGATCATTTGAAATGTCCCATTTTTATTTCTAATTGAGTATACAGGGCAAATCATTGTTTTGTATTTGATTGCTAAATTAGCAAAACCATCTGTTGCTAAAGCTTTTCTTCCAAGAAAATCAATTTTTACGCCACTACTATCTCTTTGATCAATTAAAAGTGCTAAATCTTCATTTTGCTTTAGTGCTTTAATCATAGATTTAGCACTCTCAGAGCCTTTTTTGTAAAAAAAAGCATTATCATTCTTTCTATATTTCTGAATATAATTATCAATTTTTTCGTTATTAGCCTGTCTATAAACTGAGTGTAGAGTAAAACCGTTTCGTAATATAAAATTTCTAGTTAGTTCCCAGTTTCCAATGTGTGCAGATATAAAAATTTTTGGACCTTGATGAGATTTGATTTCATTAAATATATCCTTATTTTCAATACTAATATTATCCCAATCAAATTTATTTAAGTTAAAAAATTCAAAAAAAACTTTACCAGTTTCTATCAAGTTATTTTTTACTAAATCTGCACTTGCCTCATTGTTTAAATTTAATACTTCTATATTGCGTTTTATTATTTGTTTGTATTTTGAATATTTTCCAAAAAAACCAACTAAAACTCCCCCAAAATTTGAGGCAAAATTAAAACTAAATAATCCCATAATATTTTTAAGGATTAGAAAAATTATAAACTCAAAGTAATTTCTAAAAATTTTAAATATATTTTTCAATTTCTGTAGCAAATTCTATGTTATTATCAGATACTATCTCTCCATAAATAATTCCAACAGAGCTTTTAAACTCATCAGGTATTCTTACATGATCTTTCTCAGTCGTTACTAAAAAAGCATCATTTTTATTAGCTTGATCTAATAATAAAAATATATCATCAATAGTATATTGATGATGATCTGGAAATTCTTTTGTTAATACTAAATTTAAATTTTCAGATTTTAATTGATCAAAGAATTTTTTATTAAAACCTAGACCTGCAAAAGCGATTAATTTTTTTTCTTTGAATTCTGGACTTATTTCAATCTTAAATTTTAAAATATGTTTAAAGTGACTCTCTTGTAAATCATTACATTCTTCAGTATTTATTAAAAAAAATATTTGAGATTTTTTAATTGCATTTTTTACCGACTCCCTCAAAGGCCCTGAAGGGACTAAGAGTCTATTCCCAAATGATTGAATAGAGTCATATACATAAATAGATATATTTTTATATACATTATAAGATTGAAGTGCGTCGTCTAAAACAAGTATATTTGCTCCATCTTCTTTTGCTGAAAGCATCGCATGAAATTTATTTTTACTAACCCATGTTGTAAAATAATTTGACATCATTAAGGCTTCATCTCCCACAAAATTAAAGTCCATATGAGGTTTTACTTTTATAACTTCATCAATAGTTGTAGACCCCCCATAACCTCTAGAAATAATATGAGGCTTATAACCCATTTTTTTTAGTTCTCTACAGATGTATAAAACTGATGGTGTTTTGCCAGAACCACCAATAATAGCACTTCCCACAGCAATCACAGGTAAGTTTATTTTTTGAACTTTTGTAAATTTTCTTTTAATAAAATTTCCAAACGACCATATTATTGATAATGGAGATAGAAGAAGAGCGTTCAAAGAAATTGATTTTTGATACCAAAATTTAGGAGCTTTTAACATTTTTCAATCATTTCAGTGATATTTTTTAAACTATTTCTATTAGTACTGATAAAATTTTCAATTTCTGTTGAATTATGAAAGTCAACTTTTACCAAATTATTAATTTCGTTACTTATCAAGCCTAAGTTATCACTATTCATTGTTTTGCAAAGGTTAAGTTTCTCAAGATCAAGGTATATTTCCTCAAAATTTTTATTAAAACTTCCCGATAGCACAAAGCATCCATACGAAAGAGGTTCTAGCGGATTCTGTCCGCCATGCTCTATTAAAGAACCACCCATAAAGACTATTTTAGAACGCTCAAATATAGACATGCTATCTCCAAATTTATTATGAATTGTTATTTTTTTTAAATTCTCAGTTAAAACTTTTTTGTTTAGGTTTTCAAAATATTGAATATGACGAGGTATAATCACAACTTCATGTATTTCGTTTAAATTCAAACTTTTTATTATATTCAATACTTTATCATATTCAGTTAGATGAATACTTGCAAAACAGACAATCTTTTTTTTGGACTTTGGTATATTTGTTTTAATATTAAATTTTAAGTTTCCATAAAAATAAACCAATCTCCCAAATATATTACTAATCTTATTCTGATCTTTTTTACTTTGAGCAAAGATTAAATTATACTGATTTCCAATTATTTTGCTTAATTTTGGATATTTAGACCATCTGGCATAACTTTTATCTGAAATTCTCCCATTTATTAAAATGTTTTTCAAATTTTTTTGATTTGAAATTAATAACCAATTTGGCCAAATTTCTGAGTCTATCCATAAGATTTTTTTAAAATTAGTTTTTGATAAAAACTTATTTACATTCCAAAAAAAATCTAAAGGAAGAAATATACAAAATAGATTAGGATATCTTTTCTTTGATAACTCAAAAGATGATAATGTAGAACATGATAAAACAATTTTATTGTTATCTAAATAATCTATTAAATATTTAATAGAATTTAATTCACCTATACTAGCAAAATGAATTAAGTAGTCACTTCTTCTAATTTGTTCGTAATTTTGACTTGAAAAAACTTTTTGGATATATGATAGATAATTTTCTTTTTTATTATAAATTCTGATGAGACCAATAAATAAAATTATTGGAAAGAATATAACTTGTAATAATCTATAGCTAAAAATAAGCATCGATTATTTTTAGATTTTTATTTAAATTTTCTATTATGAATTCATTAAATGAATTTTCATCAAAATGACTTGGGTTGATTATTTCTTTCCCCCAAAAATAAATACCTTTGCTGAACGGAAGTGGTATTTTTAATTTATCCCAATTGTTTAAATGAAAAAAACGATTTGTCTTAAATGTTAATAAAGCAATTTTTAAATCAAATTTTCGAGCCAATTTATAAATATTAGTATTAATTTTATATGGTGGTCCATGAGGGGCATCCGGAGTTATATAAATGCATTCCCCATTTTTAACTGCCAGTGAAATGTCTTTTATTAGAGCTGTTGGTTTGTTTTTTTCACGCAAAAGAGGGTCTAGACCAAATTTTCTTTGGACCAATGTGCTTATTTGACCATCTCTATGAGAAGTTGCAACGGGTCTTAATTTTGGTTTAAATTTCCAACTGAAAGTTGAACCCATAAGTTGGTTATGCCATATGAGAACAATAATTGACTTATTATCTTGTAATTGTTTTTCAATGATTTCTTCATTTATCCCCGACCAGTTACTTGTTTTTCTAATTAATGACAATGATAAATAAATTAAATTTACAAAAACAATTTTGAAAAATTTATTTTTCGATAGCTTTTTAAGCATTTTTTTTAATCTGTCTTTGATAAAGATTATAGTAATGTTTTTTCCTTGCCATTAGAGTTTTATGACTACCTTTCTCTATAATTTTGCCACTATCTAAATAGTAAATTTCATCAAAATTTTTGATTGTGCTTAATCTATGGGCTACCACCACCATCGTAATTTTAGGCACATGATACAGATTATTAAAAAGCTTGGACTCTGTTTTAAGATCTAAATTTGAACTTGGTTCATCAAGAAGCACAACTGGGCTTTTTTGAGCAAGGGCCCTTGCAATTGAAATTCTTTGTCTTTGCCCTCCAGATAACTTAACTCCATTTTCTCCAATTTTTGTGTTCAATTTACCAGGCAGGTTATTTGCAAAATCATTTACACATGCAATGTTAGCAAAATGGTTAACATCAGTTAGTCTAATACTGGAATTATATTTTATATTTTCCAAGATAGTTCCATCAAATAGAACTGTGTCTTGGCTGACTAGGCTAAATATATTCCTTAGATTACTTAGTTTTAATTTTTTGATATCAGTTTCATTTATTCTAATTTCACCTCTAGAAATATCAAATAATCTCAAACACAAAGCAGTAAGTGTCGATTTACCACCTCCAGAGGGTCCTACAAGTGCAATTTTTTTACCTGCCTCTACTTCAAAATTCACTCCATCTATTATATTTTTGTTTGTGTTTTCATATTTAAAAAAAACATTTTTTAAAATTAATGTATTAAAATTTTTAATTGCCTTGGATCCACCAATTGTTTCATTTTTATAATCTATATACTCAAATATTCTAGATGCAGCACCCAGACCACTTTGAAGCAAAACATTCACATTTATAAGGTTTTTAAGTGGAGCATAGGCTAACATTAAACTTACTAAAAAACTCATTAATTGCCCAGCTGTCATATTTTCATTGATTACAAAAACACCCCCACCAAATATTGCTAAACCAGCTGCCATTGAACCTAGAGTTTCTGTAAAAGGTCTGGATCGGGCAGTAATTTTTTCCTGTTTAAAATTTAATTCCCTTGCATGTTCAATTTCTCTATTAACTCTTTTGATTTCAAAATTTTCTGCGTTAAAAGATTTTACATTCTTTATGCCTCTAAAAACTTCCTCTAAATTTGAAGCTAGTGTCCCAACTTGTTCTTGTAAATTTTTAGTAACCCTTCTTATTTTTTTTCCTAAAACTCTGACAGGAACAATCGCTAATGGGAAGATAACTATTGAAATACATGCTAATTTCCAATTTTGATAAAACATATTTCCTATTAAGACTGCTAAAGTCAGAGAATCTTTAATCAACGCAGTATACGTATTAGCCATTGCTCCACTTAGGTAATAGGTATCTGTAGTAATTCTTGTTATTAAAGATCCTGTTTTATTTTTAATAAAAAACCCGTAATGAACATTAATTATGTTCTTAAAAACATCACGTCTAAGTTTCTCAATTATCCTATGACTCATAAATTGAAGAGATGTGATTTGAATATAGGTTACTAATCCTTTTATTATTCCTGTAATCAAAATAGCTAAGGGAATAAAATATAGATAAAATGTGTCAGCATTAATTAAAACATTGTCTAATGCTGGTTTAACTAACCAGGCATGAAAGCCAGTGCATAAAGCTGCAATGATCATACACAAAATAGCAATGAACATTTTTAATTTGAAATTAAGAAATAATTTAGAGATTCTTATAAAATGTTTTCTAGATTCAGACATTAAAATGACTACCTATTATTATACTAAAAAGAAGGCTGATACCGTAATAGTTATTGCGAGAGAAGTATGAGCCAGCATTTTCAGGCTTATTTTTCCATATTATATTAAGATCTATTAAATTTATTATAGAAATTGCAAGGACTAAAATATTAAATATAAATCCAAAATCCAAACTACTCCCATAAAAAATTAACAAAAAATACTTAGTGATAATCATTATGTTTAAAAAAATCATTTTTTTTGATCCAAATAACAAAGTGCTAGAGTACAGATTTAAATTCTTGTCCTCCTTTTCATCCTGCGTTGCATAAATAGTATCGTAAGCTAAAGTCCAAAAAATTAATGATAAATATAAAATAAAGATAGATGAGAAAGGAATGTTTGAGCCAAGTGCTGCCCAGCCAATAAAACACCCCCAATTATATGTCAAAGCTAAAATAAATTGAGGTAAAATAAAAAATCTTTTCGCCAGAGGGTATAAGGCTATTAAAGGTGTGATAACTATACCTAAAATAATTGCCTCATAATTTAATTGTATGAGAATTAAAAATCCTATTACTAAAAGAGTAATGAAAAGAATTAAAGCATTCTTAATACTAATTTTTGAGGATGCTAAAGCTCTATTTTTTGTCCTGATTACTTTCTTATCTATATCTGTGTCAATTAAATCATTAACTATACATCCAGCAGATCTCATAACTATTGAACCAAGAAAAAATATAAGAAATAAAACTAAAACATTATTAGACATAATATCGCCTGAGGATGCTAAAACAAAGCCAACTGGGTAAAAAAGAAGAAGAAAACCTATTGGCTTATCTAGTCTAACTAAAGAGAGATAAGAGTGTGTGAATGGTGGTAATAATTTAAAAATTAAATTATTCTTATAATCGGTATTCATGAAAAGAGTTTATTGTACTTCAATTTTGAAACAGGGTAGCACTTATGAGCTAGAAAAAAAGTATTATATCCACCTTGTGAGAGTAATGAGGTTAAAAGTTGGCGATCAAGTGTCTTTATTTAATAATACTTCTGGAGAGTGGAGATCTGAAATACTAGATATTAAAAATAATTTTTTAATCGCAAAAACAATTAGTCAAGTTTCACCTCCTCAAGCAGAAACATCAATAGACTTAATGTTTTCTCCAATTAAATATCAAAATAGTGAGTCAGTTATCAGACAATCTACCGAGATGGGAATTAGATCTATATTTCCAACAATATTTCAAAGAACTATTAACACAAAAATAAATCTAACTAAGTTTAACGCTTATGCTATAGGTGCCGCTCAACAAAGTGAAAGATTATCTATCCCTAATATTCATGATTTGAATGATTTAAAAAATCAATCGAAAATCATTTCTAGTAAAACAATTTTAATGTTCGATGAAAACCTCAAAGGAATTCATTTATCTCAAGCTAAAATTAAATCAAATAGTGAAATTTTAGTAGTGATTGGGCCTGAGGGAGGATTTGAGGAGGAAGAGAGAGCATTTCTTTCCAAATCATCCAGAAATTTCTTGAATGTGAGCTTAGGTTCGAACATTCTCAAAGCTGATACGGCAGTTATTGCCGCACTTAGTCTAACATTTCATTATTTTTCTTAATTATAGCGGGTTTAAGCGACATACTGTCAATATACTGTATCAAAAAGATTACTAATATGTCCTAAATGAAATCTATTTTATCGGTATTTTTAATATTCATTTCTTTTGAATTATTTGGAAAGCAAGCCACAGACTGGCAGTTAAGTTTTCAAAATCCTGCAACAGATTTAATGGGCAGTGTAGTTGGTCTTCATAACATAATTTTGATTGTTATGACTTTAGTTACTTTATTCGTTTTATTTCTTCTATTTTATGTATCTTTTCGTTTTAGTGCAAAAAGAAATCCAATTCCATCTACAACTACTCATAACACAGTTGTAGAAGTCCTATGGACAGCAATTCCTATTGTCATTCTTGTAGTTCTTGCAATTCCATCATTTAAATTATTATACCAACAAGAAAAAAGTGAAAATTACGATATGACTGTTAAAGTCATTGGTCACCAGTGGTATTGGGAGTACGAATACCCTGATCACGGTGACTTTTATTTTGAGAGCTATATGGTTCAAGAACAAGATCTTGAAGAGGGGGATCTAAGGTTATTGACTGTCGATAACCCTCTAGTAATTCCGGCGAATAAAAACATTCAAATTTTAATTACAGCTGGTGATGTTCTTCATAGTTGGGCGGTTCCATCAATGGGTTTGAAGACAGATGCTGTACCAGGAAGATTAAATGAAACATGGGTAAATGTTAAAGAACCAGGGATATATAGAGGACAGTGTTCCGAAATTTGTGGTAGTGGTCACGGTTTTATGCCCGTAGTTGTTAAAGTATTACCAGAGAGAGAATTTATGGCATGGGCCAATGAAGCTAAAAATAATTACGCCATCAACGAAGATATTGAAATTAACAAGCCAGATGAGGAAATTGTTATTTCACAAAATAACATAATTCAATTAGAGGAGAATAATTTATGAGCTCAGAATCATTAGCTATGAATGATCATCATGATCACAAGCCAGGATTTTTTACAAGATGGTTTTTTTCTACAAACCATAAGGATATTGGAACGTTATATCTAATTTATGCAATTATCGCAGGCGTAGTAGGAGGAGCTCTATCAGTCATTATGAGAATGGAGCTATCTGAACCTGGCATGCAGTTTGTTGCAGATGGACAAATGTGGAATGTAATTATCTCAGCTCATGGATTACTCATGATATTTTTTGTTGTTATGCCAGCATTAATTGGTGGCTTTGGAAATTGGTTTATCCCTTTAATGATTGGTGCTCCAGATATGGCATTTCCAAGGCTAAATAATATTAGTTTTTGGCTATTGGTTCCTGCATTGTTTTTAATTGCAGGTTCAATGTTTGTTGGGAGTGGAGCTGGAACGGGTTGGACTATTTATCCACCATTAAGTTCTAATATTGGACATAGTACACCTGCTGTTGACATGGCTATTTTTTCTCTCCATTTAGCAGGCGCTTCATCAATACTTGGAGCTGTAAATTTCATTACAACTATTTTAAATATGAGAGCTCCAGGAATGACTATCCATAAAATGCCTCTTTTTGTTTGGGCAATGTTAGTTACTGCTTTTCTTCTTCTTCTTGCCGTTCCAGTGCTAGGTGGAGCTATTACAATGCTTTTAACTGATAGAAACTTTGGAACTACTTTTTTTGATCCAGCCGGCGGAGGAGATCCTGTTTTATTTCAACATCTTTTCTGGTTCTTTGGTCACCCTGAAGTTTATATTATGATTTTACCAGCATTTGGTATTGTCTCACATATCGTATCTACATTCTCTAAAAAACCAGTATTTGGTTATTTAGGTATGGCCTATGCAATGGTTGCTATTGGATTTATAGGTTTCGTTGTCTGGGCTCACCATATGTACACTGTGGGTTTTAGTGCAAATGTTAGAGCTTATTTTATGCTAGCTACAATTGTTATTGCTGTGCCAACTGGTGTTAAGATCTTTAGTTGGATTGCCACAATGTGGGGTGGCTCTATAACTTTTACAACTCCTATGTTATTTGCATTAGGATTTATATTTTTATTTACTCTTGGTGGAGTAACAGGTGTGATTTTGGCAAATGCAGGAATTGACGTCGTATTACACGATACATATTACGTTGTAGCTCACTTCCATTACGTATTAAGTATGGGAGCGGTATTTGGAATTTTTGCTGGTATCTATTATTGGTTTAGTAAAATGAGTGGGAAAAATTACTCTGAGTTTTTTGGTAAATTACATTTTTGGTTATTCTTCCTAGGGGTAAATTTAACTTTCTTTCCTCAACACTTCTTAGGACTAGCTGGAATGCCAAGACGTATTCCAGATTACCCAGATGCTTATGCAGGATGGAATGTTATATCCTCAATCGGCTCATACATATCTTTTGCCTCATTTATTCTTTTTATCTTTATAATTATTTACGCATTGTTAAAAGGTAAAAAAGCAGAAGCAAATCCATGGGGTGAGGGAGCAAAAACACTTGAGTGGACACTACCATCTCCTCCACCTTATCACCAGTTTGATACTTTACCTGAAGTTAAAAATTAATTTGTGTTAGAAAAAAAACATCAACAAACTTTCGTACAAACAGAGCAAAATTTGTTCTTTGCTCAAGTTGTTAATTTCTTAAAACAACTATATGTTTTGATTAAACCTGGTGTAATTTCTCTAGTTATATTTACAGCCTTATGTGCGATGTTACTCGCCCCCTCAGATAAAAGTTTATTTATCAAAGGTGTAGCTCTTATTCTTATTGCTATGGGCGCATCAGGATCTGCAATTTTGAATATGTGGTTTGATCGAATAATTGACTCAAAAATGGATAGAACGAAGTTCAGACCTATTCCTTCAGGAAATATCTCAGCTAACACAGCACTTGGAATTGGTCTTATTTTTTCTTTTTTTTCTGTTGTAGCATTGTTTTTCTTCACAAATATCATGGCCTCAATTCTCCTAGCTTTTACTATTCTTTACTACTCTGTATTTTACACAATGTATCTGAAGCACCGAACAGCACAAAATATAGTAATTGGGGGTCTGGCAGGCGCTCTCCCTCCAGTGATTGCTTGGATAAGCATATCTGGTGATCAGATTTTTTATCCTCTAATACTATGTTTAATTATATTTCTCTGGACACCGCCACACTCGTGGGCACTAGCTATTTTTAGAAACCAAGATTACTCTGATGCTGATATTCCTATGTACCCAGTCAAATACGGTATTAAGAAAACACTCGTGATGATGAATATTTATACTTTTTTTATGGTTGCTTCAGTTAATTTTCTTTATTTTTTTAAATTCGCTGGAATGAGTTTTTTTATAGGATCGAATGCTCTCAACGCATATTTTATTTACAAGCTATTTAAATTAAATATATCAAAAAATTTAAAGAAAGACTCAATTAAACTTTTTGGATATTCAATTGTTTATTTATTTCTTATTTTTTTATTAACAGTAATTGATAAATATTTATTCTAATGAAGAGAAAAAATAAAAATTTATTGGTCTTAGCTTTACTCTTCATGCTTGTTACAGCATTTTATTTTATTACAATATTTAGAATTAAATCCGGTATTTGAACATATCAAATAAAAACAAAACATTATTTGTTTTAATATTGATACTTGGTTTTATGCTGAGCTTAGTAATTTTTTCTGTTCCATTATATAAGCTTTTTTGTGACATAACCGGTTTCCAAGGCTTTAATCAAGAAGTTCAAATCCAAGAACAAGACCAAAATATGAATTCAGGACAACTTGATATAAAAGTCATATTCTCAGCTCAGGTGAATGATGGTTTGGACTGGATGTTTGAGGCACCACAAAAAATGTATATTACTGAGGGTGTTAAGTATGACGTAGTTTTTAAAGCTAAAAATAATACTGGCATTGAGTCCACTGGCACATCTATTTTTAATATTTTACCACCTAAAATTGGTCCATATTTGTTTAAAATAGAATGTTTTTGTTTTATAGATCAGACTATCCAGCCAAATGAAGTTGTTTCGTTTCCTGTCACTTTTTATTTAGATCCCTTAATACTTGAGGATCCTGAGGCAAGTAGGACAAAGAATGTCACTTTGTCATATACCTTTTTTGAGAAAAAAGAATGAAATATAAACCTAAATGGTTGATTTAGTATTCAAAGACTCAGAAAAGAAACACAAATTCCACCTTGTCAATCCAAGTCCTTGGCCTATCGTTGGTGCTTTTTCAGCTCTCTTTTTAGTTTCTGGTGCTATTTTATATATGCACTATGAGATGATATGGCCAATGCTGGCTGGTCTTTTTTTAATACTTTTTACTATGTTCATGTGGTGGAGAGATATCATTAAAGAAAGCACCTTCCTAAAAGTTCATAATTCAATTACCGAGATTGGTCTTAGGTGGGGGATGGCTCTATTTATCACCTCAGAAGTTATGTTTTTTGTCGCTTTTTTTTGGGCTTTTTTTGATGCAAGTCTTTTGCCTAAAACATTTTTAGCTGAATACAAAGAAGTTTTTACAGGTACTCTTGGAATAGGAGTTTGGCCTCCAAAAGGAATTGAAACTTTTGATCCATTAGACATACCATATTTAAATACTTTAATTTTACTTCTGTCAGGCACTACATGTACATGGGCTCACCATGAATTAAGAGAGGGAAATAATAAAGAGGCACTTAAAGGTTTATATTATACAGTTTTTTTGGGTTTCATATTTTCTCTTTTACAAATATATGAATACCAACATGCAACTTTTGGTTTTACTGAAGGTATATATCCTTCAACTTTTTACATGGCAACTGGTTTTCATGGATTTCATGTTTTAATTGGTACTTTGTTTTTATTAGTTTGTTTACTGAGAATAAGAAAAGGTCATTTAACCACAGAAAGACATTTTGGATTTGAAGCAGCTGCATGGTATTGGCATTTCGTCGATGTTGTTTGGTTGTTTTTATACATAAGTATCTACTGGTGGGGAAAATAGACCATAAATTTTATTCACTAAAATCGCTATAAATAACAATCTATGAATAAGTCATCGTTAACATTTGTATTCATTAGTATTTCAATTCTAACTTTCATTTTAGGGTCATGGCAATTATTTAGACTTAATTGGAAAAATGATCTAATGGATAATATTAATAATTCAATTATTAATCCTGATCTGTTCTCTAATAATAATAAATACAATAATTTAGTTTCAGTAAAATTAGACAATAATTACACAATTTTAGATAAACCAATATTTATAGAGTCCAAAACATTCAAAGGAAAGCCAGGATATCACCTAATACTTCCCCTAAAATATAATAACGAGATATATAGTGTAATCAATTTTGGATGGTTTAAAGATAAAGACTCTGATCAAGTCAAAAATATTATTAAAAAATATTTAGCTGTTAATAATGCAAAAGTTTATATAAGAGAATTCAATTCGGATAAGCCATTTTTTACTCCTGAGAATAATTTATTAAATAATACCTGGTATTCAGTTAATAAGGATGATTTTAACCAATTTTATAAATATGAATTTCCATCAAAATATTATTTTGTTTTACTAGATGATAGGATAACTAAATATAGTTTCAATCCTCTAGTATTTTTGAGAAATAATCATTTGAATTATTCAATAACTTGGTTTTTGTTAAGCTTATCCAGTGTCATAATGCTTTTAATTATTAGGAAGAAATATGAATAAACTCAGAGAGTATTTTAAGAATTATTATGTCTTAAATGATGTCAGTGGAGTTTTATTTTGGGATAATGCTACTAATTTACCTAAAAAAAGTATCGACTCTAGATCAGAGCAAATGTCTATTTTATCTAAATTTACTGACACAATATTTAGGGGTGAGGAGGTTCAAGAAGAGATAGAAAAAGCTGAAAATACACAATTGAATGAAACAGATAGTAAGTGTTTAAAATTAATGAAGAGTATTATTATAAAAGAAAATGCTATTGATCCAGATTTAAAATCTTTACTGATTAAAAAAAAATTAACTTGTGAACATTTATGGAGAGAAGCTCGAACAAAAAATAATTGTTCAATAATTGAAAAAGACTTCAATGATTTATTAGATTTAGTATATGAAGAGGCTAATCAATTATCTTATGCTACTAACTTAACACCTTATGACTCTCTAATTTCAAAATATGACATAGACTATGACTCAGTAAAGATCGACGAAGTTTTCTCTATTATTGATAAAGAAATAATACCTAAGTATAAAAATATACAAAAAATTAAATCTCCTTTCATTTATAAATCGGATATTTCTGACGCAAAATTAATAAAAGAGATAAAAATAAAATTACAACAACTCAACTTTGATTTTGACAGAGGAAGAATTGACCAATCTCATCATCCGTTTTGTGGAGGTGCCACAAATGATGTACGTATAACAACAAGGTTTGAAGAAAATATATTAGAGTCCTTATCAGCTTTGTTTCATGAGACAGGTCATGGCGTATATGAGCAAAATCGACCAATTCAATACCTTTATGAGCCATTGGGTCAATCTCGGAGTTTAAGTGTGCATGAAAGTCAATCTCTCTTCTTTGAAAATCATATCTTTAAATCACAGACTTATTTTAAAATTATTAATACCATCTTTGATAACTCTCAAGATTTGGAAAAATCGTTTTTAGAGCATTACCACACTGTTAGAATTAACCCAATCAGAGTTAGTGCTGACGAATTTTCTTATCCAATTCATGTATTTATTAGATATCAAATTGAGAAGGAAATATTCAAAAATAAAATTAAATTTAAAGACATCAAAGATTTATGGAATAAAAAATACCTAGATCATCTAGAAATAGATCTAATCTCAGACTCAGAAGGAGTACTACAAGATATTCATTGGTATGAGGGAATATTTGGTTATTTTCCTACTTACGCCCTTGGTGCAATGATAGCCTCTCAAATCAAATATAATTGTCCTTTGTTTGACATTTTTTTGAAAAACCCTGATGAAGAAAATATTAAGCAATTAATTATATGGTTAAATTATAATATTCATCAAAAAGCCTCTTTATATTCTTCTGATGAAATGTTACAAAGCATTTCTGGTGAAAAACTAAATTCAAAATATTATTTAGAGCATTTGGTTGGTAGATTTGTTAAATGAAATATATAAGCACAAGGAATAACAAAACTGATTTTTCTGCTGAACAGGTTCTAAATTACGGCTTAGCACCAGATGGAGGACTCTTTATTCCAAAAGAAATTCCAAAATTCAGCATTGATCAAATTAATGCACTTAAAGGAAAAAATTATTTTGATATAGCAAATTTTATTCTATCACCTTTTTTATTAGATTTATTTGACTCTAAAACAATTAGTAAGATAATTCACGAGGCCTATAGTAAATTTGATCAAGAAATCGTCTCAGTATCAAATATAGGAGACAATGAATTATTAAATTTATTTCATGGTCCTACATTAGCTTTTAAAGATTATGCTATGTGCTTGTTGGCAAAAATATATGAGTACTATTTAAAAAAAGTAGATAAAAAATTATTATTAATTGGCGCAACTTCTGGAGACACTGGTTCTGCAGCGATACAAGCTTTTAAAGGTATTGATAACATTAGTATTTTTATACTGCATCCTCATAATTCCACATCTCTTTTTCAAAGAAAACAAATGACTACAAGTGGAGCAAATAATGTTTTCAATATTGCCTTAAATGGAAGTTTTGATGATTGTCAAAATTTAGTAAAAAAACTTTTTAAAGATAAAAATTTAAATGAAACCTTTAGTTTTACTGCTGTGAATTCAATTAATTGGTTCAGGGTATTACCTCAATCTATCTATTATGCTTGGTCATATCTAAATTGTAATATTGATAACTTTGTAGTGCCAAGTGGAAATTTTGGAAATATATATTCTGCTTATTTACTCAAGTCTATGGGATTTCCTATAAATAAATTAATTGTTGCAACAAATGAGAATAATATCTTACATCGAATTATAAGTAATAATGATCTACATCTCTATAATGTTGTAAAAACTAATAGCCCTAGCATGGATATAACTATATCAAGTAATTTTGAAAGGCTCATAGCTGAGTTTCTTGGACCAGACTCAACTAAAGAACTATTCCAAAATATTCCAAATAATGAACATAATAAAAAATTAGATAGCTCTATACATAATTTATTATCAGAGAATTTTTTATCAGAAAATGCAACCTCCGAAGAAGTTGAAAATCAGATTAAAAATACTTATGAAAATCATAATATTTTATTAGACCCTCATACGGCAGTAGGAGTAGTATGTGCTGAGAAATTAAATCTCAAAAAAGTAATGTGTTTAGCCTGCGCTCATCCTGTAAAGTTTCAAGAAACGGTTCAAAAAGTATTGGGCAATAACATCAGCTACAATAAAAACATAGAATTTTTAAATAAAGAAATATTTGAAATTTTAGATAATAATTTCGAAGCTTTGGGAGATTACATTAAATTAAATGCCTAATATTCATAAATTAAATAATGGGATGACGCTTATAACGGACCACGTTAACACTGTAGAAACAGTTAGTGTAGGTATGTGGAACAAGGTAGGGGCTAGGAATGAACGTAAAGAAATTAATGGTGTTGCTCATCTACTTGAACATATGGCTTTCAAAGGAACAAAAAATAGATCTGCTGCGCAAATAGCTAAAGAAGTAGAACTAGTTGGAAATTCTCATAATGCATATACATCAAGAGAAATCACAGCTTATTATATGAGTGGTTTAAAAGAAAATGTTGAATTATCTATAGACGTTATTAGTGACATACTTCAATTTTCTACATTTGACTCAAATGAGCTTGATAAAGAAAGAGGTGTAATATTACAAGAGATTGGTATGTATGCAGATGAACCAGATAGTATTGTAGGCGATAAGTTCGACGAGTTAGCATATCCAAATCAACCGATGGGAAGATCAATTTTAGGAACTTCTGAAATTATAAAATCTATATCAAGAGATGAGGTAGAGGGTTTTATGAAAAGTTTTTATAATCCATCTAAAATGGTATTTTCTGTATCCGGAAATTTTGATGAAGACAAAATCATAAAAATTGTTGAGGAAAAATTTCAAAATCTTCCTCAAGGTAATGATGATTATATTCCAAAATCTTCATATGTAGGAGGGGAATATCGAGAAGAAAAGAATTTAGAACAGGTAAAGTTATTATTAGGTTTTGAGGGTGTAGATATTCACTCAGACCTTTATTATTCTACAAGAGTTTATTCAACACTTCTTGGTTCTGGTATGTCTTCAAGACTATTTCAGGAAATAAGAGAAAAAAGAGGCCTTGTTTACAGTATATACAGTAGTGGAGATTTTTTTTCTGACTCTGGTATTTTTTACGTTTATGCAGGCACTGGACACAAGGAAGTTAAAGAATTAATTCCTGTTTTATGTGATCAATTAAATATAAATGCCAACACTTTCACACAAGAGGAATTAACTAAAACTAAAGCAAAATTTAAAGTAGGTATTTTAAAAGGAGAGGAAAGTATTTCATCAAGGTGTAGATCTAACGCATCTAGCTATCTAATGCATAATAAACTACGATCACCAGAGGAATTCATAGCAAAAATAGATGCAGTACAATTAGAGGACTTGGAAAAAGCAAGAACAAAAATACTTGAATCTAATTTAACAGTCTCATCTATAGGACCTATTGAGAATCTTGAAACTTTAGACTCAATTAAACGAAGACTCAGTTAATGACTCAGCTGCTTTTCTAGCAAGTTCGTCAACTTGATTATTAAATTTACTAGTATTATGGCCTTTAACCCAGCACCAGCTTACATTTTTTTTTTCACAGAGATTATCTAATCGCTCCCAGAGCTCTCTATTTTTAACTTGCTTTTTTGTTGATGTTTTCCAATTATTTTTTTTCCAATTAAATATCCAACTAGTTATTCCCTCTTTGACATAATTGCTATCTGTATTGATCGTAATATCATTATATTTATTCAAAAACTCTAGTGCTTTAATAGCAGCTATCAGTTCCATTTGATTATTTGTGGTATTTTTTTCAAATCCAGCTCTATATCTGATATCCTTTTCATCGGCAATCAAGAATGCCCAACCTCCATTTCCAGGATTGCCAAGACATGAACCATCTGTATAAACCTTAATCAAAAAAAATCCTGTACATTATTTTCTTCATGAAATTTAAAAATTTCAAAAAACTCTATTGGATTTTTATGTTTTACATTTCCCTCATAATTAAAATGTAAGTCATAAAGTCTTGTTAAAAAAAATCGAATAGCACTTACTTTTAAGTAAAAGTTAAAATTATCCTTTTCCTCAATAGTTAATTCAAAGTTGTGCTGGTAAGATTTAAGAAAATTTATGTAGTCATACTCATCAAATTTATTCTTTTCAAAGAACCAAGCATTCACAAATGTAGCCAAATCATAAATCACTGTATCAGTGCAAGAAAAAAAGAAATCTATAAAACCTGAAACTTGGTTATCTAAAAAAAAAATATTATCTTTAAATAAATCTGCATGAATATTAATTTGCCTCAAATTTAAAGGAAATTTATCTTGTAGATCATTTATTTTTTCAAAAATATATTTATATTCCTCCATATTAATTTTAGGATCACTTTTTGAAAAACTTTCAGTAATATGTTTCCAAGAAGGTAATAGCATCATATTTTTTCTGTAGAGATTTGAGCTACTTCCAGATTGATGCAAATGTGCTATTGATTTTCCTAGTGAGTTTAATTGTTCTCTATTACTTCTTAAAATAGGTCTACCTTTAACAAAAGTGTAAATACAACAGGGTTTTTCTTTAACTTTAAATATATTTTCATTTTTGATACTTATGCTTAATGGACAATTTACACCATTTTTACTAAATAACCCCATGAGGTTATTAAAATATGGTAGGTCAGTCTCTTTTGTTCTCTTCTCAAAAAGAGTTAGTATGTATTTCTTTGAGTCATTTAAATGGACTAAATAATTTGTATTTTCTACTCCCTCTTTTATACCCTCTAACTTAACTATTTCTCCAAGTGATTTGAATAACTCTTGGGCATCTGTGCGAGATATAGTTGTGTAAACTGCCATTTGATTATTTTTTAATTAATGTATATATGATGAATAATATTCAACAATGATAAAAAATAAATTTATATTATGTTCAATTTTATCTCTTTTTTTAGTTGCATGTTCTATTCCCAATCCATTAAAAAAAGAGGCAAATGTAATTAATAAAGATTGTCCTCAATCACTAATCTTATACGAGGCAAGATCTCTTGATCTTGGTAATGCAAACATTGAGCTACAAAATGAATATACCCTCAATTGTTATCTGTTCGTGGACGAAGATATAGTAGAAATTTCTACCGACTACAAATTAAATGTACTCTTGTCTGAGGAAGAAAAAAATACTTATAAAGTTGAATTGATAATTTTTGTCACAAATCTTAATGAGGACAATAAAATTGCTGAGTTCCAGTATTCCAAAGACCTAAAGCTTGATAGGGAAGGTTACAAATGGCATAACTTTGATTTTAATGACAAATTTCAAATTGATTTAGATTCTTATGATCAGGGTATAAAGATTTTTTATGCTATTAATTAACTGATTTAAGGTCAATTACACTATTATTCAATATTTTAGTTCTATTCTCATCAGATAAATTTGAAAAATAATTTTTTATAATGGCATTCAATTCAATTGAGGCCTGACTTTTAATAGATTGGATAGCAGACAGCTCAATTTGTTTAATCCGATCTATAGAATTCTTTTCTTTTGATTTTACAGTTTGCCTTGTCTTATCAATTATATTTTTAGAAATAGACTCTGCTTGTGACTTAGCATTAGAAATGATTTCATCAACTTTATTAGACAAATCTAAAGTCCTTTTTTCTGCATCTTTGAGTTTCTCTTCAGCTTCTGTAAAAGACTCAAGAGACTTATCTATATTTTGTTTAATCTCTTCAATTTTTGAGTCTAAACCACCTATCATCATACTTTTAAATGGTTTAATCATCAAAATCACGAAAACTATAAATGAAATTAATAGCCAAAACTTAGGATCTGAAAATAAATAACTCATTAAATAGTAATATTACCTTTTTCTATTTTGGTTACTTTAGAGATAAAATTAGTAGCTGAGTCTTTAAGTTGGACATTTAGCTCTGATATGGCTAAATCTTTTTCTTTAGTCACTCTTTCCTCAGTTTGCCTAATTTCTTGTTGTATTTTTTCCTCAGTAGCTTTAATTAAAGTCTCGCTTTCTTGAAGAGCTTTATCTTTTGCATCATTTATTATCTCTGATGCTTGGTTTTTAGCTTCTTTTAGCTTAGCCTCATAGTTTTCAATTATTGACTCAGCTTTTTTGATTAATTCATCTTGTTTAGAGATATGTGATTTAACAAAATCATCTCTTTGGTTCAAAAAAGCTCTAATTTTAGGGAGTGTTATATATGTTAGTACTGAAAACAGTATTACAAAAAATACACCCAGCCAAAAAAGCTGAGAAATAAAAAATTCTACTTGCTCTAATTGAGGCATAAGTTACTTAATCTCCTTAGGAAAATAATATTACTAAGGCTATAACTAATGCGAATAAAGCAATAGCTTCAACTAGGGCAAAACCCAACATTGTCATGGTAAAGACTTCATTTCTTGCAGCTGGGTTTCTTCCAACAGCTGTAATAAATGCAGCAAAAACATTACCAATACCAATACCAGCACCGATCACACCAATCACGGCTAAACCTGCACCTAAATATTTAAGTCCTTCAACTAGTTCCATATTTACCTCCTTATGTACATCTAGTGTAAGTGTAAAGCGTCGTTAATATACAAACATGTTAATATCGCAAAGACATATGCTTGCAAAAATGCTATTAATATTTCTAAACCTGTTAAGGCAATTATAAATACTAATGGCAGAATTCCAAAAACTCCTAAAGCAGATACAAAACCCGCAAAAACTTTTAATAAAGTATGACCAGCAAGCATATTAGCAAAAAGCCGAACAGATAAACTTATAGGTCTAGATAAGTAAGAAATTATTTCTATTGGTATGAGGAGAGGGAGCATATAAATAGGTAAACCAGGAATTACAAAGAAGCTAAAAAACTTCACTCCATGTTTTACAAAACCTAAAACAGTAACAAAAATAAAAACACCCATGGCAAGTGCAAGCGTAACAATAATATGGCTAGTAAAGGTAAAACTATAGGGGATCATTCCAAAAAGATTACCAAATAGAATGAACATAAATAAAGTAAATACTAAGGAAAAGTACTTCTTCCCTTCTTTGCCAACTGTGTCATTTAGCAAACTATTAATAAAACTAAATCCTAGTTCTGCTGCAACTTGCATCCTAGACGGGTAAAGATCACTTACAGAATTTGTTTTTTTTGATTTTAAAAAAGGTGCAGTAAAAAATATCAGTATAAATGCAGTCGTTACAGTCATCCATAAAGCAGAATTGGTAAATGAAATATCTAATCCAAACAGATTAATGTCTATTATGGGTTGAATTTCAAACTGTTTAAGGGGACTTTCGCCTTTGGCCATGAAAGTAATAAAACAGATTTATTTGGGATTTTCTATGCGACGTATAAGCCTGTAAATATTCAGCAAACCAGCAAAAAAACCCAGTATTATCAATGTTATTAACCCAATGGGTTTACTGTCAAACATCTTATCTATCAGTAAACCTATAATAACAGAAACTATTAAGGCACCTAACAACTCTGTTGAGATTCTATATGCAAAGCTAAGACCTTGCATCTTTGGTTGTTTGTCAGGCTCTTCATTATTGTCCATTATTCAGCGTACTTTACTGCTTCTTCTAATTCAACAGAGACTATTTGAGAAATTCCTTCTTCAGGCATAGTAACTCCATAAAGTCTGTCTACTCTAGACATGGTCATTCGATTATGGGTAATAATTATAAATTTAGTTTGCACTTTTTCAGAAATTTCCTCAACCATACTACAAAATCTATCAACGTTATTGTCATCTAAGGGAGCGTCAACCTCATCTAATATACAAAAAGGAGAGGGGTTCGCCATGAATACAGCAAATAATAAAGAAATCGCAGTCAATGCCTGCTCACCCCCTGATAAAAGAGTTATATTTTGCATTTTCTTTCCAGGAGGACTTGCGAATATCTCTAAGCCTGAATTTAGTGGGTCTTCGTCATTTTGTATAAGTTTTAAATAAGCTTTCCCCCCACCAAATAATTTGGTGAAGAGTCTTTCAAAATTTTCATTAACAATTTTAAAAGCATCTTTTAACCTTGTGACACCCTCTTTATTAATTTTATTTATTGCCTCGTGAAGCTTTTCAATAGACTCTTGAATCTCATTTTTATCTTTGATCGTTTCATCAACTTTTTCTCTTAATTTAACATATTCATCTTCAGCAAGTAAATTTACAGCACCAATTCTCTCTCTTTCAGCATTCAATCTTGAAACTCTTTTTTCTGCAGTCTCTAAATCTTCATCTTTCTTAAATTTTTCTACTTCATTTTCTAAATTTAATAAATCGACATTTATTTTTTCTCTACAAGATTGTGTGAGCTGAGCTAAGTTATTTGAATAATTTGAAATCTCCGATTCTTTTCGAATTAACTCCTCTTTAACAACTGAGTAATTTTGTTCTTTACTTCTCAACTCTTTGGAGAGTTTTTCTAAAAGATTTTC
This sequence comes from uncultured Alphaproteobacteria bacterium, assembly GCA_902601865.1. Taxonomy (GTDB): domain Bacteria; phylum Pseudomonadota; class Alphaproteobacteria; order HIMB59; family HIMB59; genus HIMB59. The sequence goes on along the minus strand of CACKOX010000010.1, from coordinate 13,092 downwards.
TTGTTCTTGTAATTCATTGTCAAAAAGTTTTTTTTCACCATCTAGTTGATTAATTTTATTTAGTAAAAACTGTCTTTTACTATCAATATCTACTGGATTATTCTCGGATACTTCTAATTCTTCCTTTGTAGTTTTTATTCTTTGATTTAAATCTTCAGTTTTCTGATTTGTGACTTCTAAAATTCTGTCCCATTCAATAATTTGCTTTTTGAGATCATTCAGTCTCTTTTCCTTTAATTCTGAGAGGATTGTAGAAATATTTGCTTCATAGCTACTTGAAATAAAAAGGCCATCCCATCTCCACAAATTACCCTCTAAATCAACAATAGCTTGACCGATATCTATTTTACTATGATTTTCTGTTCCTTCTTTTTTTGTTGATACGATTGCTACATTTTTAAGTTTATTAATTACTTGTTTTGGGGCTTTCATAACATTTGAAGCTAACTCACAAATAAAATTAAATTTTTTTGTAGCGTTATCTCCTAAATGCTCACTCCAATAATATATATCATCTGGCTCAAGTGATGCTAAAAGCTCTTTACCAAAAATAGCAGCTACTGCATTTTCATATTTTTTATCAAAGGAAATATTATTTAGTAAACTTTTATCAGATTGATTTATAGGTTTGTCACGATTTTCTGCCTCAAAATTCTTAGAAGACAAATCTTCAATATCTTTTTTTATTGTCTTAATTTTATTATTGGTATCTTCAAATTGTTTTTGTTCGATTTGCAAATCTTGGTTTAGTTGTTTTACTCGATGCTCTAGATTTATTTTATGTTCTTCAAAACGCAATTCTTCTTGTTTTAGATTTTCTACAGTCATATTCAATCTATCAAGTTCACTATTCAATGAGTAAGATTTTTCTCTCATTGGGGGAATTTTAACTTTTAAATCCTCATATGCTTGATCTTGGATTGATACATCACCTTGAAAGTCAGCAAGCTTAATTTTAATTTTATCTTTTTCCTCATTCAGTTTTTCAATAATAAGTTGAAGTTCGTTTCTCTTAACAAAAAACACTGAAGCTTCAGCATTTTTGATTAATGTTGATATATTTCTAAATCTTTCTGCTTCCTTAGCTTGCTTTTTAAGTATAGCTAATTGTTCTTCGTATGTCTCAATCACATCTTCTACTCTGAGTAAATTATTGTTAGCACCTTTTAACCTTAACTCTGCATCGTGCCTTCTAGACTGTAAACCTAATATCCCTGCAGCTTCCTCTAAAACCATTTTCCTATCTTCTGGTTTAGCCTGAGTAATAGCTCCTATTCTTCCTTGGCTAACTATAGAAGTAGATCTTGCTGATGTAGATGCATCTGCAAAAAGTAATTGTATATCTTTTAATCTAACCTCTTTACCGTTTATAAAGGAATTTGTTCCCTCTCCCCTCCAGATCTTCCTGGCAATTTCTAATTGTTTGGACTCAAATTTATTTTCTAAATCGCTTCCTTCAATATTCACAAATAATCCTACCTCTGCAATATTCCATGATGGACGGTTATCAGTTCCATTAAAAATTAAATCATCAATTTCTTTACCACGAAGCTGTTTAGCAGAGACCTCTCCCAAACCAAACCTAATTGCCTCAACAATATTTGACTTTCCACAACCATTAGGACCTACAATGCCAGTAAGCCCATTTTTTATCTCAAAATCTGTAGGCTCAACAAAAGATTTAAAACCTTTAATTGAGAGTTTATCTAAAGATAACAAATTAATTATTCAATTTTTTTTTAATTATTTTTATAAATTCTGAAGCTGGCCTATTGCCTTGAACTTTTTCTCCATTAATTAAAAATGTTGGTGTGCTCTCAACTCCAAAAATGTTTTGAGCATCAACTTGTAGAGATAAAAGTCTGTTGTGGGAGTCCTCATCTTTTAAACAGGATTGCAACTCTTCATCTCCAAGTCCATGTTGTAATCCATAACTATTGAGTAATTCAATTATCTCTTCTCCCGAATTTGCTTTTGTCCAAACATCATAGTTTTCATAAACAGAGTCGACATAGCTTGGACGAATACCTTCGTTACAATTTGCTACTATTGTTGCGTAAAAAGCAGCTTGGTTTAATGGAAAGTCAATTAAGTAAAAATTAATATTCTTGTATACACTGCTTTCTTTTAATTCTTGAAGTGTTTGGTTATGAAATTCAGCACAATGCGAACAGCTAAATGAAGAAAACTCAATTATATCAACCGTATTTTCCTCTAATGACTCAATTAAAGGCTTTATATTATTGTCATCAATATATTGTTTATATTCGTAATCTTTCGATGTTGCTGAGTTTAAGAAAAGCACTCCCCAAACAAGTATTAAACTAATTATTCTCATATAACTTTTTATTAATATTTTCAAAAATAGATCTTACTTCTTGATCTTTTATATCATTAAATTTTTGATTATTAAGAGTTTTTCCAGAAGCTTTGTTGGATAAGTTAGTTTTATTATCAAACTTTGAATTACTATGAGAAAGGTCTTGAAAAAATACGATTTTATTTACTCTTGCTCCAGTCACTTCCTCTATTTTTATAATAATTTCATTTGTATTTGAGTGCATCTCAAATGATTTACTAGGGTTCACTCTAAATTCAAAGATAACAGATTCTATTTTATTATTAATTATAGTTTTTTTTAATTTAACAAATTTATTATTTTTACCAAAAATATAATCCCAATTTTTAAGAAGAAGAGTATTTATTTTTAGTTTTTTTTTATTTACTTTATTAACTAGATGAAAAGCAATATCATTGAGCTTGGAGAGTTTTTTCATAAAAATAAATTTATTCCCTTAATCCTACATTGGTTTAAAAAAAATCAAAGAAACTTATATTGGAGAAGAAATAGAGATTTATATCTAACTTATTTATCAGAAATTATGCTTCAACAAACTACTGTGAAAACAGTAGAAAATAAAATATTAGAAATAATAAATATTTTTCCAAGTTTTAATTCCTTTAAAAATAAAAAATTAGAACAATTACTCAAAGTTTGGTCAGGCTTAGGTTATTACAACAGGGCAGTAAATTTATTCAAAGCAGTAAGAATTATTAACAATAAATTTAATGGAGTCTTACCAGACAATAGGGATTCGCTAATTTCTTTACCTGGTGTTGGTACATACACTTCAAGTGCAATATTAGCTATAGGCCATAACCAAAAAGCATTCCCTATTGATGTAAATGTAAAAAGATTAGTAGAAAGAATATCTGGTGCTGAATTTAAAGATAAAGAAATTGAAAATATATTAAGTTTGGCTTGTAAAAAAAAGATTTCCTATAGAACTTTAGCTGAGTCTATGATGGATTTCAGTTCAATAATTTGTAAAAAAAATAATCCTAATTGTGATAAATGTAAATTTTCTAATTTTTGTAAATCAGCTTTTCAAAAATTTGAAAATAATCAAAATACTAAAAAAATTAATAAGAAAATAGACTTCTATATATTAAACTCTCCTTTACACATTTGTTTTATAAAAAAACCAAAATTTAAATTTTACAAAAATTTTATCCATTTACCCTCAAATTTGGATGAAGAATTTATATCAAATATAAAATTAAAAAAAAAAGAGAAGATTAAAAGTTTTAAATTTGTAATTACAAATAACCTTTTTCAAGTTAACGTTTATAAATTAAATCAAAAAAAATTAAAAATTGCTAATACAGTATGGATCGAAAAGATAAAAACAAAAGAACTTGCTTTACCGACATTATTTAAAAAAATACTTAGCTAACCTCTCATCTTTTTTCTTATCATATCTATAGATATTAAATTCTTTTTTTTATCCTCGTAATGCCAGAAATCCCATCCATTAAAACTCGATGTCTTATTTACTTTTGCAGCTATTTTATGAATTGATCCTCTATCATTTTTGTATGTTATACTTCCATCTGGAAGTACAGTAGCTTTATAGTTTTTGTTATTACTATAAAGTGAAGATCCTGGTTTTAAGTGACCATTATCAATTAAACTTGCGAAAGGTATTTTTTGAACTGGTTTATCTTTTTCATTAACTTCTAATAAGTTATTTTTTAGAGATTTAATTTTTTTTAATCTTTTTTCAGCTAAATTAAAATAATCTATATCCTTTTCAAAACCTATATAATTTCTACCTAAATATTTTCCCTCAGCACAAAAACTTGCCGTGCCCGCAAATGGTTCTAAAATTAGATCTCCTTGAATTGACGACTGAAGTATTATTTTTTTCATTAAAGCCAAAGGTTTTTGGGTAGGGTGGGCTGTTTGGTTTGTTTTATTTTTGATTCTTTCTTTACCTGAACAAATCGGAAAATTCCAAATACTTCTCTCTTGTTTATCTTCGTTTGCAACTTTTAAAGTGTGATAATTAAATTGGTATTTTGACTTAGGTTTTTTTGAACACCATATAAGAGTTTCATGAGCATTTGTAAGTCTTGTTGCTCTGAAATTTGGTAAAGGATTTGATTTAGCCCAAATTACATCATTCAAAATCCAAAAGTTTAGATCTTGAAGAATTTTCCCAATTCTAAATATATTGTGATAAGACCCTATAATCCATAATCCACCATCTGGTTTTAAAACTCTTTTACACTCACGTAAATATGAAAGGGTAAATTCATCATAGCTAGCGTAATTATCAAATTTGTCCCAATCTTGAGTTACTCCATTGACAATGGAGTGGTTTGGTCTTGTTAAAACTTTATTTAGTTGCAAATTGTAAGGGGGGTCTAAAAAGATTAAGTCTATAGTATGGTCTTCAACTTTTTCAAATAGATCAATGCAATCACCCAGGTAAAGATTATTTTGTTTTAACACTATGGAATCTTATTACTAATAAAGAATCATGTGTAAAAAAAGCATTATAGTCTGTTGATAACTAAGTAGATAACTTTTTGATAAGTTTACTTATTGGATGATAAGTTGTCCGATGAAATTTACTGACACCATGTGAATAAATAGCATCTAAATGATTTTTAGTTCCATAACCCGCATTTTTATTCCATTGATAAACATTATCTTTTAAGTGAAGTTTGTTGATTAATTTGTCTCTATATACTTTTGCAATAATAGATGCTGCAGAGACTTGATTTATTTTATCGTCAGCTTTGACTAAGGCTTTTACGTTATAATCCCCCATACCATTTGGGATAAACTTCCCGTCAATAGTGACTGTATCCGTTTTTTTAGATAACAAAATAATTGATTGCTTCATGCATTGCAAAACTACATTGTGAATATTAAATTTCTCGATAAATTTTTTTTTTCCAACAATAATTTGATAATTAAAATTAAAGCCTCTATTTAATTTGAAATAATTATAAATTTCCTCTCTCTTTTTTTTATTTATTTTTTTTGAGTCAGTAACATCAAAAGGAAGTACTTGAAAGAAAGAATTTTGAGATCTAAATGCACAAACTATTACACTTCCAACAAGAGAACCTCTACCAACTTCATCAACACCAACGACATATTCACTCATCAAGTCTTGGTATCAATTCGATAAAATTACATGGTTTGTGTCTTATATCTAATTGATGAAAAAGAATATCATTCCAAGCATCTCGAACAGCAGAAGTAGATCCAGGCAAGCAAAAAACATAAGTATGATTTAATAAAAAGGCACTTGCTCGAGATTGTATGGTTGAAGTTCCAATTTTTTGATAACTGAGTTGTCTAAATAATTCACCAAATCCTGGTATTTCAATTTGAGATATTTTTTTCAAAGCATCAATAGTATTATCTCTTCCCGTTAAACCTGTTCCTCCAGTTGTAATTATTACATCGTTTTCAACAGAGTTAGTTAAGCCTTGAATTATAGGTATAAAGATTTCTGGTTCGTCTTCGATAATTTGATAATGAGAAACATCATGTCCTTTTTGAAGTATTAGATCCTTTAATGTATTACCAGATTTATCACCTTTCTCTTTTCTTGTGTCCGATAAAGTAATGACGGCAATATTTATTTTTTTAAATGTTATTGTTTCGTCAATCATTAATCAAAATCGTATTAGTTGCTATCAATTCATCAGCATAATCAAAAGAATTATGATTTATTAATTCATAAATAACAAGATTAGTTAGAACTCGCTCTACAAATAATCGAGTTTCTCTTGATGGAATAGACTCAATTAAAAGGAAGCTATCATTATTAAAAGTAGTTTTTTTCATCCATTTTGAAAGATTTCCGGGTCCGGCATTATAAGAGATTAGTGCTTTCAATAAATCACCCTCTATATAATTTATGGATAATAAATTTTGTAAATAAAGACTTCCTGTGTCGACGTTAATTTCAGGATTATACAATATTCTAGGATTTGACTTAAATTGATGTTTTTTATTTACCATACGGGCTGTGGAGGGAAGAATTTGCATTAATCCATAGGCACTTTTCCCACTTTTTGCAAAAGCGCTAAATTGAGACTCCTGTCTTATCATGCTTATGATAATAGTTGGATCTATGTCGTTGAAATTATAATTTTGAATCCATTGTGGTGTTGGATAAAGATAATCTATGGGAGCATCATCTTTAAATAAGTATTTTGCTGTTTTAATTTGAAGAGAACTTAAGTCATTTTTAATAGAAAAATTTAAAATGAGTCTTTTAAATCTATCATTAGTAATGTTTTGAAGTCTATTTAACTCAATCTCTGCAATTGGCAGTTCATCAATGTCTATTAACGCCTGAATTCTATTACCTAATTTTGTATCTAAAAATGAGTCAAGATCCGAGTTCATTATAGAGGTGTTAAATTCAAAGTCCTGAATGGTCTTATCAATTATTCTACAAGATAAAATGGAATAAATATTAAAACTGGGCCTACAAGATTTATTTAAAGCCTCTAACGAAGCTTTAAAGGTAATAACATCTTCAGCATCTTTTGTTGATGATAAAAATGACCAATATGCTCCAGCATCGCTGAGCCATTTGTTATCTGAAATTTTTGAGAGTATTAAAAACTGCCTTGAAGCTCTCTGATATTTACCTTTTCTATAATACGAAAGACCCTTAATCCACAAGCCTTCAGAGTAAGGTTGACTTAAAAATGCTTCATCGTTAAGCACATTAATAGCCTTATCATCTAAATCTGCGAGATAATACCCATTGGCAATTTTTGATAATAAAAATGACTTCTCTTTTTGATTAAAATATTTTATGTGGTGATTCAAGTATTCCAAAGCCCCAGTTGGCCATCCTCTACCAACTCTTGACCTTACAGTGTTATAAATACTAATTTTTTTTGAGTAATTTTTATTTGAAAATATATTATTTGATTTACTTGAATTGGTAGCCTCTGTTTTATCTTTTTGAAAGATTTCATTAAAGAGGGGGTATGAATTTTTTTTTGGACTTTTTGCTCCATCTGGCATTCTACGCACACCTAATTTATAAATTCTTCTCGCTTCATATTGTTCGCTGTATTCACTTAACCAATCTCGTAGTTCTAAAAAACTGGATCGATGAGCTGTAGGGTGGAGAAGTTTTAAAGCTTGAACATGACCCATGAGTATTAAATCATCAAGTTTTGCAATATTTTTATCACCTTTAGCAAAATTACCATTTCTGTAATCGTTAAAAATACTTTTGTAGAGACCTATATCTTTTGAACTAAGGGCAAATATAGTTTGTGAGTAAAAAAGTGTAATTAATATGAGAACAATTTTCATTTCTAACCACCCAGTTGTTTTTTTATTTCTTTTAAATCTTCCCAAGCATCTTTTTTGAGATCTGGGTTGTTAATAAGCAAAGATGGCTCATAGAGCACACGGCATTTTTTTGGGACTACGTCATTTGGGGTATTGAAGTCAAACCACTTACCTCGAAGAGACATTGAGGATAAATCTGCAGCTAATAACATTTTAATACAATAATTTGACATAATTATTAAATATTTTGGATTAATCAATTCAATCAAACGATAATTTATCAATTGTAAAGTTGTTATAATTTTATGATCATTATCAAACTCACGAATACCTCTAGGTATGTAAGAAGCTAAGCTTATTTGTTTCCTGTCTAATTTTATTGAGGAGAGCATTTTATCAAATAACTCACCATTTTTGTTATCTATTATTTTTGTGTCTGAAATATCACATTTACCATAAAAGAATAAAATCTTAGAATTTTCATTCCCCTCTACTAGTTTAATTGATTTATCTATATTTAATTTTATTAATTCTCCCTTAAAAAAATCCTCAAGCTGATTAATACTACTGGCCTTGCTTGGACTTGTTATATTACTCGAAGTTATTTGTTCATTTTTATTCTCAACGAAATCTTTTTGTTTAAATTCCTCAAGATTCATCAATTCCAAAAGAATATTTTTTTGGTAGTCTAGCTGTTTCATGTTTAAAAAATTATATATATTTTACTACAGTATATGTTTTTTGGGATTTATTGTACATGCATATGGGTCTCAATTAAAAAATACATTTGATAATCAACTTCTAAGTTCTATATATGCCGAATACAATAATGATTATTTAACATGGGAGAAATTACCCAAGTACGAATTATCAAGTGACCAGTCCTCAGATCTACTAAGTAAAATTATTATAGGCGATTACAAATTAAATAATATGAATGAAAATAAAAAGGGATTTGTTCATGAAATCCTATACTTTTTGAAAAATTTGGGCGAAAATAATTGTTCAAATCTTCCAAATAAAAAACAAATTTACATTTTTGAGGAGTCTATCTTAAAAAGCATAAATTTTTGGATGTCATTTTGTGATAATCAAAATATTGAGAGTAATTTACAAAGTTTAAATACCATTGATAATAGATTTATAAATTTAACATACATAAACAAAATTTATTACTACCACTTAAGAAAAGACATAAGCCGTTTAAGTAAGATAAATAAAGAATTAACTACCAACTTAGAATCCCTTTCTATTTTTAACTCAAAAGAAATAAATCTATTAAATAATATTTTTAGTTCTAATGACCTAAATTTTCCAATTACAAAATTTATTAAATTAACGACTATGTTAAACAATTTATCATTAGAATTAGATAAGGACTATATAATCAAAGATTATAAAGACGTTATATATCTTCAACTATTTCAAACTAGTACTTATTATTTTTATGCAGGTGAGTATAAAAGTGCTCTTGCATTATTATCTTATTTAATTCAAATAGACTCAAAAAATAAAGATTATTACAATTATAAAAAACTCTCATTCTTAGCTGAATTAAATCCTAATAAAGACATACTTGATCTAATAAAAAATTTTAATTCAAGTAATACTAATTTCAATTTTTTTAGAAACTACCTATTTATTTCATCTTCCATCAAACTAGATAGTAATTTGAGTGAATTAGTCTACTTCTTCAATAATATAAATCATGATAGTGATTGGACTCATTTAGAATTAGCATTCATTTTAGCAATGGAAATGTACCGTTCAAATGACGATAAGGTAGCTTTAGATTTTATGAATAACTGTTGTTTGAACATTTTAAAAAAATCAGATGATCCTATCCATTTATTTAAATATGGCATTTTGCTTGAGAGAAATAATGAAATTAAAACTGCTGAAGATTTCATCCAAAGAAGTATTGATATTTCTGACAGTTCATATCCCTATGTGTTAAACTATCTTGCATATTTATGGGTTGAAAATGAAAGAAAATTGGATCTTGCAGAAGATATGCTTCAAAAAGCAGTCAAAGACTCTGACTATAATAATGGTGCTATACTCGATAGCTTAGGGTGGCTTTATTACAAGAAAAATGATCTAAATTTAGCTGAAAAATGGATTTATAACGCATATACGCTAGAGCCTTCAGAGCCAGAAATAATTGACCATTTGTCACAAATTTATTATCAACAAGGCAGATATAAAGAAGCTAAATTTCTTGATAACAAAATCTTATTATTTCACAAAGACTATTTTAAATTTGATGAAGTTTTAAATAGAAATGAATAAAACTAAACTAATTAGCCCTGCCAAGATAAATTTAGATTTAAAAATAAAATATTATGATGAAAATTATGAAAAACATAAAATTTCTTCAAAGGTTGTATTATTAAAAATAAAAGATTTAATTTTTGTTTCAGATCACTCAAAATTACAAATTACTTATCATGATCATAATAATAAAATAATAAATTTAAAAAATGATATAATAAAAAAAACAATTACATTTTTCGATCAAAGATATAAAACTATAACTAAATTAAAATTTTTGGTTCATAAAAATATACCTATTGGATATGGTCTAGGAGGAGGGTCTTCTAATGCCGCCTCAGTTTTAAAGTTTTTATATAAATATCACCAAATTAAATCAAATAATTTTAAAAAAGATGCTCCATTAATTGGATCAGATGTACTTTTATTTATTGATAAATATCCAAAAATTATTGATGGATTAAATAAATTTAATTATTCCAAAGCTAAAATGAATTCATGGAAGAAAATTTTTATAATTTTACCCTTAAAAAAAAATTTAACTAAAAATATCTATAACCACTTTAAAAATTATAATACACAAATAAATAGTAAGCATAATTCTCAAAATAATTTAACTAGGTCCTCAATGATTTTAAATCAAGAATTTAAGGAGATATTTATGTATCTTTCATCTTTTAGGAGAGATTTTCTAAAATTTGGCATGAGTGGTAGTGGGTCTTCTATTTTTCTATCTTTTAAGGAAATTTCGAAAGAAAGGCAAATTTTGAGGAATATCAATAAATTTCACCCTCTAGTTAGAATTGAAAAATCTCTTTATTTCGGATAAGTTCATTAATTCCTGATGGGGCGTAGCCAAGCGGTAAGGCACCGGTTTTTGGTATCGGCATGCGTAGGTTCGAATCCTACCGCCCCAGCCATTTCTGAGCTATATATAAAATAATATGAATCAACTTATATTTTCACTGAAAGAGGGATCAATCAGTTACCATAAAAATGAAATTTTTAAGGAACTAGATTTAAATATTCATAGAAAAGATTTTATTGCTCTTGTTGGTAAAAATGGGGCAGGGAAATCTACTTTAATGAATGTCATATCTGGTCAACATGAGATTGACTTAGGTGAAATATGGAGCATTGACAATTTTGCAGTTAATTACTTTAACCAAAATTATAAATTACAAAATGAAAATAATACCGTAGAAAAAGAGATTTTATCAGCGATTACTAATCAAGATGATATTTACGAAATAGACATCTTCTGTAATAATTTAAGTGTAGATAAAAATAGTTTAATTAAAAATTTATCTGGAGGTCAAAAAAGAAGAGTAGGTCTAATCAAAACATTAATAAAACCATCTGACCTTTTGCTCTTGGACGAACCAACCAATCACCTAGACCTAGATACAATAGTATGGCTAGAAAATTATTTGAAAAAACTAGATAGTGCTATTTTATGTGTAAGTCATGATCGACAATTTCTTAAAAATTTTACTAATAAAATATTATGGATAGACCGATCAAGAGTGAAAGTAAATAACAGCGGATACGGTGATTTTGAAAACTGGTCTAATACTTTGTTATCACAAGAAGAAAGAGAATTACAGAATAGAAAGCAATTTGTTAACCTAGAGGTTAATTGGGCTAACAAAGGAGTAAAAGCAAGAGTAAAACGAAACACTAGAAGGTTAGAACAAGCAAAAGAGCTCAAGAACAATTTAGATAAAGATATAAGTGAATTTAAAAAAGCAACAAGAAAAATAGAAATTAATCAAATATATGAAAATTCAAAGAATTTTAAACATGTTGCTGAATTTCATAATGCCGAATTTTATTTTGGTACTGAAGATAAAAACTTAATTTTAAAAAATTTTAGTTTGAAAATCAGCAAAAAGGACAGAATAGGACTTTTAGGAAGTAATGGCTCAGGTAAATCAACATTTTTAAAAATCTTACTTAATGAGCTCCATTTAAAATCAGGAACTTTAAAACTTAGAAAAGAGTTGGAATTTTCATATTTTGACCAGTTAAGAAATGATTTAAAAGACAATCTTCCGATAAAAAAAATATTAGTACCTTCTGGTGGGGATTATCTTAAAACACAAGGCAAGGAAAGACATGTATGTAGTTACTTGAAGGATTTTCATTTCGATCCATCTAAAGCAAATGATCCTGTCGGAAGTTTATCTGGTGGAATGAAAAATCGATTACTCTTATCGAAGGTTTTATCAAATCCTAAAAGTGGTCTAATATTAGATGAACCAACAAATGATCTTGATATAGATACTTTAGATTTAGTAGAGTCAATATTATCAGGCTACAATGGAACTTTAGTGGTCGTATCACATAATAGGGATTTTTTAGATAAATTAGTGAATAAAATATTATTTTTTAAGGGAAATGGAGAGGTTGTTTTATTTAATGGAGGCTATCATGATTTTCTTAACAATAAAAATCTTCTAATAAATAATAGCGATGACTCTTTAAAAATTGATAATAAAGCTGAAAAATATAAAAAAAATTCATCAAAAGTTATTAAGAAGAAATTAACTTTTAAACTACAATATGAGCTTAACAACTTACCCAAACAAATAGATCTCTTAAAAGAACAAATAGACCATTTTGAAAAAATTTTAGAGGCACCAGATCTTTATAAAAAAGATTATGATTTATTTATGACTTCTAGTGAAAAATTAGGATCTCTTCAATTAGAATTAGAAACTAAAGAACAAAGATGGTTAGAGCTGATGGAACTTACTTAAATACATGAATTTAAAAAACAAAGTTAAAGAACTTATAAATATTTCTTGTTTAAATGAAATTTGTAATGTTCTCCCATATGAAGACAAAGATATTTATCTTATTGGAGGTGCGACTAGATCCATACTTTCTGATAAATATGAAAATAAAGATATTGATTTGGTCATACCAGATTTAGACAGTCTTACAGTTGATAAAATTTTAGATAAATACGATGGTGCAAAATATTACCCAGGATATAAAAGTATATCCTTAGTATCTAATGATTTTGAATATCAAATAAATTCATTCAGAAAAGATATAGCCCCATCCGGAAGACACTCTAAAGTAGCTAAAGCTACTAGCATTAAAGAAGACTCCCTTAGAAGAGATTTTACCTTCAACAGTGTATATATAAATCTAAAAGGAGATGTTTATGATTTTTATTTGGG
>CACKOX010000009.1 GCA_902601865.1 uncultured Alphaproteobacteria bacterium | reverse complement strand
TGGAAGTGTGGTAACACATGAAGCTAACTAGTACTAATAATCCAATGCTTGAATTATAATACACAGCGAAAAGTTTTAACTACATGTTATAAAAAGTTTGTGGCGGTCATAGCGGAGTGAAAAAACCCGATCCCATTTCGAACTCGGTCGTGAAGGCCTCCAGCGCCGATGGTACTTAGTCTTAAGGCTTGGGAGAGTAGGACGCCGCCTATTTAAAATACTCAGCTACATATTTACAATAATTAATCTTTAATAATTCTCTTAGTTTCGTTATCTACTACTACAAAGTTTTCATAGAATTTTAATGTAGGTTTGGAGTATCTATTTGTGATCCATTTAATTCTTTCTTCATCAAACCATTTTTTTGCGTTTTGCATATTATCAAAACAATATACACCACCTGCTATATTATTATTAAGATCTGAAATATAGTTCTTTCTTATCAACCCAGGTGTTTTTTTGTAAATCGGAGCTGTCTCTAAAAACTTTTCTCTTAATTTTTTTTTTGTTAAAGAAGGATCTATTTTAAAAGTTACTTCTACGATTATCATTTAATAACAAAAATGGTAGCCTCGGGCGGACTCGAACCGCCACGGGAGTAAATCCCACTGGATTTTAAGTCCAGACTGTCTACCATTCCAGCACGAGGCCATGTTAAAATAGTTAATCGAATTTAGACGATTACTTAAGTTTTTCAATACTTTTATCTATTTAAATAGTCTGGATTGTTCAAAATATCATCTAATTGATTTTGACCAAAAAAAACTCCAGAAAATAAATCATACTTTTTGTACTCTGATAAATAGTCGGGTTTGAATATATTTTTATTTTTATTTTCTAGAATTTTTAAGTAATTATCAGGTAATTCATCTTCGATTTTTTTTACCTCATGTATTGATAAAGGGCTTAACTGAATATTAAAATCTTTAAAGGCTTTTAACCTTACCTTTTCATCAATTAAATAGCATAAAAAACCTGAACTTTGAAAATTATTTAAATAGGCGCTAAAACCATAAAAAGAAAAAGGGATTGTTTCTAAATTTTGTTGAAATTTTCCTTGTTCATCGCTCCAAATATATTTACTTTTTGGAAAGAGTTGAAAACTTTCAAAACCAATATTTTTATTAAGTAAAATACCATCACTAAATAATGTATAAACATTTTCAGAATTTTCAAAAGAGTTATAAACCTCTAAAAAGTCATTATTTAAAATATTTTTATTCAGATTTTCGTAAGTTTTTACAAATAAATCTGCTATTAACTCAAAGGAGACACTATTTAGATTAATAGAGGGCTGTTCTAAGTGATAAATTAATAAATTAATTATGTCTTCTTTGGTTTGGAAACTCATTCCTAAAGTATACTTTATGGGATTATATAATTCTGAAAATTCTTCGAAAGTTAATTTTTGATTATTGTCTTTGCTTAATATAATAAACGTATCTAAATCTAGAGGGAATAAATTTCCTGTAATTTCAATTTCATTATCATTATAAAAATTTAAAACTTTTTCAGGTATCTGTGTTTGATTTAAACTTAACTTTTTTAAATCTCTATATTCACCAAATATAATGTCAAATTCATTTGCATTTTGATTAACTTCACTGATTGTAAATTCTATATTGTTTAATAATGAGTAATCACCAAGTGCGTAATATAAATAATATTTATAATCAATATAACTATTTTCTATAAACCCTATATTCAGTCCTTTTTTTGTTAAGCATTCGTTGGAATATGATTTATTAAAGATAATTATCAATAAACAAAAAATTAAGAACCCTTTGAAATTTATTATAGATTTCACTTAAATTAGCTAGATTTAAACATTTCTTTGTAGACACGTTCTTCAATCTTATGATCATTATCAAATAATAATGGTATTTCCATACCTTCGGACATTTCTATTTCAACAGATATAACATCTTTAGCTTCAATATGATCTGCATGAACTACTATTGGTCTTTTAGATGGGTTATTATTTATAATTTTAATTTTGGCATTGTCTTTTAGCAAGCCTCCCCGCCAGTGTCTGGGACTATAGGCACTTACAGCAGTTAGAGCTACTACATTACTACCAAGAGGAATGATAGGCCCAGAGGCAGAATAATTATATCCAGTACTTCCTGCTGCCGTTGACAATATCACTCCATCACAAACGAGTTCTTCAATTCTCACTTCGTTATCTATTAGAATTTGAATTTTTGCCGCTTGGTATTTTTCTCTACGTATACTTATTTCATTAATAGCAATTGCTTTAATTTCTTGACCAGTAGGATTTAGAGTTTTCATAACTAATGGTCTTAATTTTGTTAACTGAGCACTATTTAAACGCTCTTCTAGTCCTTCAAGTCTGTAATCATTCATAAGAAATCCTACAGATCCAAAATTCATACCATAAATAGGTTTGTTCAGTTTCATATAATTATGGAGTGATTTTAATATAAAACCATCTCCGCCAAGGGCGACAATAAAATCTGCCTCTTCAGGTTCAAAATTTCCATATTTTTTAATAAGTTTTTCTTGTGCCTCAATATTTTTTTCAAGAGGGAAAGAAACAAAACAGATTTTCATGAATTAACCACCAGTCTCATTCATGTAACGATTAACATAGCCTCCAAAATTATCTTTTTGAATTTCGAAGTTATGTGCTTTTGGTTTAATTGACATTGCATATTCTATCTGAGCAATAATATCATTTTTTGTTTGATTTCTTAAAGCAAACTTTAAATCTACAAAATCATTTTGACCTAAACACATATATAGCTTTCCAGTGCACGTGAGCCTTACCCTATTACAAGTGTCACAAAAATTATGAGAAATAGCAGATATAATACCAATTTTTGAGTTATGATTTGAGTACTCATAGTATCTGGATGGACCGTTAGTTCTATGCTTAGAGGGATTTAAATTTAACTTATTTACTAAATCTTCTTCAAATTTTTTCATTGATAAAAATTGATTAAATCGCTTCTCTCCAATGTTTCCAATTGGCATTATTTCTATTAACGAAATATCAAACTGATTTTTTTTACACCAATCTAAAATACCAAAAATCTCTTTATCATTAAAATTGTGAGTCAAAACAGTATTTATCTTTATTTTGATACCTTCTTGTTTAGCAACTTTTATTCCATACAAAACTTTATTAAGATCTCCCCATTTAGTTATTCTTTTAAAACTTTCTGGATCTAAGCTATCAAGGGAAACATTTATTCTTTCAACACCATTTTTTTTTAAAATAGATGCATATTTAGATAAATTTGTACCATTCGTAGTTAAAGTATGTTCAGAAATTTTACCCTGAATTTTTAGATTATGTAAATGCTCTATGATTGAAACAACATTTTTTCTGACTAGAGGCTCACCCCCGGTTAATCGAAATTTTCTAACACCTAACTCATTAAAAATGTCTGTAAGTTTAATGATCTCTTCGATTGATAAGACTTCCTGCCTTGGTAGAAAAGTAACATCTTCAGCCATACAATATGTACATCTTAAGTCACACCTGTCAGTCACAGATATTCTTAAATAATCAATTTTTCTTTTAAAATTATCAGTCAGCATTTTCGAATATTTTCAAATCTATGATATTTAAATCTATAACTTTTTTTCCAACGTTCTCAAAGTTAATAGTGATTTTACTATTTATACAAGATTGAACTTGTCCCAGACCCCAATCGGGCTGAGATGGGCACTCCACAATTGTGCCCGGTATAAAATCGCTATAATTATAGTTATTTTCCATTATTACTCTTGTTTAGTACAAACAAATATTTACTATTTATAATAGAATCAAATGGATAAAAAAGAAAATTTAAACAAACTTAAATCAGTTATTAGTAATATTGAAAAATCATATGGTAAAGGTTCCATAATGATGCTTGGTAAAAAAGATATCGATACAAATATTGATGTTTATTCAACTGGTTCGCTTGGACTAGATATCGCATTAGGAATAGGTGGGTTACCAAAAGGAAGAGTCGTAGAAGTGTACGGTCCTGAAAGTTCGGGTAAAACAACTCTTACACTTCACATCATTGCAGAAGCTCAAAAAATGGGTGGAACTTGCGCATTTATTGATGCCGAACATGCTTTAGATCCCGGATATGCAAAAAAACTAGGTGTAAACATAGACGAATTATTGATATCTCAACCTGACACTGGGGAACAGGCTTTGGAAATTTCTGATACCCTTGTTAAATCAGAGGGTATTGATTTATTGGTTATAGACTCAGTAGCAGCATTAGTACCAAGAGCTGAACTCGAAGGTGAAATGGGAGACTCTTTACCTGGACTTCAAGCAAGGCTCATGAGTCAAGCTCTCAGAAAACTAACTAGCTCTATTTCCAAGACAAATACGATGGTTGTATTTATAAACCAACTTAGAATGAAAATTGGTGTTATGTTTGGAAGCCCTGAAGTTACAACAGGTGGTAATGCTTTAAAGTTTTACTCCTCTGTAAGATTAGATATTCGAAGAATTGGTGCAATAAAAGATAAAGATAATATTATTGGTAATCAAACTAGAGTCAAAGTTGTCAAAAATAAAATGGCTCCTCCATTTAAAATGGTCGAGTTTGATATTATGTATGGTGAGGGTATTTCTAAAATTGGAGAAATTATTGATTTAGGCGTCCAAGCTGACATTATTGATAAGTCTGGTGCATGGTATTCATATAAGGATGAGAAAATAGGCCAGGGTAGAGAAAACACAAAGCAGTTTTTAAAAGATAATCCTGAAATGCTAAATGAGATTGAGAGTAGAATTAGATCTAATTCAGACACGGTGGAAGAGCTAATGATCGATCCACCTCCTCCAACGACAGAGGAAACAGTCGAAAAAAGCTCAAAAGAATAATATTAAATTTCAGTTAAATTAATCTATATTCCTTGAATATGAACTCTAACCATGTCCGTAATGCATTCATTGATTATTTTAAGAAAAATGATCATAAGCACGTAAAATCTGGATCTTTAGTCCCAGAAAATGACCCTTCATTAATGTTTGTAAATTCTGGAATGGTGCAATTTAAAAATGTTTTCACTGGTATGGAAGAAAAAGATTTCAAAAGAGCTACTACTTCACAAAAATGTGTCAGAGCAGGTGGTAAACATAACGATCTTGAAAACGTTGGATTTACAACAAGGCACCACACTTTTTTTGAGATGTTGGGAAATTTCTCTTTTGGCGACTATTTTAAAGAAGAGGCTATTTTATATGCATGGAATTTAATCACGAAAGAATTCAAAATTAATGAAAATAAATTATTGGTTACTATATATCATGATGATGAAGTTGCAGAAAATTTTTGGAAAAAGATTGGTAATTTACATGACAATAGAATAATAAAAATTTCAAGCTCTGATAATTTTTGGTCAATGGGAGATACGGGACCTTGTGGACCATGCTCAGAAATATTTTATGATCATGGCGATAAGTACTTTGGTGGCCCTCCTGGTTCGTTAGATGAGGATGGAGATCGTTTTATTGAAATATGGAATTTAGTTTTTATGCAATATGAGCAGCTTGACAAAAAAACTAGATTAGATTTACCTAAACCATGTGTAGACACCGGAATGGGATTAGAGAGAATAACTGCTTTATTGAATGGCAGTAATGATAATTATACGTCAGATCTATTTACAAATATTATTGATACTACTCAAGAACATATCCAAAAAAAAATAACTGAGGAGAATAAATCTAGTTTTAGAGTTATAGCAGATCATTTAAGAGCATCTTCTTTCTTAATAGCTGACGGGGTATTACCTTCAAACGAAGGTAGAGGTTATGTTTTAAGAAGGATATTAAGAAGAGGTATAAGACATGCTTACTCATTAGGCTCCAAGGATGCATTATTTCATGAAATTTTTGAAGAATTGAAAAATTTAATGGGAGATTTTTACCAAGAACTTAATATAGGTGCTGATGCTATTAAGGAAACTCTTTACTCTGAGGAAATAAAATTTAGAGAAACTTTAAGTAAGGGTTTGGATATACTCGGACAAGAATTACCTAAGATTAAAAATAATAAACTAGATGGCAAAATAGCATTTAAATTATACGATACCTTTGGATTTCCTCTAGATTTAACACAAGATTATTTAAGATCAAAAAATATTAGCGTAGATGTTGCATCATTTGATGCTGCAATGAAGCTTCAAAAAGAGGAAGCTAGATCTTCATGGAAGGGTAGTGGAGATGGAGACACCCAAAAACTATGGTTTGATTTAGCTAAAAAAGTAAAACCAACAACTTTCGATGGCTATAAAGAAACAACTATATTAGCAAATATAACAGCATTAGTTTCTAACTCTAAGCAAGTTCAAAATTTAAGTGTTAATAATGAACAATCTGTAATTATAACTGATAAATCATGTTTTTATGCTGAGTCTGGTGGGCAAGTTGGAGACAGAGGAACTATCACTTCAGATACTGCTGAATTTAAAGTAACAGATACAAGAAAAACCCCTCAAGGTATATTTATTCATTTTGGTAATGTGACTTCAGGAAATTTTAAAATAGGTCAAGAAGTTAAACTTAAAATTGATACTAGTTTAAGAGATCTCATAAAAAAAAATCACTCAGCTACACATTTACTCCACGCCGCACTAAGAAATAATTTAGGAACACATGTAGCACAGCGTGGATCTTTGGTTAATGAGGATAAACTACGTTTTGACTTTAGTCATAATAAACAAATATCTACTGAACAAATAGAAATTATTCAAAAAGAGGTAATAAGCATAATTTCTAATTCATGTGAAACACAAATTGATATTAAATCTCAAGATGAAGCTCTTAAACAAGGTGCTATGGCTTTATTTGGTGAAAAATATGGTGACGAAGTCAGAGTTGTTACTCTTGGTAAAAAAAATAATAAACCTTACTCAATTGAATTATGTGGGGGAACACATGTAACAAATGTTCATAATATTAAAAAATTCCATATCATAAGTGAAGTGTCTGTTTCTTCAGGAGTGAGAAGAATAGAAGCTTGTACTGGAGATAGGGTTGACGAATTAATTAGCAATAAATTAAAACAAAGCAAACTACTTGAAAAAAAACTTGATGATAAAATTAAAAATTTAATATCACAAATAAAAAAATTAGATGGAAAGATTAGTTTTAGCGAAGACAATAAAAATATTTTTATAAAAAAATTAGAAAATTATTTAGAAAGTTTAAAGAATAAATCAATCCTTTCTAATAATAATAAAATCGATGAAATAAATATTAATGGGATTAATTTTGTTTCTCAAGTGATAGATAACTTACCCCCCAAAGAACTAAGATCAATTTTTGACAAATTTAAATCAGAGAAATCTAAATCAATATTAGCTTGCATCACAATTAATGATGATAAAGTCTCTATTGTTGTTGGATTAACCCATGACTTAATCGATCTTTATGATGCAAGAACGTTAATCAAAAGTACCTTTGATATACTTGGTTCAAAAGGCGGTGGAGGTAGAATTGACTTCGCACAAGCTGGTGGTAATAAAAAAGATCGAGTAAATCAGGCTTTTTTAAGTATTAAAAACCAAATTTAATTCAATTTAGTTTGAAGATTTTTATCAAGACAATTTAAAAAATCCTCAGTATTCATCCAAGGAGAGTTTTTATCAACTAACATCGCCAGGTCCTTAGTCATCTGACCAGACTCTACTGTCTCGATACAGGTTTGTTCAAGTGATTTAGAAAATTTAATAAGTTCATCATTGCCATCAAATTCTCCTCTAAAGTTTAGCCCTTTTGTCCACGCAAAAATAGATGCTATTGGATTTGTAGATGTTTTCTCCCCTTTTTGATGAAGTCTATAGTGTCTAGTTACTGTTCCATGGGCAGCTTCAGCTTCTATCGTTTTACCATTAGGTGTCATTAAAACACTAGACATCATACCTAAAGAGCCAAAACCCTGTGCGACAGCATCAGATTGAACATCCCCATCATAATTTTTGCATGCCCAAATAAATTTTCCAGACCATTTCATTGAAGATGCAACTAAATCATCAATAAGACGATGCTCGTAGACAATCTTCTTATTTTCAAAATCAGATGCAAATTCATTTTGAAAAATTTCATGAAAGATCTCTTTAAATCTTCCATCATATTTTTTCAAAATTGTATCTTTTGTGGATAGATAAACAGGCCAATTTAATTTGAGCCCATAATTAAAACAAGCTCTTGCAAATCCTCTTATCGACTCATCTACATTATACATGGAGAGGGCTACGCCTTGATTTGAAAATTGAAAAACTTCTTTTTCATCTATTTTTCCATCTTCATCAACAAACTTCATAAAAAGTTTACCTGGTTTGTCTATTTTCATTTCTGTGGCCTTATATTGATCACCAAAGGCATGTCTTCCTACAACAATAGGATGGTCCCAGGTTCTTACAATTCTTGGAATATTCTTACAAATAATAGGTTGTCGGAAAACAGTGCCATCTAAAATATTTCTTATTGTTCCATTTGGCGAGCGCCACATTTTTTTAAGATTAAATTCTAATACTCTATTATCATCTGGAGTAATAGTTGCACACTTTATACCAACACCGTGCTTTTTTATTGCATTCGCTGCTTCAACTGTGATCTCATCATTTGTTTCATCTCTATTTTGAACTGATAAATCATAATATTTAAGGTCAATATCTAAATAAGGGAGTATGAGTTTTTGTTTAATAAAATCCCATATAATTCTTGTCATTTCATCGCCGTCAAGTTCGACAACTGGATTTTTTACTGAAATTTTTGCCATTTATATAGAGATATTGATTGTATAACAGATTAAATTAATAAAAAAAATCTATTTTATTGATCAAATTATGCAATTCAGATATTAATTCCATCTTATGTACTTTAGGTTTCACAAAGAGATTTCTGCCGCACTCATCATACTGTTTTTGTTGGTAATTTTTTTTTATTTTATTTATAAACCTCTATTTCTAATTTTCTTAATATTATTAATTTTTACTTTCTATTTTTTTAGAGATCCTGAAAGGGTTATTCCCTTGGGTGAAGATATCTTGGTGAGCCCAGCTGATGGCTTAATTACAAATATTACTGAATTCAAAGAAGGAAAAAAAAATTATACTAAAGTTTCAATCTTTCTTAGTGTTTTCAACGTGCACATACAAAGATTACCAGTATCAGGAGAAATTACAAAAATAGATTATATTGAAGGTAAATTTATTAATGCAACACTCGATAAAGCTAGTGAAGATAATGAAAGATTAAGACTAACACTTAAGTCAGGTTCTAATAATATATATGTCACTCAAATAGCTGGCTTAATTGCTAGAAGAATAATCTGTTATCTAAAAGTAAATGAGAAAGTAAATCAAGGTGATAGATATGGGATTATCAAATTTGGAAGTAGAGTTGATATTGAATTTCCAAATTCCTATAGTTTAATGGTTAATGTAGGACAACAATGTATCGGTGGTGAAACTATTATTGCCAAGGAACTTAAAAATAATAAAAATATACAATCTAGAGAATATAAAAAGATCTAGTTACTTAGATGGCCGAACACCCTCTTACTAAATTTATACCTAATTTAATAACGTTAATGTCACTTATTGCAGGTATTTCTTCAATAAAGTTTTCTATTCAAGCTAACTGGAAACTTGCTGTCTTAATGATAATGCTAGCTGCCTTTTTTGATTTTTTTGATGGATGGATGGCTAGAAAATTAAAAAAATCATCACAGTTTGGAGCTGAGTTGGATTCTTTATCAGATTTCATTAGTTTTGGATTAGCTCCATCTTTATTAATAAATTTATGTTTCACTCATGAGTTAGGCAGAATTGGTTGGGTTATAAGTTTGTTTTATATAGTTTGTGCAGCTTTAAGGTTGGCTCGTTTCAATATCGAAAATATGAAAGAGCAAAGTAAAGTATTTTATGGAATACCCTCGCCAGCTGCTGCAGGAGTAATAATGATACCTTTATACCTAAATTTTATTGATCAAGTTCAATTTATAATTAACTATCCTTTAATTTGTGCCGTATTGACTACTTTTGCCGGGATCATGATGATTAGCAGAGTTCCTACACCTTCTGTTAAAAATCTTAAAGTTAAAACATTATATTTTAGGCTTATGATTATTTCTGTTTCTATAGTTTTAATATTTTTAATCAGTTATTTTTGGCAAACAACACTATTGGTCGCAATTGCATATTTACTAATTTCCTTATTAAGCTTGCTTACTTACTTTTTTACTTTTTTTAGAAGAGTTGGTTAAGTATTTTGATTTAAGCATCAATGCAGATGGTGTTACCAGTAATGTTAACAGAGTAGAAAAAAGAAGACCAAAAACAATAGCTCTAGATAAATCTACCCACCATTGGGTATCTGGTGAATTGTAGGTATATTCAAGATTAACAAAGTCAATATTTAATTTCAAAGCCATAGGAAGCAAACCTAAAACTGTTGTAGTTGTTGTCAACAAAACTGGTCTTAATCTTTGAGCTCCTGTCATTAGAATAGCATCTTTAGCATTATTTGTTTTTTTAATTAATCGATCAAAGGTATCGATTAAAACTATATTGTTGTTAACAACTATTCCTGCTAAAGAAATTACGCCAATACCACTCATTACAATTCCAAAGGGTTGTTTTGTAATCAACAATCCTAAAACAACACCAACTGTTGACATAATAACAGCAAATAGAATTAATAAAGTACTACTAAAACTATTAAATTGTGTCAAAAGAATTAGGCCCATTAAGAATACTGCAATCAAAAACGCTTTTTGCAAAAAAGCCTTGGATTTATTTTGACTTTCGTCTTCGCCCTTAAATTCTATCTTTACTCTAGGGTCAATATTAGCTGAATTAAATTCGGGTATCTCTAAACCAAAGTTATTTGGAATATTAAACTTTTCTATCCCAAGCCAATGTTTGATTAATCTTACATATGCATCTGTTTGATAAAATCTTGTAACGTCTGATTTAATTGTTTCAATTCTGTTTTGTTCAACCCTTGTCAGATTACCTGTCTCTTGATTTGTCTCAATTTTAGTAAAATTTGAAATTGGAACGTAACCTGAAGATGTTGGTATTTTTATATTATCTAATTGATCAATAGTTCTCTGCTCTTTGGGCAATCTAAGGTAGATGGGTATGGAATCATCACTATCATCAGGTCTAAATTCGCTTAATTTAAGACCACTTGTTAGGAGTTTTATCGTGTTGCCTATGATTGATATACTGGCACCATATTTTGCAGCTTCTTCTCTATCAACATAAAGTTCATATTCAATACTAGGTGAAGGGAGGGATGTTTCTAGGTCTTTTAAGCCAGATATGCTTGAGAGATATTTTTCAATTCTTTTCAATTCTTGAATGGTAATTTTAGGGTCTAAAGAAGTTAAATTTATTTCAATTGGTTTGCCTCTTGGAGGGCCTGCCCTTAAAGTTCTAGTTTCGACTTTAATACCAGGAATTGTAGATGTTTCTTTTCTTAATTCGGAAATTATCGTATCTGCTTTTCTTCTTTTATCCCAATCTTTGAATTCTATATCTATAAAACCAATTATATCAGGAGAACTTTCTTGCCTATTTTCAACATTTCCAGAAGTAGTATAAACAGACTCAAACTCATTATTTTTTTGTTGTAAGTTTAGAACCTTTGTTTCTACTTTAGCTACAAGTCTGTCTTTTTCTAAGACTGAAAGATTACCTGTAGCATAGATGATTACTTTAGTATTTTCTGCTTCAACTGAGGGGAAAAAAGTAACTCCCTTTCCATATTTTCCATAAGCGCCATAAATTCCAATTAATAACACCAATGATAGAAAAAGTATTTTTATTGGATTGTTTATACAAAGTTTCAAAATAAAAAGATAAATTTTTGTAAAAAAACCAACTTTAGATAAATCAGTTAGGTCCTCATCATCATCAGCATTTAATCGAGGAATAATCATTTTCTGAAAAAATCCTTTATTTTTGATGTATCTAAATAGAAAAAATAAAATAACTCCAATTGAGATCGTTGTTATAGCTTTAACACCCATATTTAAATAATTATCAAATTTTAATTGAGATAAGAAATTGAATGCAACAAAGTTAATTACACTAAATAGAATTAGAGGAATTATAAAAAAGAAAAAAAGGTTTTTTATTTTATAGGCTTGAGTTCCAATAATAGGAATAACAATTAAGGCCATTGCTAAGCTTGATCCCAATACAGATATGACTGTTATTGGAATATATTTCATAAAACCACCCGTGGTTCCTGGCCAAAATAGCAGAGGTATAAAAGCCGCAATTGTTGTAAATGTTGAAGCCATTATGGGAAGTGACATTCTTGAGGCTGCTTTAATGTATGAATCAGCTAGCCCCATACCCTCTTGTATTTTTCTTTGAGCGTATTCAACTACAACAACTGCGCCATCTACTAAAAGTCCAACAGAGAGTATTAATCCAAACAAAACAACCATATTGATCGTAAACCCAAGTGAGTAAAGAATTAAAATAGAAGATAAAAAAGATCCTGGTACCGCTAAGCCAACAAGTAAGCTCGACCTTATACCTAGAAAAATAACTACAACACTCATTACAAGAATTATTGAAAAAATTACATTATTTTGAAGATCACTTAACATTCCTTTGATATTCACAGACTCATCACCAGAGAAAGTAATATTAATTTTTGAAGGTAGAATTTTTTGCTCTTCTTCTACTAATTGTTTTACTTGATCCACTGTATCCACAATGTTTGCACCAATTCTTTTAGAAATTTCAAGAGTAAATGCTGACTCGTTATTTAAACGAGCAAATTTTTCAGGATCTTTAAATGTTCTTTTGAGTTGAGCTATATCTTTAAACTTAATTGTCTTTTTATCATTAACTTTAATGGGCGTATTAAAAACATCATTCAGGCTTTCATAAAGACCAGGAATTTTAATCACAAATCTTCCATCTCCTGTATCAAGATTTCCTGCTGAAACTATTTGGTTATTAGATCGAACAAAATTTAAAATTTCATTTAGATTTAAACCATAAGCTTCAATTTTATTCTGATCTATTATAATATCTAGCTGTTCTTCTCGTTCCCCACCAATATTTACTTCTAAGACATTTGGTAATGATTGAATTTTATCTTTTAAATCATTAGATATTTTCTTTAACAAAAATTCAGATATATCGCCGCTAATAGAAACAACTAAAATGGGAAATAAGCTTATATTTACTTCACTAACTTTAGGTTCATCTGCATCATCAGGTAAATCTGATTTGGCTCTATCAACTTGTTCTCTGGTATCTAAAAGTGCTTGATCTGGGTCAAAACCTGCATCAAACTCCAATAAGACATTCCCACCACCCTGATAGGAAGTACTGGTCATTTCTTTTTTTCCTTCGATATTAGAGACTTCATCTTCAACTGGTTTAATTAAAAGTTTTTCAGAGTCTTCAGGGGAAATACCTGTTAGTCCAAGAGAAACATATATATAGGGAAGACTGACGTCTGGAGAGGACTCTTTTGGAATATTGTTAAAAACCAAAGATCCACTGACTATTACAAATATAAAAATTGAAATAGTAGTTCTATAGTATTGACTAGCTAAGTTGACTAAGCTCATAAGTAATTAATAACTGACTTTTTCTCCTGAGGATACGTATTGTTGGCCAACAATTATAATTTTTTCTTTCTGGCTCAATCCAGAAACCAACATGTAATCAGAGGTATCTTCTATAACATTAACTTCTTTGAATTGAACTGTATCATTGGAGTCTATAATTTTAACACCTAATTCTCCTGAGTCACCTAAAGCTAAAATTGATGGTGATATTTTATGAGCTAGAACATTTCCTTTTACTATTGAAATCATTGATGACAATCCATCTTTATAACGAAGGTTTTTATTATCAACTTTAACAACAATTTCAAAAGTTTTAGTTTCTGGGTCAGAGATAGGTGAAATATAATCTATTTTTCCTTCAACTTTTTCATCTAGGATTGTTACTTCTACTTTATTATTTAAAGAAACATCGAGAATTTCATTTTCGTTTATATAACCAAATATCTTTAGAGAGTTGAGATCAATAATTTCATAGACCTTTTCACCTGGCATGACAAGTTCTCCTGCAATTTTATGACCATCTAAAAGTAATCCTCCAAAGGGTGCAAAAAGAGCGTATTTATCAAATTCACTTTGAGACAATAGATTTAGTTTATATAAATCTGCATTTGTTTTGTAATCATCTAACTCAACAATATGTTGCCCTTTATTTACTTTTGAACCAGCCTTGACTAAAACTTTTTCAATTGTTGTCATAACCTCACTTTTAATTTCAATTCTTCTAAAAGCTTCAGTTGTCGAGCTAAAATCAATACTATCTTTAATTGTTTGTGCAGAGGAGTCCATAACCTCAACAGAGAATAATTTTTCTTCTGTTTTTTCTTGGCTACCCCAATCTGAGGAGTAACACAAAGAGGAGATAAATGATAAAGTAATAATTAATGTAAATTTTTTTAAAAAAGATGACATGGAATTTATTTAACCTAATTAAGTATATGTAGACGAATACATATCAGATTATGAGCAAAATTAAATGAAACAGTGGTATAAAACCAGAAAAAAAGACCCTTTTTACCTTAAAGCAAAGAAAAATGACATTATTTCAAGGGCTTATTATAAACTAGAGGAAATAGATAAAAAATATAAATTATTCAAAAGTCAAAAAAAAATATTAGATGTAGGTTGTTCTCCAGGGGGTTGGTCACAATATATTCTAAAAAAAAACCCAAAAAATAAAATAGTTGGAATCGATTTACTACCCATTGATCATCAGCTTGAAGGAGAATTAATGTCTTACATAATGGATTTAAAAGATACTAGTGCTATAGAGAAACTATTCACAAAAAGTAAATATACTTTCGATTCAATAATTTCTGACATTGCACCTAATACAAGTGGCAATCAATTTTTAGATCAAACTAATAGTTATAATTTAAGTATGCTTTCAGCACAGTTAATTGAAAAATATTTAAATAAAGGTGGAAATTTTTTGGTTAAAAATTTTCAAGGAGAGGATACAGAAAAATTATTTAAATTTATAAAAAATCATTTCTGTAAAACTTTGTATATTAAGCCAGCAGCCTCTGATAAAAAATCAAAAGAAATTTATATACTAGGTTTAGAAAAAAAGTAATTTTTAATCCAAGCATTTAAAGAAGATAGAGTGGTAAAATTTAATTTTTTATTTTTATAATTTATTTCAAATATCTCTTTATCAAATTTTTTAGAGTAAACAATTTTAATTATTGGAAAGGAAAAATTGGATTTATAAAAAGTTATCTTTGTCTTTTTGAAATTAGTATCGTGGGTTTGAATTGAATAATTTCTCCATATATTTTTTGAAAGACCATAAGAATAAGTATTAAGAATATATTGAAATGTTTTTTTTGGAATTGTGTCATTATAATTTTTATTTATGTTTAAAATTTTCAATATATAGTATGTTAAATGGTACTTTTAAATTCATCAAGCTGTAATTTTGATTGGCATCCAAATAATTTTAAATTTTCAAATTTGAGTGGTGACCAAGGCTCTTTTTATGACTCATTTGACATAAATGGCTTATTAGTAATGTTTATTTGTAACCATTGCCCTTATGTTAGATCTATTGAAAATAAAATTTCTAGTGAAACACTAAGACTAAAAGATATAAATGTTAACTCCATAGCCTTCATGTCAAATGATCAAAATGCTTATAAAGAAGACCACGATCAATATCTTTTAAAACAAATATCTAGAGCAAAATTTAAATTTGACTACATTGTTGATGATACTCAATCAATAGCGAAATCATTTGATGCACAATGCACACCTGAGTTCTACTATTTTAATAATGAAAAAAAACTTAAGTATAGAGGCAGGCTAGACTCTAATGGAAAGAACCCCTCTATGGGGGATCCAGAACTTTATTCTGCAGTTGAAGAAAGTATAGCCAAAGGATATTGTTCAAGCCAACAATATCCAAGCATGGGATGTTCAATCAAATGGAAAAGTTAATTACAAAAAGAAACATATCTTTAATTGGAATTATATCTATTTTAATAATTGTTACCTCATATTTTATAATCCAAAATAATAATAAAGAGGATGAGAAATTATTTGATATTTTTTTAGCTAATCTTTACAACGACCAAAATACGGATATCGATGAAAAATTATATTATTTATCTAATTTAGATAAACCCAACGTTTCTTTTTTTAGTGATTTAAAATTAACCTCTATTGAAAACTTAGATCGATATAATAAAGTTGATAAAGACATTATAATATTAAAAAAAGCTCTGATAAATCTCGATGAAGATATGATCAAGTCATTGTCCTTAGATGAAAATTTTATTTTTAACGAGATTGCAAAAATATATTTATATAATCTAAATATTAATAATTATAAAGTTAATGAGTCTGAAAAAGACAATTTAAATAATTTTTTTATTAAAGCTATTGATAGATTATCTAATGAAAAAAATTAAATTTTTAATATTTTTCGTTTTTTTAAATAGTTGTAATCAATATTTTGGTCAAGATGATCGTGATTATAAGCCCAAAAATGAATCAACTGAAATTTTTTCAAATGTTAAAAATGATATCTTTATATCAGAAATAAAATTTGGTGATATTATTTTTCCAAAAGTTATAAATCCATCTTTGATGATTGATAATTTAGAGATAGTAAAAATTATCAATACAGATAAAAATTCTGTTGTTAATTTTTTAAATGAAAAAATTTATTTGAGTAAAGGAAAAAGTATATACATAATCGATGATATTAATAAAAATAATATTTTTGAATATAAATTAAATTTAATTAAAGATGAAAAAGTTCTACATTTTTTTGAATACAAAGACGAAATTTACATTATAACAAATAGATCTCGTTTATTAGTTACAAATAGTCAAAATGTACTTGAAGTTGCTAATTATGATGTTTTTACAAACATAACCCCAATATTATTAGATCAAACTCTAATAATATTTAGTGTTTTCGGAGATATTTATGAAATAAAATTAGATGATATTTCTATATTATTAAAAGATAATCTAACTTCTAATCCCGCTATAACAATAAAATCTAACGTATTTGAAGACCAGACATATTTATATTACCTCTTTAATGCAGGCACTTTAGTCACTTTTGATAAAAATAAAAATGAGTATCATGATAATTACATTTTAGATGATCTCAATATTCTCTCCTCTTTAGGTGTTTTTAACGAACTTGTTGATAGCCCTTTTAGTCATAATCAATATTTATACTTTTTAGATCGTACTGGTAAAATTGCAGTATATAATCCTACATCTTCAGATATTCTTTGGGAGCTAGATATTCATGAGACCATCCTCAGCTATCTTTTTTCCGATGATGGATATCTAACTCTAATGACTTTTGATAAAATTTTAATTATATCTAATTATGGTAATATTATTAATTCATTCACTCACAAAATAGAGTCCCCTATATCAATTTTTAGTATTCAAGGAAATATTCATTTAATTTCAGAAGATGGTATTAGTAAATTAAATCTGAATGATCAAAGTAAATTAAGTTTTTATAAAAATAAATTTACAAGTAATTTAGATATTTATTATCAAGGTCAAAATATATATTTTAAAGATGACAAAAGTCTTTTTAAACTAAGTGAATAATTACTTTATTATTGGCAAAGTTAATGAAGGAAAATCACACCTTTTTAATCTCTTTTCTAAAACACATAAAACAATATCTAACCCAAAAGCTAATACTACAATAGATATAATTAGGAAAAATATTTTATCAGAAAATTTTGAATACAATATATATGATACACCAGGATTTTATAAAGCAAGGGACTTTACCATTCTCTTTGATAAAATTTCAGAACTAAGTTTAAATAATATAAAATTTATTTATTTAACTTCATCTTTTACTAATGAAGATTTAATAATATGTAAGCAATTACATTCTAAAAAATTTAATCTTTTACTTTTCTCATTTAAGAAAATTGATGAAAAAAACTTTATATCAAATTTGTTTGATAAAGTTTTTACAAATTATTCTGATAACTTAACATCATTAAAAAAATATTTATCTATTGAGAATGAAAAACAAAGTTTAAATAGTGAAACTTTAAATAAAAAAACAGTAGCAATTTTTGGAAAAGAAAATACGGGAAAATCGACTCTTTTTAACAAAATAATGAGTGTATCTCTGTCTAAGACGTCACCTCATCTCCATACAACCCGTGACGCAGTCAATTGGGATGTTAAGTATAAAAACCAAACTTTAGAATTTATTGATACAGCTGGTTTCATCAGGAGTAGATCCAAAAGAAAAAATCTTGATTTTGAAAAACTTTCACTTGAGCAATCTGAATATTTTATAAAAAAATCATCATTAATTGTGCTTTTATTGGATGCAAATTCTGAGACAAGATTAGATTTATCCTTAATAGGATCCCTATCTAAAAGAAACAAACCTTTTTTAGTTTTGGTTAATAAAATTGACTTAATAGAAAATATATCTTTGTACCAGCAAAAATTTCTAAAATATCTCTCCTCTAATCATAATTATTATTCTTCTTTAAACATACATTTTATTTCTGCATTAAATTCTTCTAAATCAAAAATACTTCAAATTGTAAGTGATCAACTAAACAATAAATTTGTTTTTAAAACTTCTTATTTAAATAAGATTATTAAATCAGTAAACGGAGAATTAGGAAAAATTCAGAAAAATTCTAAAGAATTTAAAATTTATTTTATTACTGCTTTTACAGTTAATAAAAAAAATTATTTTAAAATTTCATGTAATTTTTCAAAAAAAAATATCAAACCTCATATTAAGACATTTTTATCAAAAATTTTAATTAGAGAGTTAAAACTAAAGGGGATAAATTTTAATCTAATTTTTTAATATCAATATAATTTGATTTAACTAAGTCTATTTTTATAGAATTAAGATAATTTATTAATGATATTTTAAAATTATTCAGGTGAATTTTATAGTGATTATCTTTTTCAAATGATAAAACAAAACGAAATTCATGATTGAATAATGGTATAAGTAAATTAATAAAATAAATAATATTTACTAATACTTGATAATTTTTTTTTATGTGACTATAGTCATATTGATAAGAGATCATATTTAAATCAATATCCTTATTAATTATTACTAACTCATCAATTTTTAAAAATAAATTTTTTATAATTGCCTCTGCTTTGATTAAATCTTCTAGTGACTCAAAATTGCTTTGAAGTAATGTATGATCATGTTTTATATTTTGTAATTTTTTCTCTGCTAAAATAATCTTATTGGACTTTGAAGATAATATTCTTTGATCCTCCCCGTTTAAAATAATTAAGATCTGATTTGTAGACAATTAAATATTAGACCCAGCACTTAGTAAAGATAGCTGTGTTATTTTATTATCACCTAATTGGTCTATTAATTTAATTGGATAATCACCTGTGAAATAATGATCTGTTAATTGAGGTGTTTTATTATCTCTTTTCAAATATCCTAGAGCTATATAGAGCCCCTCTAATGAAAGAAATTTTAAACTTTTTGCTTTTACATAATCACATATTTCTTCTACACTTTTGTTAGCAGCTAACAATTCTTTTTTAGTAGGCATGTCAACTCCATAAAAATCTGGATATTTTATTTCAGGGCATGCTATTCTTAAATGAACTTCTTTGGCTCCAGCATCATAAAGCATCTTTACAATCTTATGAGAGGTTGTTCCTCGAACTAAAGAGTCATCTACTAATATTATTTTCTTATTTTCAATTGAACTTTTGTTAGCATTTAACTTTAATTTAACTCCTAAACTCCTAATTTGTTGACCTGGTTCAATAAAAGTTCTTCCAACATAATGGTTTCTTATTAAACCCAAATCAAAATTTATTTTCTTTTCTTGACTGTATCCTATAGCTGCTGCATTTCCTGAGTCTGGTACAGGTACAACTAATTCTGCATCTACATTATCTTCTTTCGCTAATTCTCTTCCTAGGTTTTTTCTATACTCATAGGCAGTTTTCCCTCTTAAAATACTATCTGGCCGCGAAAAATAAATATACTCAAATACACAAGGTCGAGGAGTATGGTTACCAAACGGTTTAAGACTGTGTAATTCATTATCTTCAATATAAACAATTTCACCATTTTCAACTTCTCTCACAAATTCTGCACCAATAATATCTAAAGCACATGTTTCAGAGGCTAGAACATAAGACTTATTGATTTTACCAATAACTAATGGTCTGATACCATAAATATCTCTTGCTCCAATTAAAATATTTTTAGTAAGCATTACCAAAGCATAACCACCTTGAATTTGTGAAATAGCCTCTATAATTTTATCAATATTTTTTTCTTTTTTTGATCTTGCAATTAATTGAACTATAGTTTCAGAGTCTGAGGTTGTATAAAAAATTGCTCCATCTTCAACTAGTTGTTTTCTTAAAGTAATAGCATTAGTAAAATTACCATTATGAGAGACACCTATACCACCAGCATTGGTGTCGGCAAAAAAAGGTTGAACATTTCTTAATATTTTCCCCCCAGTGGTGCTATATCTATTATGCCCAATAGCAAAAGAACCAGGTAATTTCTTGATCGTATCTTCGTTATTAAAATTATCTCCAACAAGTCCAAATCTTTTTTCGGAATAATAATTTTTACCATCATAAGAAACTATACCACAACCTTCTTGCCCACGATGCTGTAACGCGTGTAAACCTAGAGCAGCTAAAGCTGAAGCGTCATTTATACTTGAAATACCAAAGACCCCACATTCCTCTCTAATTTTAGTAGAGTTCGTTTTTGTCATTCTTTTCTTCTTTGGCAGATGAGTCTTTTTGTATTTTTTTCTCAAGATCAGTCCCTTTATATATAAGGTTTTCATACATTGAAATATTAAATTTCATTATTCTGTTTTTTTCGTCAATATAATTTTTTAAAAAAACAACATAAGAAAAATAAAATATGATTGAAAATATAATAATTCCATATATTGAACCAATTATTATATCTAAAATTCTGAATTCGAGTTGAGAGGGAGATTTTAAATTTAAAGCCTTTTCTAATATAGAAAAGATAATGTATGTCATTAAAAATAAAATAATAAATGATATTATTTCTAAAAAAATTGCATTTTTATCTTGTAAAGAAATTAGGTATTCAATATTTAATCTTTCTAGTGAAAAATTAAGTACCCTTTTATAAAAAATGAAAGGTAAAGAAATAGATAAAATGATTTTTAGACTATAGCTAATAGATTTAGTAGCTCCTTTTATACCAAAAAAAATTGCAAACATAATTAATAAGATCAGGTATATGTAATCGAAATAATTTAAACCTAAAAAATTCATTTTTATTAGTATTTTGCTCCCGAAATGAATGATTTAAAAATTTTATTTTTTGTTTTTAAAATTTTCTTGCAATCTCCTTTATCTTGAATGACTCCTTTATCTATAAAATAATAATTATCTCCTGTTTTAATAGCACTTTTAATGTCATGAGTTATACTTACAGCAGTAATCTTCCTTTTAGTTATAACTCTTAATATTAATTCATTAATTTTATCACTATTTATTGGGTCCAAACCTGTTGTGGGCTCATCAAGAAAAATTACTTTAGGGTTTTTATATAGAGCTCTGGCAAATGCAGCTCTTTTTTTCATACCACCAGATATCTCTGATGGGTATAGATCAAATATTGATTTATCTAAGCCAACATCATTCATCAGTGAATAAACCTTTTTTTTAAAATTTGTTTTGTTGTTAATAAAATCAGTAAAAGCAATATTTTCAGATATTTTTAAACTGTCAAAGAGAGCACCATATTGAAACAGCATACTAAATTTATCTATATCTACTTCAGACTTTCCATCATATAAAATGGAACCACTCTCAATATCAAACAATTTATAGATAGTCTTAATCAATACAGATTTTCCACAACCTGATTGACCTAGTATTATAGTAGATTTATTTTTTTCAATAGTTAGAGTTATGCCTTTTAAGACATAATTTTCATTAAATTTCTTTTTTAGATTTTTAATTTCAATTTTCATTAAAAGAACAATTCTGTAATAAAATAATTTGATGATAATATTAGGATGGAGGATATAACAACTGCATTTGTTGTTGCAGATCCAACTCCAAACGCCCCTTTATCAGAAAAAAGGCCACAATAACAACTTACACTTGATATGATAAATCCAAAAACAACTGCTTTAAAAATTCCTGATAGATAATCTCCTAAGCTTAAAAAATCAATTGTATTTAAAAGGTACAAATTATCATTAAATCCAAGCCTATGTACAGACACTATGTACCCCCCTAACACTCCTATAAAATCTACTAATGTTACAAATATTGGTAAGGCCAAAGTTAAAGATAGAACACGAGGCGTTACTAGATAATTATAATAATTTGTATTAAGTGTTTTAAGAGCATCAATCTGTTCTGTAACTCTCATTGTTGCAATTTCTGCTGCAATAGATGAACCAACTCTTGCCGAAATCATAAGACCTGTCAACACAGGTCCTAATTCTCTTGTTAAAGTTAAAACAACTATGTTAGGGATAGCTGACTCAGCAGAAAACCTTGAGAAACCAGTATAAGATTGTAAAGCAAGGACCATTCCAGAAAAAATTCCCGTCAAAGCTATTATTGGTATCGATTCAATAAAAATATTAAAGAAGTAGGATAAATTATTTTTAAAATAAAATTTGGGTCTAAATAAATATTTGAAAAAAAATATAATAAATAAAATAAATTTCCCCAAACTAGAGAATAACTTTATTAAAACTTCTCCAATATTTTCAATAAATTTCATTTGAGATCTTAATTTGATGCATTTTTTTCAATTCCCAAGAATTTGGTATATTTATCATCAAAGTATAGCTCAATCTTACCAGTAGGACCATTTCTTTGTTTTGCAACAAGTAATTCAGCTTTGTTGAATACATCCTCATTTCTATCTTTCCATGAGTCATGTTTTTTTTGATATGACTCTTGAGTCTCTTCAGCTCCTCTAGTTGGCTCGTTTCTTTGCAAGTAGTAGCTTTCTCTGTATATAAACATTACAACATCTGCATCTTGTTCAATGCTTCCAGACTCTCTTAAATCAGAAAGTAGAGGTCTTTTATCATCTCTGCTTTCAACTTGACGGGAAAGCTGAGAGAGTGAAATAACAGGTAAGTCAAATTCTTTAGCTAATTGTTTTAAGTTTCTGGTTATTTCTGATAGCTCATTAACTCTATTATCTTTATTGCTCTCAGGTTTTATCAATTGTAAATAATCTATTAAAACTAGTTTGATATTATAATTATTTTTATACCTACGAAGCTTAGATCTTAATTCTGAAACAGTTAAATTAGGACTATCATCAAAAAAGAAATTTAAATTATTTATTTCCTGATATGTGTCTTGAAGGTTTATAGAGTCTTTTTCATTAAGTTCACCTTTACGAAGTTTGTCACTTGGTATCTTGGATTGTTCAGCTAAAATTCTCAAACCAATTTGCTCAGCAGACATTTCTAAAGAAAACATTACAACAGAGCCCTTATCCTCTTCTTGAGAAAAATATTTAGCTGCATTAAAAGCTATATTTGTTGCGAGTGCAGTTTTTCCCATTGATGGTCTACCCGCGAGAATAATCAAGTCAGAATTTTGCAAACCTCCTAACATATTGTCTAAATCTCTAAAACCTGAAACTATACCAGAGTATTTACCTTTCTTTTTGAATGCTTTTTCAACTAGTTGAAGAGAGGCTTTAGTAACAGAGGCAAAGTTTCTAAATTCATAATTATCTTTTTTTAAATTTGATAAATCAAATAATTTTTTTTCAAGGTCCAAGAAAATATCTTTGATATTATTAGTTGTTTCAAAAGTTATTGATTCATTATTTTTATGTTGTGTAATTTTAAAAAGCTCTCTTCTCAAATGTAATTCTTGAAGAGTTTCTAAATAATTTGAGAAAACATCTTTTGAAAAAACAATTTGATCTATTTGAAATGATAAATTTTTATGTGTTTTAGATTGAATATCTGGGATGTAATTCTTAATTGTATCAATAGAAACGTTTTTTTGTGATTTATGAAAATCTTCTAAAACATTAAAAATTTTTAAATTTTCTACATTAGCAAATAATGAATTATCTAAATATTCGAAATGTGTATCAATTAATTCTGGGTGTTTAATTAAATAGGCAATGACAATAATTTCGATATCATTATCTTTTAAGCTCTCAAATGTCTTTAGCATATAATGGTAAGTTATTTATATATTTAGAAAAAGATAGTCTTAGACAGAGGTTTTAGGGGATAAGATCTCAATATCAAGTGAACAATTTATCTCTGGGTGTAAGTCTATATCTACAGAGTATTCCCCAGTAGATTTAATTTTATTTCCAAGTTTAATAAACTTCTTTTGAATATTAACATTGTTTTGGCTTAAAAAAGAAACAATATCTGATACGCTTAATGAACCATATAGCTCGCCATTTTCTTTAGCTGCTATTTCCTTTGTGAATTTTAATTCATTGATTCTTGAAGCAGTAGCACTAGCATTAGATTTATTCTCATCGTCTTTTTTCAAAAGACTTTCTTCCATTGATTTTATATCTTCAATATTTTCTTTTGTTGCAAATTTAGCTTTGCCGTTTGGGACCAAGTAGTTCCTTGCGTATCCATCTTTAACTGACACAACAGAGCCTATGTCCCAATTTTTTTTGAATTTTTCTAAAACAACAACTTTGGTCATATCGTTATATCAGTGACAAATATCTTGCCTGTTTGATTGCCTTAGTAATTTTAGTGTGAATAGATCTAGACATATTAGTAACTCTCTGAGGTATAATTTTTCCATTATCATTAGTAAATTTTTTAAGGACATGTGTGTGCTTATAGTCAAGCTTCATTAGTTCTTCGTTTGAAATATTTAAGTTTTTTTTCATTAATTGTCTTTATTTACTTGAGGGGTGGTCTCCTCTAATTGATTAAATGATTTTGTAATTAGGAAACGAAGACAATCGGTATTAAATTTCAAAAAAACATCTAATTTTTTTGGGAAATCAGATGAAGCATCAAATCGCATAAACTTAAATGAGCCTTTTGAATACTTTTTTATTGGTGATTTTAAATTTTTAATTCCCCAATCTTCTTTATAACCAATAGAAACACTATTTTCAGAAAAAAATTGATCAATAGAAGTATTTAGGTTTTTCAACTGATCATTAGCAAGGTCAGGTTTTACTATAATTGTTGTTTCATATATGTTAGTCATGTAAAAAGAGTGTCTACAGATATAATTTAACTATGTCAAACAAAAATCTTTCTTTGCTTTTTACAGGTCAAGGCTCACAATTTCCAGAAATGGGCATTGATTTTGTTAATAAATATGACTGGGTAAGAAAGAGATATTCTATGAGTTCAAAAATTCTTGGTTATGATTTATTGGAAGCTCAAAAGGACCCCAGCCTAATAAATTTAACTCAATATAGCCAACCCATGATTTTTGTGTTTAGTTCAATAATAATTGATCTTTTTAAAGATTATTTGCACGAAAATTTTTCCAAAATAACTTTAGCAGGCCACTCATTGGGCGAATATTGTGCTTTATACTTTGCCGAAACATTAGACTTCGAGGAAATGCTCGAAGTAGTTAAATACCGAGGAGATGCGATGTCAATCGTCTCGGACCCCAATAAATACGTAATGTATGCAATCTTAAAAAAAGAGGATTCAAAAATTGATGAAACTTTATTTGGAGATGGTGTTTATATGGCTAATATAAATTCTGATAGACAAGTTGTTATATGTGGTCTTAAAGATAAAGTTAATCAATTCAAAGAACAAA
Source organism: uncultured Alphaproteobacteria bacterium (assembly GCA_902601865.1). GTDB lineage: Bacteria > Pseudomonadota > Alphaproteobacteria > HIMB59 > HIMB59 > HIMB59. The sequence goes on along the minus strand of CACKOX010000009.1, from coordinate 25,942 downwards.
ACCCAATCGGTAAATTTATACCTTTAAATGTTTCAGCCCCATTTCACTCTGATTTAATGAAAGATAGCGCTAAAATATTCAGTGAAAAAATTAAAAATAATTTATTTAAAAAAATTAATATTGACTTAATTTCTAATCATAAACTCATTAATTATAAAAATATTTCTGAAAAAGAATATAGTAACCAGTTGTCACTTCAGATACACTCTCCAGTAATGTGGTCAGATACAATTCAATATATTTTAAATGAAGAAATCGATACATTCATAGAAATTGGACCAAAAAAAACTTTGCTAAATTTTTTACCTAAAAATTTTCAAGGAGAAAAATACTCGTTATGCAGTATTCAGGATTTTAATAATGTTCAAGGATAAAAAGATATTAGTAACTGGTGGCACGGGCTCCATTGGAAGTTCTATATGTGATTATTTTACTAACAATGGTTGTAAAGAAATATATTCAACAACCACAAATATTAATAAAATTAAATCTAACCAAGATTACATAAAATTCAAAGAATTAGATCTCAATAATATTGAAAGCTTAAATTTAAATAAAATTTTTGACTTTGATATTGATTATCTAGTTTTAAATGCAGGCCTTAATAGAGATAATATTTTCCTGAGAATGTCCCCAAATGATTGGAATAGTGTTATCAATGTTAATTTGAATTCGTCATTTCACCTTTTAAAACATTTTACAAAGCATATGGTAAAGAAAAGATTTGGAAAAATAGTTTTCATATCCTCAGTGGTTGCACATATTGGAAATCCAGGCCAAGTTAATTACACTGCATCTAAAGCTGCCATATCAGGTATTGTAAAATCTCTTGCTCTTGAGCTGTCATCGAGAAATATAACAGTAAATAGTGTAGCTCCTGGTTTTATTTCCTCAAATATGACTGACAAACTAAATGAAATACAAAAAAATGACATTTTAGAGAGAATCCCAATGAAAAAATTGGGCAATCCATTAGATATAGCTAAAGCAGTTGGTTTTTTATGCTCTGAAAATGCTAATTATATCACAGGTCAAACATTGCATGTAAATGGGGGCTTGGCATTAATTTAATAAATTATTTGAATATTAACCATAATGTGGTACGAACTTTTAGAATTATTACTTAATAAGAGGTTTAAAAATGAGCGATATTGAAGATAGAGTAAAAAAAATTGTAGTTGAGCATTTGGGTGTCGAAGAGGCTAAAATACAAAGTGAGTCGAAATTTATTGATGATTTAGGTGCAGACAGCTTAGATACTGTTGAGCTTGTAATGGCTTTTGAGGAAGAGTTTGGATGTGAAATACCAGACGATGCTGCAGAAAAAATTGTAACTCTTAAAGATGCAGTTACATATTTAACGGCAAATACAAATTAGTCCTAGAAAAAATATCAATTGAGGAGAGTAGTAGTTACTGGATTAGGAACAATAAATCCATTAGGTAACACAGTTGACTCAAGCTGGGATTCATTAATCAATTCTGAAAGCGGAATATCTCAAATAACCAATTTTGATATTAGTAACTTACCCTGCAAAATAGCCGGAACTATCGAAGATACTCAGATAAACGATCAAATTGTAACTCCTAGAGATCGAAGAAAAATTGATAGATTCATAGTACTAGGTCTAATTGCTGCTGAAGAAGCAATGAAAGACTCTGGCTTTATATCTGTTGATAAAACTTCATTTAGATCTGGAGTAATGGTAGGTTCTGGAATAGGGGGTTTAGATACTATTTACAGAAACTCCTCTATTCTAGATAACCAAGGGATAAGAAAGATATCTCCTTTTTTTATTCCGTCCTCTTTAATTAATTTGTTATCTGGTCAAATCTCAATCAAATATAACCTCAAAGGACCTAATAGCTCTCCAGTAACAGCATGTGCTACTGGTACTAATGCTATAGGAGATTCTTTTACAATAATCAAAAATAATAAAGCTGATCTAATGGTCTGTGGTGGCGCTGAGGCAGCAGTTTGCCCTCTAGGTATTTCTGGTTTTTCTGCAGCAAGAGCATTATGTGATACATTTAATGATTCTCCTGAAAAAGGCTCAAGACCATGGGATAAAGATAGATCGGGCTTCGTAATGGGTGAGGGTGCAGGAGTATTAGTTTTAGAAGAATTAGAACATGCCAAAAAAAGAAATGCTAATATTTATTGTGAGATTAAAGGATATGGAATGTCAGGTGATGCTTATCACATTACAAAACCATCAGAAGATGGAAATGGAGGTTTTAGAGCTATGGAAATGGCTTTAAATGAGTCACTTCTAGACTCTGAAGATATTGGTTACGTAAATGCTCATGGCACATCCACTCCCGTTGGAGATACTATTGAATTGTCTGCTGTTGAGAGATTATTTGGGTCGAATAAAAATTTATTTATGAGTTCAAATAAATCTGCAATTGGTCACCTTTTAGGTGCAGCTGGTGCTGTTGAAGCAATTTTTTCAATAAAGTCAATTCAAACTAAAACTCTTCCTCCTACTTTAAACTTAGATAATCCAGACTATAAAACTGATATTAACCTTATTCCACACGAGTCTATTTCAAAGTCAGTAAATAATATTATTTCTAATTCTTTTGGTTTTGGCGGTACAAACGCTAGTTTAGTAATTGGCAATTAAAAGTAAAAATTTTTGTATTGTTTTATCATCACCATCAGGAGCTGGTAAAACATCAATTTCAAAACAAATTATTAAACAAGATAAATCAATAGCACTATCAATTTCCTGCACAACAAGACCTAAAAGAAGAGGGGAATATAATAAAAAAGACTATATTTTTTTAACTGATCAAAAATTTAATTTAGGTATAAAACAGAATGATTATCTAGAGTATGCCAGTGTTTTTGGTTATAGATATGGAACACTGAAGCAAACAATAAATAGTTTTTTTAAAAAGAAAAAAGATGTTTTATTTGATATTGACTGGCAAGGATACCAACAACTAAAACAAAGTAATTTAGAAGTTATTGGAATATTTATTCTACCCCCAAGTAAAAAAGAGTTGGTAAAAAGACTAAAAACTCGTGCAAGAGATACAAATAAAGAAATGAAAAAAAGAATGAAATTAGTTGAAAATGAAATATCTCATTTCCCAGAATATGATTATGTTGTAATTAATGAAAATCTAAAAAAGTGTGTAAATCAAATAGTGAATATAATTGAATCAGAGAGATTAAAAAAACATAGATTGGTAGACTTGACAAAATTTGTTAATAAATTTAGGTCTTAATTTGTCTAAATAATTCTATAAAATCTAATATATTCAATTTTTCTGCTCTCAAATCTAGTTTTATACTATCTTTAATATTATATTTTTTTAAGATATTTCTTAATGATTTTCTTTTGTATGAAAAAACATACCTTTTAAATTTTATAAAATTTTCAATTTCATGTTTTTTAATTAAACCTTTTTTCAATTTTTCAAATTTTAAAACACTTGACTCAATCTTTGGAATTGGTCTAAAACAATTTTTACTGACATTAAATTCAAATTTAATTTTAAAATAACAATTCATTAGTGAATTAATTGAATTAAGATTAGTGTCTAGAAGCCTTTCAGCAAATTCCTTTTGAAACATTAAGATCATAATTGAAGGATTATCTTTTAACAAAATTAACTTTTCTAATATTTTTGAGGATAAATTGTAGGGCAAGTTAGAAATTATCAGATCATATTTTCTTACCAAATTAAATTTTATAATATCTTCGTTTATAATATTAACAAATTTATATTTTTTATAGTTAATATTTAATTCTTCAATTAAATCCTTATCAATTTCAACTAAATCTAAATTTTTAGGTTTTTTTTCAATAATTTTTTCTGTCAACTTTCCATCTCCTGGCCCAATTTCTAGAATATTTAAATTTTCTCTATCAATTAGATTTGAAATTTTACTTGTGATATTTTTATCTATAAGAAAATTCTGACTAAGTTTTTTTTTTAAATTAACATACATTGAAGAAAAGAACTATTATCAGATTTTTTTTTAAATTTTATATCTTTTGCTGTCCCATGTGCAGGACTGAGACGGCGATATTTTAAACCTAATGTCAGATTATAACCTTTTTTATTCATTATTTTAAAAGGTATTAACACTTGATCATGATAAGTAGAAAAAAATAATGTATTTTTTTTTATATTATTAAATGCGCTGTCCGCCGGATAAGGACCTGTAATTTTCTTAAAATTTTTGTCAATCAACTTTGATATTACGCCATCTTCTTTGCCTATAGTATTATCTTCACTACAATGTGGGTTATAACATAGGAATTTAATTGTTCTAAAATTTAACTTATACCTTTTTAATTTTATTAGATCCATTACTTGCTTAAGATTTTCTCCTAATTTATTTCTATTTAAAATTTTATGTATATTTTTTAAATTTATATGTGTAGTCAAGGGCATAACTGAAAATTTTTCACCATGCATAAGCATGAAGGTATTAGTATTATTTATTTTTCCTAAATATTCTGTCATACCAATGAATTCTATTTTTTTCTTAAAAAGTGATTTATCAATTGGCATTGTTATTAGGTCAAATCCTGTTATTTGAGAAATTTTGTTAGATATATCAATTTGATTTAATAAATTTTTATATTTTTCTTTATACTTATTTTCGATATTAAATATATTAATATTATTTATTTTATAATTAGAAAATTTTAATGGATCAATTATTTCATTAATTTTAATTTTTGATTTTATTTTTGAAATATAATCTAAAATTTCAAATTTATTACATATAATTATGTACTTTAATTTATTTTTTAAATAATGATGAGAATTAATTATTATTTCAACATTTATTGAGTCGATATCACCTAAGAAAATATATTTTTTATTGTTCATATACAAATCTATCAAAATCATCCTGAGTCTTTAATTCTATATATTTGAAAATTTCATTATCTATAATTTCTTTGTTTTTATTATTAATACATACATTATAAGAATTATCGTTTATTGATATTTTATAAATATCTGTTGGATTTTTTAAGTTTATAAAAAAAGTATCAATAAATTCTTCATTACTTTTTAAATCAATTAATTTAATTATTGTTAAACAATTATTGTCACTAATGGGTAATTTTAGTTTTTTAAATGTTTTAAAGATATTTACTAGGTCATTTTTTTTAAAATCATTTTTAAAATAATTGTAGACAAATTCATTTCTTGTCTTGAAATATCTAAATATATCATGAACTGTTTGAGATTTTAAACCCTCATCACCTATTTCACTAATTATTTCATTATCAATTTTTTGGAGAAATCCTGGATTATTTTTTTTTAAACTAATAATTAGTTTTTTTATAATTACCAAAGTTTTAAGAGCCATTGAGTTGTTAATTTCTTCATTAAACTTTTCATAATGTAATTTTTTGTAATAATTTAAATCTAATTCTGAAATCACAATATTATTTTTGTCATAAATAATATTTGCATATGAATTTAAGGTCATGAAAAAAAAAATAATAATTATTTTTAGTAATTTATTTATAATTTTAAAAACCATAATCTATACTTCCTGGTTCTTGAAAAAATAAATCTGTTGTTTGTCGATAACCAAAAAATCCAAGGTAATCCATACGAAAACTTATACTTAAGAGTTCTTCAGGACTTGTATTATAGTCATCATTGTATTTTCTATTAGAATATTCAATTATTAATTCTGAGCACTCATCTGAGATTTTCAACCCTATTTTATCGTAATATGAACTAAAATTATTTTTAAGATCTATATTTGTATTATAAGCTAGTATTAAGTTCTCATTGATTTTTTTCTCTAATCCAATTCCTAAATATTCTGTGTCATTAGATTTTTCACTAAATGCATTTTTTTGTGTTTCATGGTAGTTTAGTGAAATAATTAATGGTTCATTTGTATTAAAACTTATATTCATTTCTTTTTTTGCTAAACTTGATTTATCTGCTCTTAAATCAAAATTTATTGATATATCCTTTATTTCTGTGCTACCTTCTATTCCATAGTCAGACAAGTGAGATTTCTGATTTACCTTTTGGTTAAAATTATTATTTTTTTTAAAATCATATGATTGATTAAGATTCAAATTAAATTCTTGATCTTTCATTTTTAAATTAGACTCTAAGCCATATACAACTCTTGAGGTATCATCTTTTGCATCAGTTCCAAAAAATCTACTGTCAGAATATTGATTTTGATAATTAAATGTTAGCGAATTACTATCCTCATTAACTATATTATCAGAATGATAAATATCTTGATTGTAAATTAATTTAATTCTTGGAGTAATATTTTTGTTAAAATTATAAAAGAGATCAGAAGAAAATATAAGATGGTTATACCTCTCTGTGCCATTCAAATCTTCATCATGTTCAAAAGTGTAATTACTTATATTATTTAAAAAAGATAATTTATTATAAATATTCACATCATCTAATTTTTTATTTATCATAAAATAATTATTTACTTTTAAGCTGTTATTTTCTGAGGGGATCTCATTAAGAGATTTACTTCTCTTAATAATTCGAAAATCTATTTCATTTAGATTTGAAATACTTTTCCCAAAATTTAAGCTATTGTAATAATTAATATGTGGAGAAAATGGAATAAATGATACATTTGTAGAGTCAAATGCTTCGACAGTAGTTATTTCACTTCTAAGGTAATCATTATTTGAAGCAAAATTATAATTATCTAACCTTAAATAAATATTTTCAAATTTTACTGGTATTTCATTTTGTGATCTTGTTGTTGAGATACTATTAGTTAACACACCATTTAAAGATAATATTTTATTTTTGTCTAAAACTTGTTTTAGATTTACCCTAACTGTATTATTTATGTCATCAATTCCATGATTTTTCACGTTATCCATATCAAATACAAAATTACCACCAGATAGTTTTTTATTTAAAATTGTATTCAACTTATAATTATTTATAAAATTGAAACTCTCTGACATAATGAACTTAGGTGTAATTTTCACATCTGTGCTATCTCCTATTGGTAGGTAATATGGTGTATAAATTCCGCTATTCCCTCCAATTGTAAATTCAACTGTGGGAGTTAAAAATCCCCTTTGCCTTGGTGCTTTTGCGCCATAATGCGAAAAATACGGAAGGTAAAAAACTTTATAATCTGCAATTTGTAGAAAGGAGTCAAAGTGAACAAACTTATCTTTGTCAACATCATATTTAGTTTTGTCAATTCTAAGTGACCAAGTAGGACAACCAAAATATCCAATTAATTCACATGGAGTTAAAAAATTATTATAAAAGAATAGATCATTCTCAGATCTTAATGCACTTTCAGAGTCGATTTTTAGTTCATCGTTATAGATAAAACTAACTTTATTGGCAGTAAAGTTTTTTAAGTTAGTATCACCTTTTAAATCCTTGCCACTTAGTATGCTTTTATCTTGGTAAAGATAAAAATTGCCAAATACTTCAATCTCATTTTTGTTATAGTCAATTATACCTCTATCAACTAAAATATTAGTATTATCTATATTAATTTTAGAATTTTCTGCTAATTCAACTATGTTTCTTTTTTCGTCATAAATAATGTTAGTGGTATTTATGTAAGTGTTGTCATTAGCATTTAATACTACAATTAATCTAATAAAAAAAATAAGTACTAAAAAAAATAATATAATTTTATTCATTTAAACTTTCTTTTAAGACAAACATACTTATTATTACACTTGCTAATATTTCAAATTCTTGTTTATAAATACTTAGCGAATTATTAAAAATAAAAAAAGAATATATGAGAAAAATTAGACAAATAATTATCGGATGAGTTAGACTTTCTTTATTATTTATATATTTTTTTCCAGAAAAAATTAAGAATATATAATTAAAGAATAGAATAAAAAATATTAACAAATTAATTAGCTTTATATTTATTACAAAATTAGCTCCTTCAGAGATATTTTTAACAATTGAATTGTGTCTATTTAAATTAGGAATATCAACGTCAATATTCATATAAACATCATGGTCTTCGATTAAATTTTCTTTATATTGAGTATAATTTTTGGCAATGAGAGTATTGTTTGATATTAATAAATTATCACTAAATTCTGCAAGACTAATTTTTTTATTTACAATTTTATATGATCTATATTCAGCATTATCAAAATTATTATTACTTATATTTTTTAATACTATAAAAGTTTTTGAGTTATTCTCATTATTAATTAAGATTTTTTGTGAATATTTATTATTTTGTTCTACTAAATTACTTTTACTATTTTCAATAAATATTGAAAATTTTTTTTTATTTATCTCAAAAAATGTAAAAATTAAAACAATAGGTAAAAAAAACAGCATAAGCTTTTTAAAATTTACGTAACTTTTTATAATAATCATTTCATTTTTTGATCTTAAAAAAATAGTAAACAAAACTACAGATATTAAAAAAATAAACGCTGGAACATAAGTTAATATTTGAATTGAATTTAATAAACTTAAATTGATTATAGTGTTAAATAAGTAATCTTCATTTAAATTTCCCAATAATGAGAAAATAAAAAATATAATAAGACTAGAAAATAAGCATATGGAAAAAGATAAACTATATTTTAAATATAATAGTTTAATTATTCTCATTTAATTCAAATATAAAATAGCTAAATGTTAATAGTATAAAAAAATTAATTAAATAATAATAATATAAATTAAAACTATTATTATTATTTAGCAGAAATATTAAATAAGAATTAATGAGTTGAATAATTAATAGACCAAGAAACAAGAAAAAATAATACCCAAAAACAATTTTCTTAGGTTTATAAATAAAAAATACTTTAAATGAAATAAAAATTACCAATAAAATTAAAAAATAATGATAAATCCTATTATGTGCTTGGTAATAGAATTCATTATTATCATTACTAAGTAATTCAAAAGTATTAAAGTGTTCTATATCATACATCAGTATTTCGATTTCTTTATTTTCAATACTGTAAATAAATTTATCAAATGAGGTTTTACTTTTTTCAATGTCATTCAATATTACTCTCTCACCTTTATGAAAAATAATATTGTAATTTTTTTTTTCTATTTCAATATTTGCACTAGCAGATTTAATAAATTGTCCATTTTGAAAAATTACAGCCTCAACATCATAAAAATTATTATCTATCTTTTTTTCAAAAAAAATACTTACCTCATTTTCAATATGGAATTCATTTACTGAGGGTACTCCTAATTTTAAATTGTTCCTTATTTCTAATTCTTTAACTTTATATTTGTGATATAATTTTACTGATAAGATTTCATTATTAATAAAATAAAAAACAAAAATTCCAAAAGTTAAGATTACAAATATCATCAGATTATCTTTTAGAGAAAAATATTGTTTTAAAACAATTATTTCATTACTTGAATTAAATTTATAATTTAAAAAAAAACTTCCTAATATTAGCAAGAACGGCATTAATGGGCTTAAGAAACTTGGTAATACTAATACAGTAGTATTAACTACTTCGATAAGTTGTGTTGTGATAGAATGTTGAAGTTCTAAAATCCTTAAAATTTGAGAAAACCATATCAGCCCAATAAAAATTATAATATTTATTAAAATATATTTTAAATAATTTAAAACTATGTATGATCGAGATCTTCCTATCATGAAAGCTCAATTTAACTTAATAAATAAACCTAATCAAAGTATAAAATTATCAGTTTACATCTGTGGCAAATCATTAAAAAAAAAAGATTTAACTGATTATAGTTATAACAAAATCACTATTTTTAAATATTCAATTAACATAAAAAATTCTCAGTATGTATTAAATATTTATGAAGAAAACTCTCATGTCTCTCATTTTAATAAAATTATTTTAGGATCATTTGTTTACGATATTTCAATTAAATATTCAATTTCTCAAATTATTGTAAATGATAGTGATAAACCCCATTTAGATGCATTAGCTTTCGGCTTTTTAAAGAAAGATTTCATATTTTCTAATTACAAAAAAAATTCAATTAAATCAAAATATAAAACTAACTTTAAAATTTCTAAAAACTATTCAATTTTGTTAAATTCTATTAATTTTTTGAAAGAATTAGTCTCTGAGCCAAGTAACATTATTTATCCAATTTCTTTTGCGAAAAGAACACAGTCTCAAATAAGTAAGAGTAATGTAAGTGTATTAACACTTGATAAAAAAAAAATAACAAAAATTGGTTTAAATTGTCTTTTAGCAGTTAGTCAAGGTAGTAAAAGAGAGCCTGTTGTAATGGAATTTAAGAAGAAAAATTCAAAAAAAAATGTTGATATTTTATTTGTTGGTAAAGGTGTCTGCTTTGATAGTGGAGGAATATCTATCAAACCTAGTGGTGGAATGGAAGACATGAAATGGGATATGGCAGGTGCTGCTGTAACAGCTTCAATTATTAAATATCTAAGTGAAGTCAAAACAAATTTCACTTACGCTGGGATTGTTGGACTTGTTGAAAATATGCCAAGTAGTAGCGCTTATAAACCAGGTGATATTATTAAGTCTTATAAAGGAATAAATGTTGAAGTTTTGAATACAGATGCCGAAGGTAGACTTGTCCTAGCTGATATTATCACCTACGGTTGTGAAAAATATAATCCAAAGATTGTAATCGATTTTGCAACATTAACAGGAGCAATAATGGTTGCTTTGGGCCAGCATTATGCTGGATTATTTTGTAATGATGATAAATTAGCTGAAACATTATATAAATCTGGGCTTGATACTAATGAAAAAGTTTGGAGAATGCCTTTACACGATGACTTTGATAAAGAGCTTAATTCACCATTTGTAGATTTAAAAAATATTGGAGCAGGTAGATATGGTGGTTCAGTTACTGCAGCTCAATTTTTACAGAGGTTTGTTCCTAAAAACACAAAGTGGGCACATCTTGATATAGCAGGTACAACATGGAAGAATAGTGGAGATATTATGAACAACAAAGGCTCTACTGGTTTCGGCTTGACATTAATTGTAGATTTTATAAATAAATATTTCAAAAATTAGAAAATAATATGCAAAAAACATTTTCAATAATTAAACCCGATGCAGTAAAGAGAAATCTAATCGGACACATCAATCAAATGATTGAAAGCTCACATTTAAAAATATTAGCATCAAAAAAAATGTATTTAACTAAAAATCAAGCAGAGATATTTTATGAAGTACATAAAGAAAGACCTTTTTTTAATAGCTTAGTTGAGTATATGACTTCTGGCCCTGTTCAAGTTCAAGTTTTAGAAGGAAAAGATGCTGTGGCTAAATATCGTAAAATAATGGGAGCTACTAATCCGGCAGAAGCTGAAGAAGGCACTATTAGAAAGCAATATGCTGAGTCTATTGAGGCAAATTCTGTACATGGAAGTGACTCAGAGGAAAACGCAAAAATTGAAATTAGTTTCTTTTTTTCTGGATCTGAATTAGTCTAGTAAATAATCTATAAACTGCTTATACACAAATTCATGCTCTAAGCTTTTATGTTTATATAAAAGCTCTGTTTCATTCTTAGTGTTAATTTTTCTAATTTTATTAGAGATGGTCTCACCTTCGTCTAATGCATTAGAAACTTTGTGAAGAGTAAAACCATAGTTTTTTTCATTATTTATCAACATTCTTTTTTGTGTCATTAGACCCTTATAAGTGGGTAGAATGGAGGGGTGAAGATTTATAACATCAAAATTTTTAATAATACTTTTTTCTATAACTTTCATATATCCTAATGAAAAAATAATGTCTGTAGCAAAGAAATTTTTTTTTTTTAATTTTGTTTGAAACTCCACTACCAAAACATTTTTATAAAATTTATTTAGATATGATTTAATTTTTGCAGATATCTTGTTATTACTAATTATAGTAACTACTTCAAAATCTTTATTTACAGAATTATTTTTTAATATTTTTAAAAGATTTGACCCACCTCCAGATATTAAAAACGAAACTTTTTTATAATTATTTAATTTCACCAATTAAATTAAATAAGTTCCTTTTAATAAATCTATCATGATGCTTTTTATTTATTACAAATATCATTCCTATTCCACAATTAAATATTTCCATTAATTCATTATCAGTAATATTAATATTATCTTTTATAAAATCATACTCTCTAGGTAGAGAAGGAATATTTAAATCAAATTTTATTCCTTTAGGAATACTCCTTTTAAAATTTGTATAGATACCACCCCCTGTTATATGAGAAAGTGTTTTTATATATCTTAAATCATTATTACTTATGAATTGATGATATAGGCGTGTCGGTTTTATTATGAGTGCAGAGAGTTTTTGTTTATTAAATATCGCTCTTTTTATATTAATTTTATTCTTTTTTATAATATCTCTAATTAGTGAATATCCATTAGAGTGAAAACCATTTGATTTAATTCCAAATATTAGATCTCCTTTTGAAATTTTAAAAATCTTCTGTTTTTCTCTTATACCTACTAAAAATCCTGCAATATCAAAATGATTTCCACTGTATAATGAGGGCATTTCAGCAGTTTCTCCTCCAATAAGTGAACAATTAATCTTTTTACATGCACTAGTAATACTTTTTAGAATTTGAGTGTATTGTTTTGACTTAACCGAACTGCACGCAAAATAGTCTAAAAAAAAGAGCGGTTTTGCTTTGTTGCACAACAAGTCATTTGAACACATAGCAACTAAATCTTGGCCTATTCCTTTATATTCATTAAGTTCTGCAGATAATATTGCTTTAGTGCCAACACCATCTGTAGCCGCACATAATGTAACGTCTTTATTGACTTTATACTCCGCACTAAAACCTAGTTTGTTTCCTAAAACTTTATCGGTGTGAGAACTTTTAATAAATTTTAAAGCTTGACCAATAAGTTTGTCAGTTTTTATTACATCAACACCCGATTTTTTGTATAGTTTGCTCAATGAAATATTTATGTCTAATTAGTATTTTCTTTGTATTTAATTTAAAAAATTTATCAGCTTATCAAGAAATTACTATTCAAAAAGATAGCAATCTTCAAAATTATCAAGAACTTCTAGAGAGAATTAATAATTCAATTTCGGAAGAGAATGTAATTACTACAATAGAGAAAAATATATATAATATTAATTTTAGTAGCACTAAGATATCTCTAAATATAGATGTGGATAATTTATCTAGAGATTTAAATTCTAAGAAAATTGATCATAATATAATTCTTTTAAATTGCTCTATTAAAAATAATTTTTTCAAGTTTAATAATAAATTTGATGATTGCCCAATTTTTATAGTAAAAAATTATGATAAAGAGTCATATGTTTATTTAAACCATAAAAAAAATTATTTTCGATTGGCTAAGTTTTCTAAAGATACAAATATAAAATTATTATGGGTTAAACTTTTAGAAAAAAATCAAACCTCTTATCAACTATCTATTGATGCGTCAAATTATAATAAATTAAAATATTTTACAGGTTTAGAGCCAAAGATATTATCTTATATGCAAAATAAGATAATATTAGAATTTGAGAATTTTTATAATAACAAACAAATTAATTTCTTAATTAACTTTTTTTAGTGCAAACATTTTTAAATTTAGATAGTTCTGATAATGAAATTATATATTCATTTGAAAACGATACAGCAATTCAATCACTTGATAAAAGAATCAAATATTTAGTTATTTATGGTCCAAAAAAATCTGGAAAAACAACTATAGCAAAAAAGTTTTCTACTAATCATAATATTGATTTAATTGAGAAAGTTCCCAACGACCTAAATTTTAATAAAGAAACTTTTCTAGACTTAAACATTTTACCTGCGCAAGATGAGAAATTTTTCCATTTCTTACAGTTTTTTATCTCCAATGATATTCCCTTAACTATATTTACCTCTGAGACTTCTATTGAAAATTTATCAAATGAGTTTTACTTGCCTGACGTAGTCTCAAGACTTAAGCAATTTAACTTGTGTAATATTCAAAATCCTAGCAATGATCTTCTCTTCAAATTAATTAATAAATATTTATCTTTGAAATCTATTACAGTCTCTGAACAGATTATTATTGAAGTCATGAACCATATTGAAAGAACATACTTGTCAGCTTTTGAGGCAGCTAAAACTATTAATTATTTGCTTTATGAGAATAACCATAATATTAATTTGTCACTAATTAAAGAGCATTATGAACGTTTATAGAGATTATTATTTAAAAGACATAAATAAAGAACTAGTAGATAAGAAAATTACTGTTTCTGGTTGGGTTAATAGATCTAGGGATCATGGCAACTTATTATTCATAGATTTAAGGGACTCAACATCACTTCTACAATGTGTTGTAGATAATTCATCAGTAAATTTTAATGAATTATCAAAAATAAAAAATGAAGATGTTATTAAAATCTATGGTCAAATTACGAAAAGAAGTGAAGAAACTATTAACTCAAATTTAGAGTCAGGGGAAGTTGAGCTAAAAATTGAAAACTTCGAAATACTAAGTCAGTGCTCCAAAACACTCCCACTTGAGGTGAATTCAGATAATGATTATGGAGAAGAAGTAAGATTAAAATATAGGTATTTAGATCTCAGAAGATCTAAGATGCAACACAATATTAAACTAAGAAATAATATTATTAATTTTGTAAGAGGATTTATGAATAACGAGGGATTTATGGAATTAGCTACACCAATTCTAACAGCCCCCTCTCCAGAAGGTGCAAGAGATTATCTTGTACCATCAAGAATACACAAAGGGTCTTTTTATGCTTTACCCCAAGCTCCTCAACAATTTAAGCAACTTTACATGGCCTCAGGCGTAGATAAATATTTTCAAATAGCCCCTTGTTTTAGGGACGAGGATAGTAGGGCTGATAGATCACCAGGCGAATTTTATCAAATTGATATGGAGATGAGCTTTGCTACACAAGAAGATATTTTAGATGTTATTAGTCGTTTACTATTTGACACTTTTGATAAATTTAAATCTAAAGAAAAATCTATAAATAAACTTCCATTTCCAACTTTTACTTACAGAGACAGTATTGAAAATTTTGGATGTGACAAACCAGATTTAAGGAATCCATTAAGACTTACAAATGTTACAAGATATTTCGAGAGATCCGGTCTTCAAATTTTTGAAAATTTAATAAAAAAAGGAGCCATAGTTAATTGTATACAAGCTTTGAAGTCTGAGGGTAAGCCAAGAAGTTTTTATGATAATTTAAATAAATGGGCACAAGAACAAGGAAAAAAAGGTTTGGGATATATAAACTTTGAGAATTTATTACCAAAAGGCCCTTTAGCTAAAAATTTTAATCAAGAAAAATTAAATCAAATGATTAAAGACAATAATTTTAATCAAAATGATGGTTTATTATTTGTGTGTGATTTACCAGAAGAGTCATATGATTTCTCCTCAAAGGTTATTGCAAAAGTAGGAGATGATTTAAACTTAATAGATAAAAATAAATATGAGTTTTGCTGGATAGTTGATTATCCTATGTATGAAAAAGATGTTTTAACAGGCAAGATTGATTTCAGTCATAATCCGTTTTCAATGCCCCAAGGAGGAATGGATAAGTTAATAAAAGAAGATCCCTTAAACGTTTTAGCTTACCAATATGACATTGTTTGCAATGGTATAGAACTGTCATCGGGAGCCATAAGAAATCATAGACCAGATATTATGAAAAAAGCTTTTGAAATCGCCGGATATGGCGAAAGTGAAATTAAAACAAAATTTAGTGCTTTATTTGAGGCTTTTCATTATGGAGTCCCACCACATGGAGGCTGTGCACCTGGATTAGATAGAATAATAATGTTGCTTAGTGATAATGAAAATATAAGAGAGATTATAGCTTTTCCATTTAATCAAAGAGCCCAAGATTTAATGATGAATGCGCCAGTTAAAATTGATAGCAAACAATTAAAAGAATTAAATTTAAAAAAAATTAGCGACTAGCTTTAAGTATCTTTTCAACATCTTCAATTGTTAAATTTTCACCATCGTACTCAGGTGGAATTTTGTAATTCATTATTCCTATCTTAAAATAATATTTTCCAGATTTTCCTTTATAAAGATTAGCTCTTTGTTTTCTTCTTTTAAGTATACCTATTTCTCTAACTTTATTTGTTGGTTTATTTTTTTTGATTGTAATTAATTCAACAGCTTGATCTAAACCAATTTCTAAAACATCATATTTTCTGCCCAAAGATGCATAAATATCTTGGTATTTAACATACGGACCATAGGCACCTATGTTAGCTACAACTGGATCTTCGCTATCTGGAAAATTTCCAAGAGTGATAGGTAATTTAATTAATTGACTTGCAATATTCATGCCGATTGTATTTTGATCATAACTCTTTGGAAGAGTTACTCTTTTAGGCTTATCTTCATCTATTTCTTTTCCTAACTGGAGATAATAGCCATAGGGACCTAAATGAACTGCTATTTCTTTTTTGGAGTCAGCATCTATTCCTAAAGTTCTTGGAAAAGTGATGATTTCATCACCTTCACGATTTTTTGGGTTTACTTCTTTTACAAAGGCACCAATAGAAATTGTAAATTTACATTCAGGGTAGTTAGAACATCCAATAAACCCACCCATTTTTCCTACCTTAACACCTAGGTTACCTTCACAATTTTCAGTATTAGCCCAAGATGAACATTTGATATCAATATCTCCACCTATTTTTCTAAAAATTACGGGAGATAGTTCATCATTTATTACGTCTATGACTTCTCTATTGGGCTTACCCATTACTTCATTGATGAAAAATTCAAAATCTTTCCAAAAGTTTAAAACTATATTTTTCCATTCTGCTTTATCTGCAGCAACATCATCAAGTTGGTTTTCTAAATCAGCCGTAAACTTATATTCAAGAAATTTTTTAAAGTAGTTACATAAAAATACATTAACTACTCTACCACGATCATTAAGGATAAATGATTTCCCACTTTTTAAAACATAACCTCTATTAACAATGGTTTGAATTATAGAAGCATATGTTGAGGGTCTTCCAATTTCTAGCTCTTCTAATTTCTTAACAAGACTCGCATCAGTGTATCTTGAAGGAGGAGAAGTAAATGACTCGAGTGCTTCAACTTCATTTACAATATATTTATCATTTTCTTTTATATTTTCTAATAATGAAATAATCTGTTCTTCATCATCTTCTTGAAGATTATAAACTTTTTTATATCCATCAAAAATTAATTTACCAAGTGTAGCTTTTAAAGTTAAATTTTTCTCTTCACAATCTATTTGAAGTGTGTTTTGGTTAGTATCAGCACTTGTCATCTGAGAAGCTATTGTTCTTTTCCAGATTAAATCATAAAGTTTAAATTGTTCTTCATTTAAAAAGTCTTTTATATCCTCTGGTTTTATAGAAATATCAGTTGGTCTTATTGCTTCATGAGCTTCTTGAGCATTTTTTTTTCTAGATTTATACTCAATGGGTTTATCAGGTAAATACTTATCTCCGTAATCCTTTGATATATTTTCTCTTATAGTATCTATCGAGTCTTTTGAAAGTGTAATGCTATCAGTTCTCATGTATGTGATAAGGGCTATGGTTTCTTTGTTTATATCTATTCCCATGTATAAACCCTGAGCAATAGTCATAGTTTGACTAGCACTAAAGTTTAGTTGACTATTAGCAGTTTGTTGTAAAGTTGAGGTACTAAAAGGTGCTTTAGGTTTGCGAGATATTGTTCTTTCATCAATTTTTCTGATGAAAAAATTATTTGATTTCAAATAATTTTTAGCTTTATTAGCTAATGCTTCATCTCTAAAGAAAAGTTTATCAACTTTTTCACCTTCTAAACTAGTGATTGAAGTATCTAGTTTTGCGCCATTAATTTCCCCGTGAACATTTATTTTATAGAATTTCTCTGGTTCAAACTGTTCTATCTCAATCTCTTTTTCATAAATAAGTCTTACTGCTACTGATTGGACTCTCCCTGCAGATCGACTCCCTGGCATTTTCCTCCATAGGACAGGAGATAAACTGTATCCTGCTAAATAATCTAAGCTTCTTCGAGCTAAATAAGCCGATACAAGATTATCATCTACTTTTCTTGCTTCATCAAAACTTTTTATTACAGCGTTTTTAGTAATTTCGTTAAATGTAATTCTTTTAAATTTATTTTTATCTACTTTTTTTTCTAATGACTTAACTAAGTGCCATGTTATTGCCTCACCTTCTCTGTCTGGGTCAGTGGCTAAATAAATTTTTTCGTATCCTTCAGCTTTTTTTTCAATACCATCAAGCATCTTTAGTCCTGCTGCTGTTGTTTCCCAATTAAGTTCGACGTCACTATAGTCTTCTGTAACTTTGACTCCATCTTTTTTAGCTAAATCTCTGAAATGACCTACAGTTGCTATGACTTCAAAATCATTACCAAGATATTTATTAATTGTTTTGGCTTTAGCTGGAGATTCTACTACTAGCAAGTTCATAACTATAAATTTATTTTATTTTCTTCGCCTTTTATTAATCTTTTAATATTTGAATTATGTTTAAAAAATATTAAAAGAAAAATTACAAATACTAATCCTTTTTCTAAGTTGCCATAAATAAAAACTAATTGATAAATTGTCAAAAGAAATATTGATAAAAGAGCACCGAGAGATGAGAGCTTACTGAGTTTTACCGTAAAAAACCATATGATCATTGCTAAAATAGTTGGAGCAGGAAACAAAAATAAATTTCCACCAAAATAACAAGCAACACCTTTTCCTCCCTTAAAATTAAGCCAAATTGGAAAGATATGTCCAATTATAGAAAAAAGAAAAATCAAATATTTATATTCAAAGAAATATTCAGGGCTAATGTATAAAATAGCTAATAAAACAATTATAGGTTTAATACCATCCAACAAAAGAACAGCAACTCCAGCTTTTTTTGATACGCTTCTATATACATTCGTAGCGCCAATATTACCTGATCCTGTTTGAGTGATATCTTTGTTGGTTAAAAATTTCGTTAACAATTTACCAAAGGGAATAGAGCCCACTAAATAAGCAAAAGATAATTCTAAAAACATTACTTAAGGATATACTGTAAACAAGCCATTCTAAGAAAAACTCCCATTTCAACTTGTTTTAAAATTAAGGATTTAGGGTAATTATCTAAAACATCATCGCTAATTTCTATATTTCTATTTACAGGGCCTGGGTGCATCAAGTAAGGCTTATTCAATAGGTGTTTATTTTGTAAACAAAACTCTTTTTTAAAGGAACTCATCATATTTTTTGCACCCTTAGGAATTCTCTCCTTTTGAACTCTTAGCATCATTAAGATATCAAGCTCTTTAAGAGAGTTAAGATTTTTATGAAAAATAATTTTATTATTAATTTTTTTTAAATCCTTCCTATCTAAAAAATATGTAGGAGCAATTATATGTATTTCATATCCTAATTTAGAAAGAAGCTTAATATTTGAATGAGCCACTCTGCTGTGTTTTATATCTCCACATATACCTATTTTAATTTTTTTCTTCTTAAAAATTTCTCTTATAACACAATAATCTAGGAGCGCTTGTGTAGGATGTTCATTAGTTCCATCTCCAGCATTTATTACAGGTATCTTACTTCTCTTTCCTATTTCCATAGGTGAAAAATTATTTTTATCTCTTATAATTAATACATCTGGTTTCATACTCATTAAAGTATCCATTGTGTCATTAAAAGACTCACCTTTAGACAATGAACTCTTTTCAAAATTTATATTAATTGAATTATAGCCTAGGTTTTTAGAAGCTAGCTCAAAACTAATTGTTGTTCTCGTAGAGGGCTCTAAAAATAAGTTAAAAATATTTTTTGGTTTATTTTCCAAAATTCTTTTTTTTGAGTTCTTAAATTTTATAGCTTTCTCAGCAATTGATTGAATATCTTTAGCTGACAGATCGTCTATGGAAGTGATCTTTCTATTTGCCACTAGGGGAGTTTCTATACAAAGTTAGAAAATCATCAAGTATTAAACACGCACTCTTTTCATGAATATTTGTTTTTTCTGATTTTCTTATTGATTTATAGGGTTTACTGCTCAATCTCTCATCAATAAACAAAATTGGGCAAGACACGATATTTTCTAAATTCTGTGAGAATTTTTCAACATTTTTAACCATTTCTGATATAGAACCATCAAGATGATATGGCTTACCAATTATAATACCGTGAATATTTTCATTAGTAATAATCTCTTCAATATTTTCAAATAATAATTTCTCGCTAAAAGTTCCATATGGAATAGAAATAATATTAGATGGATCGCTTATTGCTATTCCAATATGTTTTAATCCAAAATCTATAGCAATAAATTTTTTGGTATAATTATTGCTTAGAAGAAAATCTGATATAGTATCGACGACCATTATGAGTGATATAGATATTAAAAGAATTTCTTATTTAGCAAAGCTAAAATTACCACATGAAAAAGAGGAATTTTATGCCAATTCCTTAAAAGATATAATCAAATGGGTAGATAATCTCAAAATGATTGACACTAGTGAGACAGAACCTTTACACAATGTTACAGAAAAAACAGTATCGATTAGAAAAGATGAAATAAATAAGAGTAATTCTGTTGACGACGTATTAAGTAATGCTCCAGAGAGAGCTCAGAATTTTTTTAAAGTCCCCAAAGTAGTTGAGTAAGTGAAAAGTTCAATTAGTCAAATTAAAGATTCTCTTAGAGATAAAAAAATAAGTGTTGAAGAACTTTATGATGAGTTTTTAATAAAAGCTAAATCGAGTAAAACTAATAGCTTTAACTTATTGTTGGATAAAGAGAATAATATTCTATCAATTAAAGAGTCTCAAAAAAGATATGAAAATGGAAATCCATTGCCTTTGGATGGTATTCCTCTAGGCATTAAAGATTTGTTTTGCACAAAGGGTATTAGAACTACGGCCTCATCTAAAATTCTTAGCAATTTTACTCCTAATTACGAATCTTTTGTAACGCAAAAACTATTAGATGACGGTTCAATTTTTATTGGAAAAAATAATTGTGATGAATTTGCAATGGGTTCCTCGAATGAGACTAGTTTTTTTGGCCCAGTCAAAAATCCATGGAAAAATAAAAATGTTCCAACTGATGATCTTGTACCTGGTGGCTCTTCAGGTGGATCTGCTGCTGCTGTGGCTGAGGGCACTTGCGTGGCATCAATGGGAACAGATACTGGCGGATCAATTAGACAACCAGCTAGCTTGTGCGGAATAGTTGGCTTAAAACCTACATTTGGATCTTGTTCTAGATGGGGAATTGTTGCTTTTGCATCCAGTTTAGATCAGGCGGGCCCTCTCACTAACTCTGTTGAGGATGCTGCTCTAATTTTGAATTCAATAAACAAACATGATTTTAATGACACTACAAGCTCAAACCATGTTAGAGAAGACTATTCTATTGGCATTAATGACAAATTAGATCAAAAAATTAAAATTGGTATTCCATCTGATTACCTTAAGGATGTTAGTGGAGATATTTTAAGTCAAATTGAAAATACAAAAAAAGCACTTATTAAACATAATGTAGAATTTGTAGATGTAGAGTTTAAGACTACTGAATATGCTCTTTCAACTTATTACATACTAGCACCTGCTGAAGCATCATCAAACTTAGCTAGATATGATGGAATACGCTATGGAGTAAGAGAAGATGGCAAAAGTCTTGACGATATTTATTTGAATTCAAGAACAAAAGGATTTGGAGACGAAGTTACTAGAAGAATCCTCATAGGAGCTTATGTATTGTCAGCCGGTTATTATGATGCTTACTATAGACAGGCTCAAAAAGTGAGACGTTTGATTAAAGATGATTTTCAAAGAATTTTTAATGATGTTGACTTTATATTAACACCTACGACACCAAATGAGGCATTTAAGATAGGGGATAAACTTGATCCAATATCTATGTATAAAAATGACATTTATACAGTTCCTACAAGTCTTGCGGGCCTTCCTGGAATATCTATACCTTCAGGTTTAAGTACAAATGGCCTCCCATTAGGTATTCAGTTTATAGGAAATTATTTTGAAGAAAAAAAACTATTACAGATAGCTGCACTTGCAGAAAAGGAATTAAATTTCAATGGGCAATAATTGGGAAATGGTTATTGGACTTGAAGTTCATGCTCAACTTAACACTTCATCTAAGTTATTTTCATCCTCACCAAATCAATTTGGATCTGAGCCTAATGAGAATGTAAATTTCATAGACTCTGGTATGCCCGGAATGCTTCCAGTTATGAATTTTGCTTGTATTGAAATGGCAATAAAAACTGGCTTTGCATTGAATTTTAAAATCAATAAATATTCTGTATTTGAAAGAAAAAATTACTTTTATCCAGATTTACCTCAAGGTTATCAAATTAGTCAGTTTGAATTCCCTATATTAACTGAGGGATTTATAAATATTGATAATGAAGGAAATCAAAAAAAAATTAGAATTGAAAGAGCTCATCTAGAGCAAGATGCAGGTAAAAGCATTCATGATATTGACCCAAAATTTAGTTTTATAGACCTTAACAGAGTTGGTACACCGCTTTTAGAGATAGTTTCATATCCCGATTTATCATCAGCAGAGGAGGTAGTGAGTTACATGTCCTCTTTGAGACAAGTGCTCATGTATATTGACGTATGTGATGGAAATATGCAAGAGGGCTCCTTGAGAGCTGATGTTAATTTGTCTGTTCGTAAAAAAGGTGGAGAGCTTGGCACTAGATGCGAAATTAAAAATTTAAACTCATTCAAATTTATAAGGCAAGCTATTGAATATGAATTTAAAAGACAGGTAGATGTTATTGAAAGCGGCGGTAAAATTGAGCAAAATACGATGTTATTTGATACAAGCACAGGTGAGACTAGAGCAATGAGAAGTAAGGAATTTTCACATGATTATCGTTACTTTCCTGACCCTGATTTATTACCTGTAAATTTAACTCAAGATCAAATCGATAAAGTAAAGACATCAGTTGGAGAATTACCTCAAGCTAAGTTAGATAAATTTATTAAAGATTATAATGTTGATAAAGATATTGCTAAAATTATCACTGTTGAAAAGCAAAATGCTATTTTGTTTGAAAAAATGATTTCTGAAACAGATGTAAAACCAAAATTTATTGCAGCTTGGTTGGTCGGAGATATATTTGCTTTTATCAAAGAAAATAATTTAGAAGTATCTAGTTTAAATGAAAAAACTAAAGAGATTACAGATCTTCTTAAACTTGTTTCAGATGATGTAATTTCAAATAAAGCTGGCAAAGAAATTTTACCGAAAGTTTTAAATGGTCAAGGCAAACCATCTGATATTGTAAAAGAATTAGGTCTTGAGCAAGTCTCAGACTCGGGTGAATTAGAAAAAATTATAGATGAAGCTCTAGTAGGAGAAGAGGAAAATATTTCAAAATTTCAAGGTGGCTCTGATAGGGTTTTAGGATATTTTGTGGGCAAATGCTTAAAAGCAACAAAAGGAAAAGGCAATCCAAAATTAATTAATAAAATTTTACTTGAAAGACTCAAGAATTAACTATCATTCAATACTTATATAAATTTTAAGAATGACAATTCTTTTTATTTGACTATATTTCGGCTACTATTTTGGCTATAAATATGCCTAAGGAGAGGTGGGTGAGTGGCTGAAACCAGCGGTTTGCTAAACCGCCGTACGACGCAAGTTGTACCGAGGGTTCGAATCCCTCTCTCTCCGCCATAAAAAAAACCTATATATTTGTTAGAAAAATAGTAAAAAATAAGAATGCTCAAAGGATCTATACCAGCAATAATTACTCCTTTTTCAAATGGAGAAGTTGATTACGACAGTTTCGAACATCTTTTAAAATGGCAGATTAAAAGTGGAATTTCTGGAGTTACAGTTTGTGGAACTACTGGTGAGTCTCCAACACTCTCTCACGATGAACATATGCAATTGGTTGAATTTGCAATTAAAGTAGCTTCAAAAAAAATACCTGTAATTGCTGGAACGGGATCTAACTCTACTAAAGAGGCAATTGAATTTACCAAACACGCATATAAGGCTGGGGCAAACTACGGATTAGTAGTTACACCATATTACAATAAGCCAAACCAGACAGGCCTTATAAATCATTTTAAAAAAATAGCAAAAGTATCTCCTTTAAAACAACTTATTTACAATATACCTGGAAGATCAATAGTAGATCTGTCTTTTGATAGTTTCAAACAACTTAATAAAATATCAAACATCGTTGGTATAAAGGATGCTTCTAATGACATGTCCAGACCTTTGATAATGAGAACTTTTATGAAAAAAGATTTTAATTATTTATCAGGTGAAGATGGAACAATAGCTGGATTTCTTGCTCAAGGTGGTCATGGTTGTATATCAGTAACAGCTAATGTTGCGCCAAAATTAACATCGATGCTGCACTATTATTGGCAAAAAAAGAATTATAAAGAATTTGATAAAGTAAACTTAAGGTTGGCATCTTTATCAAAAATATTATTTGCTGAACCTAACCCCACACCAGCAAAGTATGCACTTTCTTTAATGGGTAAATGTAAAGCCGACATTAGAGAGCCTCTGTATGAGCTTAGTCCTGAAACAAAAAAGCAAGTAAGAAAAACAATTAAAGATTTAAATTTTATCTAATTGTCTATTCAAAATCGTAGAGCAAAATTTGATTATGAAATAAAAGAGACCTACGTAGCTGGTATTGTTCTTGAAAGCAATGAGGTCAAACCCTTAAGAAACGGGAAAGCTTCTATTCAATCAAGTTTTATAAACGAACAAAAAGGTGAAATTTATATAAATAACTTTGAAATTATCTCCAGAGACAAGAATTTCGACCTAAAAAAGAAAACTAGATCAATAAAAAAACTCCTTTTAAATAAAAGAGAAATAAAAAAAATTCTTGGTATGTTAACTACTAAAGGTTTTACAGCAGTTCCTATGGAGATATTTTTTAATGACAAAGGTCTAGCAAAGGTGAGATTTGGAGTAGGAGTGGGTAAAAAGAAATATGATAAAAGAGAGACTATTAAGCAAAGGGAGTGGGACAGGAAAAAACAAAGAATTATAAAGAAATAATAATTCTCTTGTATTTTCATCTACTTTTTCATATAAACCTCACATGGCAAGAGTTACAGTAGAAGATTGTACTAAAAACGTTGATAGTCTTTTCGATTTAGTATTATTGGCTTCACATAGGGCTAAGGTCCTAAACGCTGGCAATGAAGCACAAGTTCCATTAGATAATGACAAAAGCACAGTAATAGCTTTAAGAGAAATAGCTGATGAGAAAATCAGTGTAGGGGATGTCAAAGAAGATATTATTAAAAGCTACCAACTGGTTCAGGAAAAAGAAGAAGAAAACGAAGATCATCTTCTTGAAGATTAAAAGTTCAATTTAGTTTATTATTTTAGCTGATGTTCCAAACCAGCTATTTCAATGATAGTTACAGCGATTTTAAGTCAGCATTACAATCCTATGATAAAAATTTTAATGAGAATTTATTTGTTAAAGCAATAGAGGTAGCAGAAACATCCCATAAAGATCAATTTCGTGCTTCTGGAGACCCATATATAATACATCCATACGAGGTTTGTAAGTCGCTCATTGAACTAAAATTAGATACAGAAACAGTTATTACAGGCTTACTCCACGATGTAATTGAAGATACAAAATTTTCAAAATTAGAATTAAAAGAAAACTTTGGTCCCAGTATAACAAATTTAGTGGATGGTTTAACTAAAATTGATTTTTTAGAGGAAAAAAAAACAACAAGATCAGAAAAAGAAGCAGAAAATTTTAGAAAACTTCTTATTTCAACTGCAAAAGATATAAGAGTTTTAATTATTAAATTAGCAGATAGGTTGCACAACATAAAAACAATTCATTATTTTAAAGATGTTGAAAAAAGAAAAAGAGTTAGTAATGAGACTTTACTAATTTACGCCCCCTTAGCTCAGCGACTAGGATTTGAAAATTGGAAGTCCAT